>JBFHVA010000017.1:0-27190 GCA_041589735.1 Gammaproteobacteria bacterium | reverse complement strand
GTAATGACTCACTTCGCGAAATATCCACGGATTACCTTGAGAAGCGCGACCGATCATGAGGGCGTCGGCACCTGTTTGCAGCAACACCCGTCGCGCACTTTCGGGACAGCTGATGTCCCCGTTGGCGATGACCGGCATCTTTACCGCAGATTTGATTCGGCGCACGGTCTCATGTTCCGCGCGGCCCCTAAACGCACAGGCCCGACTGCGTCCGTGCACCGAAATTGCGGCGACACCGGCCCGCTCTGCGATTCTGGCGACGCGAACTCCGTTCCTGTTGCCCCGATCCGGCCCCGTACGGATCTTTAGCGTGACGGGTACCGGCGACGCCGTCACGACCGCATCGAGAATGCGCTCAACAAGGGATTCGTCGGAAAGCAAAGCGGATCCGGCGGCACGGTTGCAAACTTTCTTTGCCGGACATCCCATGTTGATGTCTATGATCTGGGCGCCCGCGTCTGCGTTGTGGCGCGCAGCTTCCGCCATTTCCCGTGGATCGGCGCCGACGATCTGGACCCAGCGCGGTTCGCTTTCACCCACATGGTCGATACGCTGCCGGCTTTTCTCGGTCGAACGCAGACGCGGATTGGACGACACCATCTCGGAGATGGCGAAAGATGCACCGAGCCTCCGGCACAATGTGCGAAAGGGACGATCGGTGACACCTGCCATCGGCGCCGCAATCAAGCGGCCGCTTACCGAAAAGCTCCCGATTCGCATGTTTATAGTGCGTCCTGCAGCGCTTTGCGCTTCTTATATTTAAAGAATGAGGGAATACACCAAGTCACTGCTTCGCCGTGGCGACGACTGCATCGCGACAGAAAAGCAGGGGAACACTGACCCCCACCCGGCGCGTGCGATCTTAACCTCAACCCGTTCTCCTTGAAAGCGTTTACCGCTAAGCCGCCAACAACCCGCGTGTAACGCCTCTTGCATGCCCCCTACATTGCACTGCACACAACGCTTCGCGCCAAACACAGGTAGTTCAGAAAACTAGAGAAAATTCAAAGGAAACGAAACTCGTAACTGATCGCCGCCTCTTCCGGCGCTACCAATTCGATTGCAATCTGAAGTGGCTTTCCTGGTGACATGTTGCCTTTTGGATCCAGATCTGGCGAAAGATATTCCTCGGGTTCGAATACGCGGCTTGCGATCGTCTGACCGTTGACGTTGAAAACACTGAACTGCAGCCGCGGGTAGGGTTGTGCATGCGCCGCAGCGTTTACCAGGGTCGCGGAGACGAGCAGCGCGCCCTCGTAACCGGGGTGAACGCGCACGTCTCGAGCGAGCATCTGGATCTTCGAAGGATCCCGGCGATCCGGAACGCGACATCCAGTGTAGACGCAAAAGTGTTCCAGCCAGGGACGAGCTTGGGGATATCCGGCGAGCACTTTTGCGGGCTTGAACCAGGCGTACTGCAAGCCGAGAACCGCGAGCAAGGTCAACGCAACCGCGGTAAGTACGGCTGACTTCCAGCGCCCGCGTCGTTCCGCCTCGGCGCGGGCGAGATCTTCCCTGATCACTTCCGGCACCTCTTCGTACGCTACTGCGTCGTCTTCGCCGAGGGTCGGTGGTGCGTTTTTCGAAGCCTCGCCTTCAAAAGCGTCCGGGTCGAGCTGCCGTTTCCAGGTGCCGTGATTTGCGTCACCTTGATCCGGTTGCGAGACTTCGGATTGATCCGGTTGCGGAACTTCGGAAGCGATCTTGGAGTCGCCTGCTTTCTGCCGCGGCGGCCGTTCGGTCAGCTGCTTGAGACCGTCGAAGATGGACAGGCAGGAGCCGCAGCGCACCCGGCCATCTGCAGCGCCGAGCTGTTCCGGGCTTACGGCGAAAAAAGTACTGCAGTGGGGACAGCGGGTATACATGCTCGGTCCGGTTTAATCGGCTAATCAGTCGCTCGAATCAAGCGCCGCACGGCGGGTTCCCGAAAGCAGCACCCAGCCGTCTCTGGATGCCGCGGCCTCGAAGCCAATATAGCGCTTGTACGCCAGAGTCACCGCTTCCGCCTGTTCCTCCAGTATGCCCGAGAGAGCGATGCGCCCACCGCTGCACAAAAGATTCGCCAACGATCCGGCAAGCCCGATGAGCGGCGCGGAAAGAATATTGGCCACCACCACCTCTGCATGATGACCTGGAAGGTCATCGGGCAAATAGAAGCTCAAACGGTCCTCGACCCCATTATTGCGCGCGTTCTTCCGCGCGGTGGTGAGGGCCTGGGCATCGGTGTCTACGCACCGCGCCGATCGCGCCCCTAGCTTCACCGCTGCGATGGCGAGAATTCCGGAACCGCAGCCGTAGTCGATTACTCCTTTCCCTTCGAGCGCCAAATCTGCGAGCCAGTCTAGACACAGACCGGTGGTTGCGTGGCTACCGGTGCCGAAGGCGAGCCCGGGATCCAGGCGCACGCAGACACCATTCCCGGAGGGCGCTTCGGCGAATGACGGCAACACCCACAGGCGATCGCCAAAGCGCTGCGGGCGAACATGCTGCTGCCAGGCCTGGGACCATTGCCGATCCTCGATATGCGTGACTTCCGGCGCGTCGAAGCCCGCCGCATCAAGTTCTTGTACCAATTGTTGGAGATCGGCCGTCTGGTTAAAAAGCCCGCGAACCCGCGTCGCGGGCCATAGCGGTGCGGTCCCGGGATCTTGTTCGATCAGGATCTCGTCGGACGCGTTGCTAAAGCTCACGCAAACAGCCCCGGCTTCGGTCAAAACATCGCTTAAGCGCGCGGCTGCGCTTTGGTCGCAGTCGAGAGTCAGTTCGAGCCAGGCCACCGGTTTGCGGGGACGCTCAGACCTCAAAGACCGAGCTTGCGCTCCAGGTAGTGAATGTCCGTGCCGCCGCGCCGAAAGGCCGCGTCGCGGCAAAGGTCCTGATGAAGGGGAATGTTGGTCGAGATCCCGTCAATGACGATCTCGTCGAGGGCGGTGCGCAGCCGGGCCATGGCGGACTCCCGGCTGTCCCCGTGGGCGATGAGCTTGCCGATCATGGAATCATAATGGGGCGGCACGTAGTACCCGGTATAGACGTGGCTGTCCAACCGTATCCCCGGACCCCCGGGAGGATGAAACAGGCTGATGGTGCCGGGCGAGGGTCGGAATTTTTTCGGATCCTCCGCATTGATCCGACATTCCATCGCGTGGCCGCGAAACGTCACCTCCGACTGCTCGATGCCGAGCGGCTCGCCGGCGGCGATCAGCAGCTGCAGCTTCACCAGATCGAGGCCCGTAACCATCTCCGTCACCGGGTGTTCCACCTGCAGTCGGGTATTCATCTCGATGAAGTAGAAGTTGCCGTCATCGTAAAGAAACTCGAAGGTGCCCACGCCGCGATAGTCAATGGTCCTGCACGCTTCAACGCAGAGCGCGCCGATGCGCTGACGCTGCTCGGCGGTGATCCCCGGGGCCGGCGACTCCTCGATGACTTTCTGGTGTCGACGCTGCATGGAACAGTCGCGTTCGCCGAGGTGAATCGCGTTGCCGTGCTGGTCCGCCACCAGCTGGAATTCCACGTGGCGGGGTCGCTCGAGGTACTTCTCCATGTACAAGGCGTCGTTGCCAAAGGCTGCCGCCGCTTCGGAACGGGTGAGCGACACGGCGGAAAGCACGGCGGCTTCGCTGTGCACCACGCGCATACCGCGTCCACCGCCCCCTCCGGCCGCCTTGACCAGCAATGGATAACCCACCTCACGCGCGGTTTTCAGGATTTCGTCGTCGTCGGTGCTCAAAGGTCCACCGGAGCCCGGGACACACGGAACCCCCGCTTTTTTCATCTGCGCGATGGCGGACAGCTTGTCACCCATAAGGCGGATGGTTTCGGGCTTGGGCCCGACGAAAACGAACCCGCTTTGCTCCACCCGTTCGGCAAAGTCCGCGTTTTCGGAGAGAAAACCGTAGCCGGGATGAATAGCCACCGCATCGGTGACCTCCGCCGCGCTCACCACCGCCGGAATGTTGAGATAGCTTTCGGCCGATGAAGGCGGCCCGATGCACACTGACTCGTCTGCCAATCTCACGTGCTTAAGGTCCCGATCCGCCTGGGAGTGAACCGCCACGGTCTTGATACCGAGCTCGCGACAGGCGCGCAGAATGCGCAGCGCAATTTCGCCCCGGTTGGCGATGACAAGCTTATCGAGAATAGGCATGGAACGGCGCCGGCGATCCGGCGTGTCTCGAAATGAATGAATTCACGCGGGGGGCGAAGTCCTTAGCTTTCTCCGGTATCAATGACGAACAGCGGCTGACCGAATTCCACCGGCTGCCCGTTCTCCACCAGCACGTCAGAGACGACACCGTCCACATCCGCCTCGATCTGGTTCAGGATTTTCATCGCCTCGATGATGCACAGCGTATCTCCGGTCTGCACCCGTTTCCCTACCTCTACGAAGGGCTTGGCGCCCGGAGATGGAGCAATGTAGAAGGTGCCGACCATGGGTGCGGTAACGACGTGGCCGTCGAATGACGGCGCGTCTTCGGCGGCCGGCGCCGGCCCCGGGGCGGCGGCCACCGCAGGAGCCGCCATCGGCGACTGATGCACGAACATCGGCTGTCCCAGGGCGCTGCGGTCGTGGCGGCTCAAGCGCACGGACTCTTCGCCTTCCCGGATTTCCAGCTCGTCGATGTCGGAGGATTCGAGGAGCTCAATCAGCTTTTTGACTTTGCGGATGTCCATAATGAGTACTCAATCCTTGGCGGCCAGGGAGCCCGCGGCGGCCCGGTAAGCCAGCTCGTAGCTCAGGGGCCCGAAACCGCTCACCACACCCATGGCGGCATCGGAGAAATAGGAATGCTCCCGGAAGGGCTCTCTGGCGTGGATGTTGGACAGATGGACTTCGACGAAGGGGATCGCGGCGGCGAGCAGCGCGTCCCGCAGGGCCACGCTGGTGTGGGTGAGTCCCGCCGGGTTGATGATAATTCGATCGACATTTCGGGCCGCGGACTGCACCTTTTCGATGAGCGCGTGCTCGGCGTTGCTCTGAAACGATTCAAGGCTGTGTCCATCGCCCGAGGCGAGCTTTTTCAGTCGCTCGTCGATATCGGGGAGGGTGGTGTGTCCGTAGAGCTCGGGCTCGCGGGTGCCCAGCAGATTGAGGTTCGGGCCGTGGATCACGAGAATCTTCGCCATTGCTGCCGTTTTCCACCAATTACTGCTTTTTCTAAGATTTTCGAAGCAACTTGTAGGCAAATTAGCACATTTTCGCCGAGATAGGAAAGCAGGTCTCAGCCATAAAAGCCGAGTTTCGGGTGCTCGCGCCGGGGGGCCGCGCGGCAAAATCGCCGCCGCAGCGCCGTGCGAGGAGGAGAAGTGATTAGGGCGAAAGGCCCTTTTCAGGCGGTTTGGAAAATTTCGGAGAGGAGGGGAATAACAAATCGGCGGGCGGCGCCGCACCGATGGGCGCGAATGGATCACTGGCCTCGGGGATGGCGGTTTCGCCGACGGCGAGCTCGACGTGTCGCGCCTCCGGAGGAAAGCAAACGCCGATGTCGGCGCAGCCTTGGCTCACGATCCTAAGGCTGATCCGGCCAAGGGTGGCGGCGCTTTCCTGAAGCGGAAGCTCGAATTCGATGTAATGACGATAGATTTCGGTCTCACCGAAGAACGGATCCTGCTTGACGATTCCGGGCGGCAGAATGAACCCTTCCCTGACTTTCGCCGGAGCCGGATCGAAGCCAAGACGTTGACGATAAAGGTAATAGCCCTCGGCGATGGTCCAGCTGATTCGAACCTGCTCGGCATTGGGCCGGGACACCTCCAGGCGAAAAGCCTCGGAAAGAGGCAGCAAATCCAATCCACTCACCTGGGCGCGCGCGCCGACGCCAGTCATGGCGAGGAGGGCGCCGAAAGCGATCTTCAGGTAGAGGGAGAAACGCTGACTTCTATCCATTCGAGATATCCGCTTAAGCCCGCCACAATTGGAACGCAGACAATCTCAGGAAGTTCATACGGGTGGGCTTGGCGCAAAGCGTTTTCCAGAGCCGGATAGCGAGCTTCGGTGGTTTTCGCCAGCAGCAATAGCTCCGAGTCACGTTCGACCTCCCCTTTCCATTCGTAGACCGAGGTCAGCCCTGGCAATATGTTGACGCAGGCGGCGAGCCGGGACGATACCAGGCGCTTGGCTAAGTCCTCGGCCGTCCCCATATCAGGACAGGTACAAAGAACGATTCGATAAGGCGTCGCATCCTTCATTGTTCTGGCCGCTTGACTCGCGCGCTGGTCTTGTTCGGATTTCACCGGGGTTGAACGAAGCGCCGGCGGCGATGAGAACCGCAAGCCTGTGCCTTCCTGCTCCTAATTATGGTGGCTTTCCATGTCGTTGATCCATTGGTTGTTCCTGCTCTTCCTCACGGTGCCCCTGGCGGAGATCTATCTGCTGCTCGAGGTAGGCTCCCTTATCGGCGCATTACCCACCGTGGGAGCGGTGGTGCTGACCGCGGTCATCGGCGCCGCCCTGGTGAGGGTTCAAGGCTTTTCCACGCTGGCGCAGATCCGCCACAGCCTGGACCGGGGCGAGGTCCCGGCCCTAGCCCTGGTGGAGGGCGCCTTCCTGCTGGTGGCCGGGGCCCTGCTGCTGACCCCGGGTTTCATTACCGATGCCATCGGCTTTGCCTGCCTGTGTCCCCCGTTACGGCGCTTCCTGATCACCGAGTATCTGCTTGAACGACTGATTGTGGCCGGTGGGCGATCCGGGCCCCCTCGTGATCCCGACGTGATCGAGGGGGAATTCCGCCGCGAAGACAATAATTTCAAAAATAACAATAAATTACGATAGGCCCACTGGTTCGCGGCAGCATCGTCGGTACGCCCGCGCCCCGTGCCTGGGATCTCTTGACTTTGCCAATTCCGACCATATTATTAGCACTCACTTTTGGAGAGCGCTAACAGGCCTTCGCCGTGCGAAGGTTTGTTTCCGGTTCATGGAGGAGCCGGCGTCTTTCTAAACGCGGCTGTGCTTGGAAAGACGGCGTCCGCCGAAGGCCTCGAGCGTCGGCGGCCCGTTGAATTGGGTCAGGACGACCTCTTTCAGCGAATTGCCAACTAACAACATGACCGCGCGGGCGTGGTTCACGGCCGCGGGGTGGGTTTACAAACCAGTTTCGATTATCAGGAGACTACGTCCATGGGCAAAAGCAAGCTCAAAATCCGTCCGCTTCATGACCGCGTGATCGTCCGCCGAAAGGAGGAGGAGCGCACCACGCCGGGCGGGATCGTCATCCCCGACAGCGCCGCCGAGAAGCCCATCCGAGGTGAGGTAACCGCTGTCGGCAAGGGAAAGATCCTCGAAGACGGTCAGGTCCGTCCGCTCGACGTCAAAGTCGGCGACCACGTTCTGTTCGGCAAGTACTCGGGCACAGAGGTCAAGGTCGAAGGCGAGGATCTGCTGGTCATGCGCGAAGAAGACATCATGGCGATCATCGAGAAGTGATCGGCCGTTGGTCTGACGCATAACGTGACGCAAACAATTTCAAAGACTTTAAAAGTTACAGGAGCAAGATAGATGAGCGCGAAAGAAGTACGCTTCGGTGGCGACTCACGGGACCGCATGGCCAAGGGCGTGAACATCCTGGCCAACGCCGTGAAAGTCACCTTGGGCCCCAAGGGCCGAAACGTGGTGCTGGAGAAAAGCTTCGGCGCCCCCACCGTCACCAAGGACGGTGTATCCGTCGCCAAGGAGATCGAGCTTGAGGACAAGTTCGAGAATATGGGCGCGCAGATGGTCAAGGAGGTGGCCTCCAAGACTTCTGACGTGGCCGGTGACGGCACTACCACGGCGACCGTATTGGCATCTTCGATGATGAAGGAAGGCCTGAAAGCCGTGGCCGCGGGCATGAACCCGATGGATCTGAAGCGCGGCATCGACAAGGCCGTGATCGCAGCGGTCGACGGACTCAAGGAAATTTCCAAGCCCATCAAAGACGACACCGCCATCGCCCAGGTCGGCACGATTTCGGCGAACTCCGACAGCTCCATCGGCGAGATCATCGCCGAGGCCATGACCAAGGTGGGCAAGGAAGGCGTCATTACAGTGGAAGAGGGTCAGAGTCTCGAGAACGAGCTCGAGGTCGTGGAAGGCATGCAGTTCGACCGCGGCTATATTTCTCCCTACTTCATCAACAACCAGGACAACATGAGTGCCGAGCTTGAGGAGCCCTATATTCTCCTCCATGACAAGAAGGTCTCGAACATTCGTGATCTGCTTCCGGTGCTCGAGGGCGTTGCCAAGGCCGGCAAGTCGCTGGTGCTGATCTCCGAGGACGTGGAAGGCGAAGCGCTGGCGACGCTGGTGGTCAACACCATCCGCGGAATCGTCAAGGTCGCGGCAGTCAAGGCCCCCGGATTCGGCGATCGGCGCAAGGCCATGCTTCAGGACATGGCCATTCTCACCGGCGGCAACGTAATCTCCGAAGAGGTCGGACTGACGCTCGAGAAAGCGACCCTGGATGACCTCGGCACCGCCAAGCGGGTGGTGATCACCAAGGAGAACACCACCATCATCGATGGCGCCGGCAAGAAGAAGGACATTGAGGCCCGGGTCAACCAGATCCGTCAGCAGATCGAGGAAACCACCTCCGACTACGATCGCGAGAAGCTGCAGGAGCGAGTGGCCAAGCTCGCCGGCGGCGTTGCCCTGATCAAAGTCGGCGCGGCGACCGAGGTCGAGATGAAGGAGAAAAAGGCCCGCGTCGAGGATGCGCTTCACGCCACCCGCGCCGCGGTAGAGGAAGGCGTCGTTCCTGGCGGCGGTGTCGCCCTGGTCAGAGCGCTGGACAAGGTCTCCAACCTGAAAGGCGAGAATGAAGACCAGGACCACGGCATCATCATCGCGCGGCGCGCGATGGAAGAGCCGCTTCGCCAGATAGTCGAGAACGCCGGTGCCGAGCCTTCCGTCGTCCTCAACAAGGTCAGAGACGGCAAAGGCAGCTTTGGCTTCAACGCCGCCACGGAAGAGTTTGGCGACCTGGTAAAGATGGGCATCCTCGACCCGACCAAGGTGGTGCGCTGCGCGCTGCAGAACGCGGCCTCAATCGCCGGGCTGATGATCACCACCGAGGCTTCGGTGGCCGAGAAGCCCAAGAAGGAAGAGCACGCTCATCCGCCGGGCGGCGGCATGGGCGGAATGGACATGATGTAAGGAAATTCTGAAACATCGGGAGTTTCCGCGGCACAGGGACGAGTGCCGTCTGCTTCCCAAGGGGCCCCGAGGAGGTCTTCTCCTCGAAAAGGCCTGGAAGTCAAAAGCCCCGCCGCGTTTGCGGCGGGGTTTTTTTTGCCCGATGCGGTCGCACAGGTACGTTACACTGGCGGGGTATGTCGCAAGCGAGAACGTCAAACGAGATTGCGCTGCCGGATGAGCTTGCGCGCCTCGCAGACGCTCGCATTCTGGACTGCTTCGAGAGCGCCAAAGCGAGCGGTATAGATCTTCCCGAGACCGGTCTTTGGCCTGGAGACGCCAGGCGGGTGTTCGCCTGCAGTGATTTTGTTTCCGACTTTTTCCAGCAATCGCCCGCCGTCCTCAAGTCAATGCTCGACTCCGGGGCCCTGGCGCGTGCCCACGGCGGCGGGGATTTTGACGCGGTGGAGCACTACCGCAACGTCATCAATCGTGGTCTGGACAAGGCTGACGAACAGGCCGCGCTCATGTCCGCTCTGCGACGATTGCGGCGACAGGAGTGGGCGCGCATCGCCTGGAGAGACATTGGCGGGCTTGCCGATCTCGATGAGGCGGTGGGCGACGCCTCGGCTTTCGCCGAAGCCGCTATCCAGTGCGCGCTGGAGCGTCTGCACCAGCGGCAGTGTGCGGAGATCGGAACGCCCGAGAACGCGAAAGATGAGCCACAGGCACTGGCCGTATTCGCTCTTGGTAAACTCGGCGCCGGTGAGCTCAACTTTTCCTCCGACATCGATCTGATTTTTGCCTTCCCCGAAGCGGGCGAAACCCGCGGCAAGCGGCGCGCGCTTTCCAACGATGAATACTTTCAGCGCTTGGCGAGACAGCTGATCAAAGTGCTCGGCGAGCGCACCGCCGAAGGCTTCGTGTTCCGGGTGGACATGCGCCTTCGTCCCTTCGGCACCAGCGGTCCGCTTGTGATGAGCTTCAACGCCCTGGAGGACTACTATCAGGTCCATGGTCGTGACTGGGAGCGGTACGCGCTCATCAGAGCGCGGTGCGTCGCCGGAGACAGCGAAGCGGCCGACGCGCTCCTGGAAAGGCTGAGGCCGTTCGTTTACCGCCGCTATCTGGATTTCGGTTCGCTCGAGTCCATGCGCGACATGAAAATGATGATCACCAAGGAGGTGGCGCGCAAAGGCCTGGATGACGACCTCAAGCTCGGTCCCGGCGGCATAAGGGAGATCGAGTTTACCGGGCAGGCTTTTCAAATGGTGCGCGGCGGGCGGATCCCGGAGCTTCGCGACCGGCGCATTCTTCGGGTGCTCAAAATTCTGGGCCAGCGTGGACTGCTGCCGACCTATTCAGTCGATGGACTGATGTCCGCCTACCGGTTCTTGAGAACCTCCGAGCACAGGCTGCAGCAAGTCAGAGATCGCCAGCGCCACGTGCTTCCGCACGACAAGTTTGAGCGCACAATACTGGCCGCAGGAATGGGATATCCGGACTGGCCGTCATACGCGGCCGTGCTCGCGCGCCACCGCGCGAACGTCCAGGCCCAGTTCGAGCAGGTCCTGGGTTCCGAAAACGACGGCGACCAAGGAAACGAGGATCGGGAGAACCTGCTGGCCTTGCTGGGTGAGCGCCTGGATGACGAAGCGGCGTCGGAAATTCTCCAGTCGGCGGGCTTTACGAATGCAGAACCGGCCTACGAGTCGATCAAGAAATTCCGCAGCAGCTACAGCGTGCGCATGCTCGACACGCCGGGCAGAAACCGCTTGCGCCGCCTGTTTCCCGATTTGCTGCGCGCGGTGGCGGGACAAAGCAATCCCGTGGAGACCCTGGGACGCATCCTCGAGGCGCTCGAGCCGGTGGCACGCCGCAGCGCCTATTTGGCGTTGCTCGCTGAGCGACCCCTGGCGCTGTCACAGTTGGTACGGCTTTGCGCCGCGAGTCCGCGAATCAGCCGGCAGCTGGGACGGCATCCGCTTTTGTTCGATGAGCTGCTGGACGCTAGAACGCTCTACGCGCCGCTGAAGCGAGACGCGCTGGAATCCGAGCTTGCGGAGCGCTTGGCCGCCGTTCCGCCGGGAGATACTGAGCAAGAGATGGCGTGCCTTCGCCAGTTCAAGCACACCAACGTACTGCGAGTCGCCGCCGCGGATGTGGCAAATGCCATTCCCCTGATGGTGGTGAGCGACTATCTGACGGAAATAGCAGAGACCACGGTACGCAAAGCCCTGGCGATCGCGAGACGCGATGTTGTCAACCGTTACGGCGAACCGTTGGCCGTTGCCGATGACGCGAATAGTGTCGTGCCGTTCGCGGTCATTGCCTACGGCAAGTTGGGCGGCCTCGAACTCGGCTACGGCTCGGATCTGGATCTGGTGTTCATTCACGGCAAGGGGGGCGGCAAAGGCCATACCGACGGAACGCGATCGGTGAACAACGGCGTTTTTTTCGGCCGCCTGGCCCAACGGACTATTCATTTTCTGAGCGCCATGACCGCCGACGGTACGCTTTACGAGATTGATTCCAGATTGAGACCGGACGGCTCCAAGGGGATCCTCGTCAACGCCATCGACGCGTTCGAAACCTACCTCAAGGAAAAGGCGTGGACCTGGGAGCATCAGGCGCTGGTGCGCGCACGCGCCATCGCCGGCGACGGATCCCTGTGCCAGGCGTTCACCGAGTTGCGCCGGCGCATCCTTCTGCTTGAAAGGGACCCGGAAAAGCTCAAGACCGAGGTGAAGGAAATGCGCGAGCGAATGCGCCGCGAGCTGGGCTCAAAAACCCCCGGCAAATTTGATCTCAAGCAAGACACCGGAGGTATCGCCGATATCGAATTTATGGTGCAATATGCGGCCCTTTGCTGGGCCTCAAAGCTCGGCGAACATCTTGATTACACGGACAATATCAGGCTGCTGGAAGGATTCGACGCAGCCGGTCTCATGCCCGGAGATGATGTCCGACTGTTGATGGACGCCTATCGGGCATTCCGCAGCAGGGTTCACGAGACGGCGCTCCAGGAGCAGGAAAGCGTCCTTGATGAGAACGAGCTCCGGGACTACCGGAAAGGCGTAATCCGTATCTGGCAGACGATGATGGAGGAATAAGGCGGCGTCCCCTCCAGGCGCCACGTTCAGCTTTAACTGGGAGATCACGACCATGGGAATGGATGACCGCGAGGGGGTCATCTGGATGGACGGGGAGTATGTGCCCTGGCGCGATGCCAAGGTGCACGTGCTCACGCATACGCTGCACTACGGGCTTGGCGTGTTCGAGGGCTTACGCGCGTACAGCACCGACAAGGGCACCGCCATCTTCAGACTCAAAGAACACACCGATCGGCTCTACCGCTCGGCCCACATCGTCGGCATGCAGATCCCCTACGATAAGGACACCTTGAACGAGGTGCAGCAGGAGATCGTTACAAAGAACAAACTCAAGTCGGCCTATATCCGCCCGGTGGTGTATTACGGGGCCGAGGGGCTGGGACTGCACGCCGACAATCTTTCGGTACACGTGGCGATCGCCAGCTGGGAATGGGGCGCTTATCTTGGCGCCGAAAATCTCGAGCGCGGGATCCGCATCCGCACGTCCTCTTTCACCCGCCATCACGTCAACGCGGCCATGACCAAGGCAAAGGCCAACGGTCAATACATCAATTCCATTCTCGCCCTGCAGGAGGCGCTTGCCTGCGGCTACGACGAGGCGCTGCTGCTGGACACCGAGGGCTACGTCGCCGAAGGCAGCGGAGAGAATTTTTTCATGGTGAGCAGAGGAGTCATCTATACCCCCGAGCTCACCTCGGCACTTGCCGGCATCACTCGTGAGACCGTGATGGTGCTGGCGCAAGAGCTGGACATACCGGTGAGAGAAAAGCGGCTCACCCGAGACGAGGTGTATTCAGCCGACGAGGCTTTCTTTACCGGCACGGCGGCCGAGGTCACTCCAATCAGAGAGCTGGATAACAGGATCATCGGGGACGGAAAGCGCGGGCCGATTACGGAAAAGCTGCAGAAGACGTATTTTGACCAGGTACAGGGGCGACGAAACGCCCATGCCGAATGGCTTACACTAGTCCCTTGACCCCGAACCTGATTCGAATTACGCGCTGAACGTGAAGTCCCGTACCGCCGGAAAGCCGGGCCTGATTGAGCCCAACGCCAAGAATCGCTACGAGGTCGGTCGGTCCGACCTGCCGTTGAGCTGTCCCATGCCGGGCATGTACCTCTGGAATTCGCATCCGCGGGTTTACCTCCCCATAGAAAAAACCGGTCAGGCAAAGTGCCCTTACTGCGGCGCGGACTATTATTTAACGGGAGTCTGACGCGCAGCGATTCTCAAGATCGCGCGCGGAGCCAATCTGATCTGAGCGGACCTATGGAGCGCGACAGCCGAACTCTTTACCGCCGACTTCTCGGCCACGTTGCCCCGTACTGGCGTATTTTCGCCCTCTCGATATTGTCCATGGTGGTGCTCGCCCTGACCGAGCCCGCGATCGCGGCCATCCTGAAACCCACGCTGGATGGAACCTTTGTCGACAAGAACGTCGACACACTCGGCACCATGGCGCTGGTGTTGGTGGGGCTGTTTTTCGTACGCGGCGTCTCGGCCTTTACCAGCTCCGTCTGCCTCGCCTGGGTGGGACATCGGCTGGTCATGGATCTCCGCGTTGCCGTATTCGACAAGCTCACCTGTCTTCCCGCCCGATATTTCGACCGCACCACAACGGGCAGCCTGATCTCCAAGGTCACCTTCGACGCGGGACAGGTGGCGGAAGCGGGAACCAGCGTGCTCACGGTGCTCGTACGCGACTCGCTTGCCATCATCGGGCTGCTGGCGTGGATGATCTATCTCAACTGGAAGCTGACGCTCGTATTTCTGATCGCCGCACCGTTCGTGGTCGCCATCGTTCGCTACTTCAGCAGCCGACTGAGAAAGATGAGCAAGAATCTGCAGACTTCCATGGGCGAAGTGACCCACGTCCTGGACGAGACCATCACCGGACAGCGGATTGTTCGCACCTTCGGCGGACAGGAGCAGGAACGCGAACGCTTCACAAGCGGCGTCAACCGCGCGCGCCAGGTTCAGGTGAAGTTCGCTTCCGCCGCCCACGCGGTGGCGCCTATTGCTCAGTTCGTGACCGCGGTCGCCCTGGCGGTGCTCCTTTATATTGCCGGACGGCAGTTCGTCGAGGGCGAGATTTCCCCGGGCACCTTCATGAGCTTCTTCGCCGCCATGGCGATGCTTTTTTCGCCGCTCAAACGATTGACCAGCGTAAACGGACCGCTGCAAAGGGGGTTGGCCGCAGCCGACAGCGTCTTCGGCATGATCGATGAGCCCGCAGAGGCCGACGAAGGCACACGAACACTGAACCGCTGCAAAGGACATCTGGAATTCAAGGACGTGTCCTTCGCCTACGAAAAAGGTACAGATGGCGGGGTGGAGCGCTTAAGCTTCGTCATCGAGCCGGGCGAAACCATTGCGCTGGTGGGTCCTTCGGGCGGCGGCAAATCCACACTCGTGAATTTGATCCCGCGCTTTTACGTGCCGGATTCCGGACAGATTCTTCTTGACGGATTCGACACCAAGACGCTTACGCTGGCGTCACTGAGAAGGCAAATTGGCCTGGTCAGTCAGGACGTGGTGATTTTCAACGATACAGTGCGGAACAATATCGCTTACGGCGCGCTCGCCGATGCCGACGACTCCGCGGTGGTTAAAGCGGCGGAAGCGGCTCACGCCCGGGAGTTCATCGACAAGCTGCCGCGTGGATTCGACACTGTGCTCGGCCAGCGCGGCGTGGGTCTCTCCGGAGGACAGCGCCAGCGAATCGCTATCGCCCGAGCGTTTCTCAAAGACGCGCCGGTGCTGATTCTGGACGAAGCCACCTCCTCATTGGACAGCGAGTCGGAGCGACACATCCAAGAGGCACTCGAGATGTTGCGACGGGGGCGCACCACTATCGTCATTGCCCATCGTCTATCTACAATCGAATGGGCCGATCGGATCATGGTGATGAGCGGAGGGCGCATCGTGGAAAGCGGCACCCACGAGAAGCTGCTCAAGGTCAACAATCTCTACGCCGGGCTCTATCACATCCAGTTCGCGCGACAGTCCGAGCCGCTTACAGCCGCGGGCGCAAAATAAATGCCTGAAGGCGGGCCGGCCCGGGGCACAAATCCTGAAGTTGAGCCCGGGCGCATCGTAATCTGGCGACTCAGCGACGGAAAGGCGGGTCACGACAACCAGAGCCTCGGCCTGGCCGAAGCGCTGGCGAGGGAGGCTCGTTGCGAAATCCATTCAATCGCGCCGCTCAGCTCACTGGCGGCGCTGATCTCACTGACCACGGGCAGGGTGCCGGCCTACGACGCCTACCCGAACCCGGATCTCATTCTCGGCGCCGGTCACGGTAATCATTTGAGTATGCTCGCCGCGCGACGCGCGCGGGGCGGGCGGGTGGTGGTGCTGATGTCGCCGACGCTTCCCGGGCGGTTGTTCGATTTCTGCCTGATCCCGCAGCATGACAGGCCTGGCGCCGGAGCCAACGTGGCACTCACCCGCGGAGCGTTGAACCGCGTGCGGCCGCACGCCGCTAAGGATGATGCCTCGGGGCTGATACTGATCGGCGGCCCCTCGACGCACTTTGGCTTCGATGAACGTAAGGTGCTTGCTCAGGTCGAGAGGGTGCTGGAACGTGAATCAGAAATATTCTGGACAGCAACCACCTCGCGCAGAACGACTTCCCAGATCACCGATGCTCTCAGAGGGATCAAGGCGCCGAACTTCGAGCTGATTCCGTTGCAGAACACTTCCCCCGACTGGCTTGCCGAAAGGCTCGGTCGGGCGTCCCGCGTGTGGGTGACCGAAGACAGCGCTTCCATGGTGTACGAAGCATTGAGCAGCGGCGCTGCGGTGGGGCTGCTGACCCTCGACTCGTTCCGTCCCGGCCGCGTTTCGTACGGCGTTGAGCAGCTGGTCCATGAGCATTGGGTAACGCGCTACGACCAGTGGGTCGACGGCAAGACGCTGGCAAAACCGGAGGCACCCTTGAACGAGGCCGAACGCTGCGCCAGGCTCATTCTCGATCGCTGGCCCGATCTCGGACGCTCCCGATGACGGAAGAAGCATCGGGGCGACCGCTTTGTGTAGCGCAAATTCTTCCCGCGTTGGAAGAAGGCGGCGTCGAGCGCGGCACGCTGGAGATCGCGGGCGCCCTGGTACAACGGGGCCACCGGGCCCTGGTCGTTTGCGCCGGCGGCCGCATGGTGGACGAACTGACGGCTCTCGGGGGCGAGCACGTCGAAATGCCTGTGGGCGCAAAGTCGCCGCTCACCTTGAGATACGTGCCGGCGCTCAAAGAGCTGCTCGAAGAACGGCAGGTCGACATTCTTCACGCCCGCTCCCGGTTTCCGGCGTGGATTGCCTACTTCGCCTGGCGTGCCATGGCCAAGAATAAGCGGCCGCGCTTCGTCACCACCGTCCACGGTCTTTACTCGGTCAACGCTTACAGTGCGATCATGACCCGCGGCGAACGCGTGATCGCCGTGTCCGAGGCGGTGCGCGCTTATCTCCGCGACAACTATCCTAGACTCGATCCGGGACGGGTCGAGGTTATTCATCGCGGCGTCGATGACACGGTTTTTCATCCCGATTTCAGGCCCCCGCGGGAGTGGATCGCACGCTTCTTCAACGATCTTCCTCAAACCGTAGATCGTTTCATCGTTACGCTGGCGGGTCGGCTGTCGCGCCTCAAGGGTCACGAAGACTTTCTCGAGCTCATCACCACGCTGGTCGACCGCGGTGTGCCCGTGCACGGATTGGTAGTGGGCGGTAGCCACGGGCGCAGCCGCTACGAGGCCGATCTCAAAGCGGCTGTGGAAGAACGGCAAATCCCGATTACATTCACCGGAAGTAGAAATGACCTGCGGGAAATATTTGCCGTTTCCGGTGCCGTCGTCTCTTTGTCGCGCAAGCCCGAATCCTTCGGCCGCACCGTCAACGAGGCGCTCGCGCTCGGCGTTCCGGCGGTAGGCTATGATCACGGGGGGGTTGGCGAGATTCTGGGCGCGATGTTTCCTCAGGGCGCGGTGCCGATCGGTGATGTGCGCGCCGCTGCAGACGCTATAGAACACATTCACACCGAGGGGCTGCGGGCGAATCGCCCCAACGCTTTCCCTTTGAGTCGCATGCTCGACAGCACACTCCGGCTTTATGAGCGATTCGCCCCAAACCAGTCAGGGTCGGGTTGACGTGCTGAGCGTGCTCGACGACTACCGCTACCAGCTTTACACGATAATGCTGCTGGTCCCGGTTTTTGGCATGCACACGCCGATCGCCGGCGAGTCGATATCGCTGTTTGCCGCGATCCTGGTGCTCGCCTTGGAATGGAAACACATCGAGGTGGACGCCGAGCTGAAGCGCATTCTCATTCTGTTCGTGATTTATCTGATCGCTTTCAGCGCGCTGTCCGCCGACGTTGCGCGAGCATTGAAAGGAAGCTACGACATACTGCGCGGCTTGGTGTTCTTCCCGGTCGGTTTGCTGCTGGCGCGATATGTACAAAGGATAGACGTCACGATTCTGCTGAAAATGTCGGTTGCCGGCCTGATTCTGGCGCAGTTCCTTTATCCCCGAGACGGCTTCTTCGGCTTCTACGTCAATCCGAACAACGTGGCGGTAACGCTGGTTTTTCTTGTAAGCCTGTCATTACCTAATTTGCGCCCGACTGAAAGAAATGCCTTCGACTTTCTACTTTGCGGTGTCGGGCTGCTGGCGGGGTTGTATCTTCTGGCTCTGACCAACTCCCGCGCCGCCTGGCTCGGATGCGCCGTCGCCGCCGGGGGGCTGGTGTTTGGCATCAAGAGGCTGAGCGCGCGAAGCAGGATCGGATTGCTTGTGCTGGTGGCCACCGCGCTGCTGGGCGCTCTTTATTTTCTGAACACGAAGGGGCTCGAGCTCAATCTACGTGACGTCATCTGGAAAGCGCTGTTCGAAGAGACGCTCAGAAGCAATCCCTGGCTCGGCTACGGCATCAACTATACGAAGGAATTGCTACCCAGTGTCAACGCGCCATTTCAAACCGCGCATAATCTGTTTCTCGAATTTTTCGTCTCCAGCGGACTGGTCGGGCTGGCGTTCATGCTCTATGTCTTTTACCGCCTGGCGAAGCATTACTTGAGCTTCCGCTTCGACCGCGCCGCACTTTTTTATTCCGGGCTGTTCGGACTGCTCGCGTTCCTTGTCATGGACCAGTTCGATCTCAAGTTTGCAAGCTATAGATTCTTCGGCACCCACTGTTTCTTTCTCGGCCTGATTTATGCCCATCGGCAAAGGCGCCCGGAGGCAGACACGCCGGTTCGCGAACCCGTCGAGCCGTGAAAATCCTGCTGGTCGCCAAACCGTGGCGCGGAGGGTTGGCCTCGTATCTTCAGTCGGCGCTTGATGGGCTCGCGCCGGGCTCGGTGGAGTGGCTGCCTACCTACCCGCAGACGTTAACGGAGAAGATCGCCTATCGACGAGACCGCGCGGCCTGGCGAAGGCGGCTCACTCGACGGGTGGCCGATTCGAGCTGCGACGCAGCGATATTCGTTAATCACCTGCCGGAGTTCGAACAGCTCGAGCGGCGTGACCAGTACGTGCTCTGGGTTACAGACGACCCGCGCGCGCTTTTTGAACGGACGCTTCCTTACGCCCGTATATACATCAGCGATCCCGGATATCGCGACGAGGTTGCCGGCGCCCTCTCGCAGCGCTTTTACGGAGTACTGGGCTTTGCGTGCCTTCCCTCGGTACACCACCCCGGCACGCGAGCCGAAAACGGCCGAGGGTTTTGCTTCATCGGCAACCGCGATCCCAAGAGGAATCCCTATCTGCGCGAACTCTGCCGATCGGGAAAGGGGGTTCGAATATACGGAAATTATTTTCCGCTGCATGCGCTTTGCTGGCGGTTCCCGGGTCGCTTCCTGCCTTCGGTCGCCATCGAGCGAATGGGTGACATTTACTCGCGGCATCTGGCCTCGATCAACATACACGCCAGGGTGGTGAAAGGCGGTACCAACATGCGCACCTATGAGTGCGCCGGTTACCGAATTGCCCAGATCGTGGAACGTCTTCCCGGGCTGGAGGCGCTGTTTTCTCCGGGAGAAGATCTGCTGACTTTCGAGACCCCGCAGGAACTAATCGAGCAGATGACGCGACTGGAAGCGGACGCTCCACTGGCGAGGTCGCTCGCCTTGTCTGCTGCCCGGCGCGTGCGCGCCGAACATACTTATTTCCACCGCGCCCGCACGCTCCTCGACCACCTGATCGACATTCCTGACCGCGCCGTGACGCGTCTTGCCGAGAAATAAGGCCTCGCTGGTTAGGTCGAAACCGCCCCGGAGACTACCGCCGCGAGCGCTACCTTCAGCGCCGCGGCGCTTCGTTCGGCGTAGAACCACCGGCGGTAGCCTTCTAATTCATCTCACCCACCCCCATTAAGAGACTGCGACGAAGCGGCGAGCCGGGCGGACTCCGCCGGACACCATAGGCTCACTATCGGTCGGACACCAGCAAGAGCCAGACAAATGGGGTTTCGCTATTATAGCGAAGCAAGAGTTTTGGCTTGCCTTCAGGCGCACAGATTTAGATGGAAAAGCTGTCTGTATTCATCACCACCTATAACAACGCTGACACGTTGGATAAGTGCCTCTCGAGCGTGGCCTGGGCCGACGAGATCGTGGTGCTCGACTCCTTCAGCAATGATAACAGCCTGGACATCGCTCGCCGTTATGGCTGCAAGATCCAACAGCACGAGTTCCTCGGCTACGGAAAGCAGAAGCAGATGGCGCTGGAGCAGACATCAAATGATTGGGTACTGCTTCTCGACGCCGACGAAATGCTGTCGCCAGATCTTCAAAAGGAGATCCAGTCACTCCTCGAGACCGAGCCGCGCGCCGCCGGCTACGCGCTGCCTCGACGCGAGCAGGTCTTCTGGCGGATGAATCACCCCGGCGTGCGCCTTAACTATCACCTGCGCCTCTTCGACAAGCGTCGCGGACGCGTCTCGGACACGCCGATCCACGCTGCGCCGAAAGTGGAAGGCAAAGTCGAGCGATTGACCCAGCCTTTTTTCCATTTCGGTGAGCGAGACATTCACGAAAAGGTCGACAAGATCAACGCCTACTCCACGGGTCTGGTTGCCGACAAGCTCGCCCACGGCCGGAGAGCCTACCCTCTAATCTTGATCATCTATCCTCCCTGGATTTTCTTCCGCAGCTATGTGCTTAAGCGCGCCTTCCTGGACGGCTGGGCGGGATTCATTGCTTCGGTAGTAATGAGCTTTTACGCCTTCCTGCGCTACGCCAAGCTGTACGAGCACGACCGCAGGGCGCGGCAAGATGTCACTGAAGATCTCGGCCAGCCGCCGGATCGAAATGCCCGCGTCTGAAGACGCTCGGCGGCTCACCAGGCCGAGCCTTAGCCAAAGGCACCCAGCTCGCTCAATTGATCCAGCACCTGCTCCGGCGTGACCAGCATCATGCAGGAATGGTGGCTGCAGTGTTTGCGGTAACAGTTAATGCAATAAATATCGGCCTGCAGTGCTACCACCTTCTCGCCAGCCGGCTTGACGCGGCGGGGATCCGTCGGCCCGCACACCACTACCATGGGCCGGCCCGCCGCAGAGGCCACATGGGCGGTGCCGGTATCGTTGGCAACGATAAAGCGCGCGCCTTCGGCCAGGGGCAAGATATCCAGAAGCTCAGTCTGCCCGCACAGATTGACTGCTATGCCGTCAACTGCCCGCTCTATTTTCTGGCATTCTTCCGCGTCCTCCTCAGCGCCGATAAGCAACACACGCTCCACTCGCCGCTGTTTCAGTGCTAGGGCGAGGGCGATAAAGCGCCGCGCGCCCCATCGCTTCAGGTACCCGGCTGCCTGGCAGCCGGGCAGAAAAATCCCGTAGGCGCCCGCACTCAATCCGTTTTGCTTCAATAAGCTCGAGGTCTTGTTACGATTGTGAGCAGGTGAGTGCAACACGGGTGTCTTTGTCACGGTTGGGATCCCGGCCGCGCGCAGCGTCGCTCGGGAGTAGTCCAGCGCGTGTATCGGTGGGGGCTGCGAAGGCGGTGCAATGTTGTAGGGGAAGCGGCGGTGGTTTCCGACCCGGTATCGGGGTTGCCGGCCGCTGAGCCACAACATAGACATCAAAATGCGCGACCGATCATTGGACTGAAGGTCAATTAATGCATCGTAGCCACCGCGTCTGATTTCCTTAACCCAGCGGAGCATACCGGGAATACCCCGTAACCTCTTCCTCAGGTCAAAGGAGATGATCTTCGTAAAGCGTGGATCCTCAATAAAAAAGCCATCCCAGGGCGGGAGGGTATTCAAATGAATTTCCGCATTGGGAAAGGCCTCACGAATGTCCTGAAACGCGCAGCTCGCAAGCGCCACGTCTCCCATCGCGCTCCAGCGCATAACGAGAATTCGGCGGATTCCGGGATCGGCAGGCAAATCGGCGCTGAATTTCCTCCTCACCTTCGGTAGACATCCTCGTGTGCATCGGGCCGGGTTTTAAACCGCCGGTGCGCCCACAGGTACTGCTCGGGATGCTTGAGGATTTCGGACTCAAGCACCGCGTTCACGCGCCGGGCGTCTTCAAGCTCATCGCCGCTGGGATAGTTCTCGAGCGGCGGCAGCAGCACGATTCGGTAACCTCGGAAGCCCCGCTTGCGAAAGAAATAAAACGGAATCACCGGGGCACCGCTCATCTTGGCGTAGCGCGCGGTCGCTTTGACGGTTGCTGCGGGCTGGCCGAAGAAGTCGGCGAACACGCTGTTCCGCCGGCCGTGATCCATGTCGGGCGGATACCACACCGGGTGATTTTGCTTCAGCGCCCGAAGCAGGCTCCTGGCGTCGTCGCGGGAAATCATCTCCCCGGGATGGCGGGTGCGGCCGCGCTGAATGATCCGATCCAGCAGGGGATTTCTGTTGGGTCGGTAGATCATGTAACAGGGCATCACACGGGAAAAAAGCCGTAATCCGATCTCAAGAAACACGAAGTGGGCGCTCAAAAGAATGGCGCCCTTGCCTTGTTCCAGCGCTGCCTGCAGATGCTCCAGACCTTTAACCTCGGCCAGCCCCTCGAGCCTCCGGTCCGACAGCCACCAGGCGGCCCCCATTTCCACGAAGGCGACGCCCAGGGCGATAAAGTGCGCCTTCAGCAGACGCTCGCGCTTTTCATCGCTCATCTTCGGAAAACAGAGTTTAAGGTTGACCCTGGCAACGTGTTTGCGCCGGGCCATCAGGCGATAGAAGGCGGCTCCCAGCGCATTGCCGACGATCACCCGCCCGGAATAAGGCAATTGCACCAGCAAGCGAAGCACACCGGCCATCATCCATACGATCCAGAAACGGGGATGCAAAAAAGCGCTGAGAGGCGCGTCGCTGCCGACGCTGGATCGGCTCATGCGATGCGGCCCGGGCCGCGCCGCGATGGCGGAGTTTGAGAACTTGAGGACCACACGGTGAATCCGATCTGCAGCAGGCTCATTTACCAATACAGAATGTAGAAAAAATGCGCGCCAGCAGATCGTCGCTGGTGAATGTACCAGTGATTTCCCCCAGTGACCTTTGCATCTGTCGAAGATCCTCGGCAATCAGCTCGCCGGAAGGCCGCTGGCTGCATTGTGCCCCGGCGGCGTGCCCGTGCTCGAGCGCGGCGCGGATGGCCTCCAGATGGCGCCGGCGGGCGGTGAAGCTGCCTTCCCCGGCTTGACGATAGCCCACCGCCGCCTTGAGCGCTGCCACCAGATCCTCGAATCCTGCGCCGGTCTTGGCAGAGATCAGGATTTCGTGTCCGAAGGGTGTTTCACGAACGCCCGGACTGCTTCCGCTCAAGTCGATCTTGTTGCGCACCAGCATGAATTCGCGACCGCCGCTGAATTCGTCAAATAATGCGCGCGCCTCGCTATCGTTCTGCTCTCGGTCGTCGACCATCGCGAGCACCACATCGGCGGTCGAAATCTCGGCCTTGGCGCGTGCAATACCCTCGCGCTCTACCCGGTCCTCGGTCGTCCTCAAGCCCGCGGTATCCAACACGTTCAGAGGCAGTCCGTCCAGGTGAATGAATTCCCGCAGCACGTCGCGGGTGGTTCCGGGGACTTCGGTAACGATGGCGGAATCCCGCCCCGCAAGCCGGTTCAACAGGCTGGACTTTCCAACGTTGGGCGCCCCGGCGATCACCACCGTCATGCCTTCCCTTAATAGACAGCCCTGCACCGCCTCGGCCTGCACCTGCTCCAGCTGGCCAAGAATGCTCTCAATGCGCTCGCCGACCGCCCCGTCGGCCAGAAAATCAATTTCCTCTTCTGGAAAATCAATGGCCCCTTCCACGTAGGCTCGAAGATCCGCCAACGCGTCGACCACCTGGTTGATACGCCGGGAGAACTCCCCCTGAAGCGTGCGCTGCGCGCTCAAAGCGGCCGTTCGCGAAGCGCTGTCGATAAGATCGGCCACCGCTTCCGCCTGCGCAAGATCCATCTTGTCGTTTAAGAATGCGCGCTGGGAGAATTCCCCAGGCCTGGCGAGCCGGGCGCCGGCCTCAAGCACGCTGGCGAGCAGCATGTCCATGACCACGGCGCCGCCATGACCGTGGAGCTCAAGCACATGTTCCCCGGTGAAAGACTTTGGTGCCGGAAAATAAAGCGCCACGCCTTCATCGATGATCTCGCCGCCGGCGCCCCGAAAAAGGCCGTGATGTGCCAGACGGGGTTCGGGTAAACGGCCACATATCCGACGCGAGATGTCCGGCGCGGCCGAACCGGAGACACGGACGATTCCGATGCCCCCGCGTCCCGGGGGCGTCGAAATGGCCGCTATCGTTTCAAGGGCGTCGCCTTGCATGCTCCTCAGGCGACCGTTCAAGCATGGATCCCGAGCGGCGCCTCCTCAGGCGTGACCAACAATCTTCCTTGTGATGACCCACTGCTGCGCAATGGAAAGAAGATTGTTGACGAACCAGTAAAGCACGAGCCCCGAGGGAAAGAAAAGAAAGAAGAAAGTGAACACGAAAGGCAGCGCCATCATGATCTTGGCCTGCATCGGGTCCGGCGGCGGCGGATTGAGCTTCTGTTGAATGAGCATGGTCGCGCCCATCAGGACGGGAAGCACGAAAAAGGGATCGTGGACGCTCAAATCATCGAGCCAAAAAATGAATGACGCCTGCCGAAGCTCGACGCTTTCCAGCAGCACCCAATAGAGCGCGATGAATACCGGAATCTGGACCAGAATGGGGAAGCACCCCCCCAGCGGGTTGATCTTCTCTTTTTTGTAAAGCTCCATCATTGCCTGATTCATGCGCTGCTTGTCCTTGCCGTAACGCTCCCGGATGGCAACGATTCGAGGCTGCACTTTGCGCATTCGCGCCATGGATTTGTAGCTGGTGGCGGACAGATGGAAGAAGGCGAGTTTGATCATCAAAGTTAGAATAATGATCGACCAGCCCCAGTTGCCGACAAATCCGTGGATCCAGTCCAGCAGCCAGAAAAGCGGTTCCGCGATCAGCCACAGCCAGCCGTAATCCACGGTCCGCTCCAGGTTGGGCGCGATGCCCTGCATCCGCGACTGTACTTTGGGACCTACGTAGAGACCGAGTTCAAAAGTTTCCCGGCCGCCCGCCGGGACACCCTTTGGCGGGGTCAGCACGCCGATTACGTAGCGCTCGTTCACCAGCGCCTTGCTGTAATAATGGCTGTCGACGTTCTGGTCGGGCACCCAGGCGCCGGCGAAATAGTGCTGAATCATGGCGATCCAGCCGCCCTGGGAGGCCAGGTTGAGGTTGCTCTTGGTCATGTCCGAGAAGTCGATCTTCTCGTAAGGCTTCTCGGGCGTTGAAACCACGCCGCCGGTGTAGGTGTAGGTGCGGAAAATGCCCCGCGTTTCTTCCACCACGCCGCGCTGGAACTGTCCGTACATCCGTCCCTGCCACGGTTTCTGAGAGTTGTTCGTGACCTCGAAGGACACGTCGATCTTGTAGCGATCTCGATGGAAGACGTAACGCTTGATTACGCTGATCCCGTTGGACCCCACCCACTTGAGCGGCACCACGAGACTATCCTGCCCGTCTTCGAGGACGTAATGGCCGGCGGGCGCTGTGAAACGCTGGTGGTGGTTAGGAGAGCCTTCGCTGCCCACCAGGCCGGATTGGGCGAGAAACACGCCCGGTGGATTGTTGTTGAGCAAGGTGAACGGAACATCCGGCTTGTCGGTCGAGACCGGATACTTGACCAGGTCTACACGGCTTAAGGTGCCTCCGACGAGATCGATTTGCGCTCGGTAAAAATCCGTGCGCACGCTGACCACTTCACCCGGCTTGGGGGCAGCCGTTGCCTCGGGCGTGTCGGCGGCGGGCGGCTGGTCGCCGGTGATCGCGTCAGGGACGTCAGGTGCTGCCGCTTCCGCGGGCACCGGAGCATCACCACTTATGCTCGGCGACTCGGGTGCAGGTATCACCGGTTTGGGCCCGTAATCCTGTCGCCAAGCTTGCCAAATAAGCAGCGAGACGACCGCGAGCGCAATGACCAGAAGGGTGCGAACTTGCTCAATAGGCAAGGTGACTTACTCCGTCTCAGTCGGCCCGGCGCGATCGACAATTGTCGGCACTGCTGCCATCACGCACATATAAAATTGATTTGGCAGTCATGATCCCTTTGACCTTGGCTTAAGCCCTAAGCGGGGATCGTCCCGGAGTCTGACCCAGTCGGCCTCCAGAGCTTCGCGCAGAGCGATCTTGTCCGCAGCTGAAATACCCGGACGGCTGATCACCACTACGTCCAAGCCGGCCAAAAACCGGGCGTTTCGCCTGAAGCTCTCCCTGGCGATACGCTTGATCCGATTTCGTTGAACCGCCGAGGCCACATGTTTCTTCGCGACCGCAAGCGCAAGGCGAGATGTTCGCACGGTACGCCGACGCGCCCGAATGGTCACGTAGGCGTTTGAAATTTTCAGGCCGTTTTGAAAAACACGCTGGATGTCCCTAGACCGGGACAAACGCATCACGCGACCAAAGCATTCGCGGACGCGAGTGCGTTCCAATGCATCAGGCGCTCAGGCTCGCCCTGCCCTTGCGTCGCCTTGCCTTGATGACCCGCCTTCCGGCCTGTGTTGCCATCCGCGCGCGAAAGCCATGGCGGCGCTTGCGCTTGAGCTTGCTTGGCTGAAAAGGTCTTTTCATCGGTACGCCCCTGTTGTCCGGCCGTGCCCGCCCTGCCCAATTGCGGGGCCGAAGAAAAGCGCGGATGCTACGACTTAACCCTTTCGGCTGTCAAACCGTGGTCGACTCCGAGGATGGCTAGTTTGCGCCGCCGACCAGCGCCCAGTTCAAGCTTTATTTTAATCAGCTCTTTTTCCGATTGATGCATTGTGATCTCGCCGAATCAATTACTTGCATTGTTACGACACGGTGACAAAAGTTCTTTTACACCCTTTTAAGGAGGTTCCACAGTCCATTTGAGGGGTATACACTTTCAGCCCTTCGATGCTCTCTCGCGGTTGTAACAGGGAGGACCGCTGAGTGGTTCCCACTTTATGGAAAAAATGTCTCGACCGCCTCGAGGGAGAGCTTTCACCACAGCAGTTCAATACCTGGATTCGTCCCCTGCACGCCGTCGAGGACGGAGAGTGTTTGCGTTTGCTTGCGCCTAATCAGTTTGTTCGCGACTGGGTTAACGAACATTTGGCCGGGCGGATCTCCGAAGTTTTCTCACGGGTTAATAATTGCGAACGCGCCGACGTCATCGTCCAGGTCGGTAGCCGACAGGCGCCGCCGGCTGAGGCCACGCCCACCGCAATGCCTGCGGCGGAGCTTTACCGTATTGCCCACCCCCAGGAGGCCGCTGCTGCGCAACGCCGTGCAACCGGCGTCAGACCCGGGTTCACTTTCGAAGCCTTTGTCGAGGGCAAATCAAACCAGCTGGCGCGGGCTGCCTCAATGCAGGTATCAGAAAATCCGGGCAGTGCCTACAACCCGTTGTTTATCTATGGCGGCGTCGGGCTCGGTAAGACCCATCTCATGCACGCCATCGGCAACGC
>JBFHVA010000016.1:0-27427 GCA_041589735.1 Gammaproteobacteria bacterium | reverse complement strand
GCAAACATCTTCAACAAGGATCTCGACGCGCGAAATTACGGCGTCAGCAAGTACCTCAAGGTGCACTTATATGACTACGATGCCCTAGAGGATTTCATGGACGTCAAGATCCGAACCAATGAAGATCGGATCGATGGGGAGGAAGACGTTCCCGACTGGGTTTTCGAGGATGGCGTCATTTTTCTGCCAGAGGAAATTCTAGTCGGCCTTAGAATCTTCGATCGCGATCTTCGCCGACGCTTTCTGGCCAGGCACGGTGATCTGCTGACGACGAAGTACTGGGAGCGGATCCAGAATGATTTGCGGAACGGTAAGGTCCCGGCCATTCATATCTATCCGGAAAGCCAGAGAATTCGAGGGGACGCGGAGGACCCGCTGAATTGACGTCCGATTCTCGTTTTCGATCGTAGTATCATTCCCGGTCATCTCGAGCAGGCAATTTCCGTATTGTTCCAGGACCGCTCATGGCAGATAAACAGGAAAAGATTGCGCAATTACAGCGAGCCATGAGGCGGCTTCAGGCGCGAGGTGATATGGAAGCCAGTGGAGATGGGGACTTTTGCTCCTTTTGCGGCAGAGAGAAAGGGGAAGTCGAGCGTCTGATTGCGGGTCCCTCGGTATTGATCTGCAACGAATGCATCGCCGAGTGCAATCAAATCCTCAAGAAATAGTCGAGAGTGGGCTTAAGCGATGAGCGCCCCCGCTTCGCCCAAAGTCATCAAGCAGCTGGGCGCGTTCGCGACAAGTACGCTTGCTAACGCCCTGGACGGTGTGGGTCGCCACGATCACGCCACGTGTGCTTTGCGTCCTGTTTACCCGGGTATCCGTTTCGCCGGGCGCGCTGTGACGGTACGGGAGCTTGCGGGTGATTACGGTAGCTTCCAGTCACGGGACTTTCGCGTCGGGGCGATGATCGACGCCGCCGAGCGTGGCGACGTCATCGTGGTTGCTGCCGGTGGCGCCAAGGCCTCCACCTGGGGCGGAATGGCATCTCTGGCTGCAAGGGAAAAGGGGGTGGCCGGGCTCGTCGTCGACGGCGGAGTGCGCGACCAGGAGGAGATCGAATCGTTTGGCTTTCCGGTCTTCGCCCGTCACCTGGTGCCGACCACCGGACGCACGCGGCTCAAGATCGAGGCAATCGACGTGCCGGTAGAGATTGACGGCGTGCGGGTAGAACCCGGGGACATCATCGTCGCCGACGGCACCGGTGTCGTCTGTGTGCCCGCGTCCAAATCCGCCGAGGTCGCTGAGCTCGCCGAGGCCTGTTTCCGGGACGATAAGCAGGCCGAGGCGGAGATCCGCGCCGGCCTCTCCTTCAGCGAGGCGATGCGGAAATTCCGCCGGATCTGAGCCTGCATTATCAAATTCTCGGGCAACTTTTCTAGTCGAATCCGAGTCGAAAAGAAGAGGCTTAAGCCGGCACGCTTACCAATGCCATAATAAGCAGCACGGCTGGCCCGAACGGGCAAACCTGCAGTCATTCCCGAACCGACGTTTCACCAGGAGGTCGCATGGATATTCGCGACGGGTTCACCGGCACCGTCGGAAATACTCCGCTCATCAGACTGCGCAAAGTCTCAGAGGAAACAGGCTGCACCATTCTTGGCAAGGCCGAGTTCTTGAATCCGGGCGGTTCAGTCAAGGACCGGGCGGCGCTGTTTATCATTCTCAACGCGGAAAAGCGCGGCGAGCTTCGGCCCGGAGGCGTGGTAGTGGAAGGCACCGCGGGGAACACCGGAATCGGGCTCGCGCTGGTGGGAAACGCACGCGGCTACCGTACCGTAATCGTGATCCCGGAAACGCAATCGCAGGAGAAAAAGGACATGCTGCGGCTCTGTGGCGCGGAGCTCCGGGAAGTGCCAGCCGTTCCCTACAAGAATCCCGAGAATTACGTGCACGTTTCCGAACGTGTGGCCAAGTCGCTCGCGGAGAGCGATCCGAACGGCGCACTGTGGGCAAACCAGTGGGATAACACCGCCAATCGTGATGCTCATCTCAAGGGCACCGGTCCCGAGATCTGGCGTCAGACCGAGGGTCGGATGGATGGATTCATTTGCGCCGTGGGCACCGGCGGCACGCTGGCGGGAGTGTCGGCATTCCTGAAGCAGAAGAGTTCCAAGATCGTAACCGCCTGCGCCGATCCTCCGGGTGCCGCCATGTATAGCTGGTTCAATCAGGGCAAGCTCGAATCGGAAGGCGAGTCCATTACCGAGGGTATCGGTCAGGGCCGGATCACGAAGAACCTGGAGGGCGCGCCGGTGGACCGCGCCTACCGTATTCCGGACGAGGAGTCGGTGAGGATGTGCTTCGATCTGTTGGAGCACGAAGGTTTGTGCCTCGGCGCGTCCAGCGGCGTGAACGTCGTCGGCGCCGTGCGCCTGGCTAAGGACCTGGGTCCGGGAAAAACTATCGTCACCATCCTTTGTGACGGGGGCGCGCGTTACATGTCCAAGCTCTACAACTCGGAATTTCTGAAACAAAAAGGCCTGCCTGTTCCCCACTGGCTGGATTCTGAGAAAGGCTGACAGAAGAGCCGGTCCTTGCCCGATCGCGGTCTGGCCCTCGAAGGGTCGTTAAAGCGTCCGACTCAAACGCCCGATTGAAACCCGCGATACAGCAGGGTTTTGATCAGTCATTCAGATCGAAAAACCGTCATCGACAACGACGTCTAGAAGCGTCGGCCCGCTTTGCGAGGTTGCCTCGCGAATTGCTGCTCCCACCTCGTCGGGATCGGTTATCCGTTTCGCTTTTACCCCCATCGATTGCGCCAGCTTCACGAAGTCGATGACCGGATCGACCAGGTCCATACCGATGAACCGATTGCTGCCGTGAAACGATCTCAACCTTTCCTTGATGATCCGGTAGCTTCCGTTGTTGCAGATCACGTAGGTAATGGGGCGTTTCAGGTGCGCCGCGGTCCACAGCGCCTGGATGCTGTACATGGCGCTGCCGTCACCAACGATGGCGACCACCGGGCGATCGGGCTGGGCAAGCTGAATGCCGATGGCGCCCGGTAGCGCAAAGCCAATACCGCCGCTGGCCAGGCCGTAGAAGCATCGCGCGTCGCGAAAGGCGTAAAAGTCGTGCAGAGCCCGGGTACTCAAAATGCCCTCGTCCACGACGACGGCGTTCTCGGGTAAGGCTTCGACCAGGCGTAACATCAGGAGTGCGGGGTCCATCCGCGGGGACTTCGACCCGGCGAGCACTTTCGCCTCGAGCACCGCGCGTTTTGCTTTCCAGTTGATTGACTCCAGATCGGAAATTGTCGCCTGGGCCCGCGAGGCGCCGCTTGAGGCGCGCTTTTTCTCAATCACCGGCGCCAGCGCGCGCAGCGATTCCTTGATGTCGCAGCGAATTGCCATATCCGCCGGGTAGTTCTTTCCCATCTCCCAGTCTCGGAGCCCCAACTGCACCACCGGCATACCGTCCGGCAGCGGCTCCACGGGGCTGTAGACCGACATTCTGAGCACGTCGGCGCCAAGACAAATGAGAAGGTCGTAGCCAGAGAGAGTGTCGCGGACCTGTTTCTGATCGCGGGTCAGGGAACCCATGAACGCCGGATGATCGGAGAAAAAATGCGCCCCGTGCGGAACCGTCTGCTGGTAAACCGGCGCCCCCAAGGCCTCTGCCAGCTTTGCCGCCTCCGCCAGCGCATCGGCCACGGCCACCTCGTGGCCGCTGACGATCACCGGGCGCTTGGCGCGCAGTAACCTGTCGGCGAGGCGATCCAGCGTTTCATCCCCCGGCCGGGCGGTGGTGTCGACCCGCGTGGCCTTCCCCAAATCGAGTGCCGCCTCGTCATTGAGAATGTCGCCTGGAAGGGATATGAAAACCGGTCCCGTCGGGGGCGTAGTGGCAATCTTCGCCGCGCGACGCACGATACGCGGAAGATCCTGGATACGGGTCACCTCTACCGCCCACTTGACCAGAGGGTCCGCCATGGGCACCAGCGGATCGTAGAGCAAGGGCTCGGTGAGGCCGTGGCCCTGCTCCTGCTGTCCGGCAGTCAAAATGATAGGAGAGCCAATCCACTTGGCGTTGTAGAGCGACCCAATGGCATTTCCAAGACCGGGCGCCACGTGGACGTTGCAAGCGGTGAGTTTTCCGGAGGCGCGGGCAAACCCGTCAGCCATCGCAACCACCAGTGATTCCTGCAATCCGAGCACGTATTCCAGAGACGCGCCCTCAGCAAGTGCCGCCATGATCGGAAGTTCGGTGGTTCCGGGATTTCCGAACAGGTAGCTGATGCCTTCGTCTTCAAGCAGCGCGACGAACGCCGCACGGCCCGACATGGTTTTCATCCATGGCCTCCAGGTGAGATCTATTCAAGGTCGAGATTCAGCAAGCGTCGACTGCCGGCGCCGCGGCCGATGATGTTAGCGGAATTCCGCCTGCCGGTGAGACCACCGCATCGCTGGCGGGCCCGGTTGGCCGAATCGGGCGGCTCAAATGCCACGGTGGTGGGGAAAATGCCCCGATTCTCCGGCGTGATTGGAAACAAACATTGGTGACGCAGGGCAACGATGTTGGCAAGCATCTTGCCTCAAATTTTTTTACCTAAGCAAATTTACTGGAGAAATTGTGCACAGCACCGCGACGGCAAGAAATATAGCCAGCTTTCTCATCGAACTGCTAATCGCCGCGGCGTTCTCCGTTGTTCCTGTCAATGTGGTCAAAGGGTCGCGGGGCGGTAGTATGCCCATTACCGGCGTGACCAACGCGCCCGAGGTGATTCGAGAGACACGATTCAGATTTCTGGATTTGAATGCTGACGGCTATATAAGCCGTGATGAGATTCCGGAAGACGATCTGAGTCTTAAAAGCATGTATCCCTCGCTGGACGAAGACGACAATGGACTGCTGTCCGAGCCCGAGTACGTCCTGAACGGCAAGGTCCCCTGACGCTGCCGGGCCGTTCAAAGACGGGGATTTTCGCCGGTGGATGAAAAGGGCAGGCGAAAAACCTTGGAAACTGATATTTTCCCGTCGGCGGTCGTCCGCTCATCGGCGACGGCCGCCGCCACAAACATACGCTGGAGGCAGTTACATGACCCTGTGTCCCATCGCTCTGGTTTCCGGCTGCGTGAAATGTCCCATGTTTTCCGTATGTCCATTAAAAACCGTCATTGGCAATTACAACCCATTAAACGACGACAAAACCAGACCCAGTATCGAGGTCATCGACGGGGACAGGAAGCAAAACGAGAAAGAGCGCGAGCAGCCGTAGGTCTCACGCCTCCCCGGAGAGTCGGACGGATGAGCGGGCACAAGCTTCCGACGATCAGGCGGATGGCAGTCCGGCAGTGTTCCAGTTCCGCACCCAGCCCGGCAACGCGTCAGCCTCGAGCGGGCGGGATATGAAGTAGCCCTGGGCCACATCACAACCCAGCGACTCGAGCAAATCCCAGTCTTCTCGGCTTTCCACGCCTTCTGCCACCACTACGAGTCCTAAGCGTTGTCCCAGCTCTATGGTGGACTCCAAGATGGCGAGTGTTTCCACATCATGGGACGCGCCGGTGACGAAACAGCGATCGATTTTTACTTCGTTGAACGGCACCCTCTTGAGCTGCTCCATAGACGAATACCCCGTTCCAAAATCGTCGATGGAGAGCCAAACGCCCTTGAGCCGCAGCCTCGCAAGCGTTTCCAGCGACTCCTTGTAATCGTCCATCAGATGACTTTCTGTAATCTCGAGCGTCAGCTTTGAAGGATCGAGGCCCGTGGCTTCGGCGGTGGCAACAACGAACTCCGGCAGGTCGAGGCACTTCAGCACCGTCACCGACAAGTTGATGGATACGCGAAGGTCCAACCCGCTGCTCTGCCAGAAAGCCGCCTCGGCCATGACCCTGCGTGTCACCACGTCGGTCAGGAACTTTGTGTGGCCGAGCCTCTCGGCGAGGGGGATAAAACTCATTGGGCCGAGTACCCCCGACTTGGCATGCGTCCAACGCACAAGAGCCTCGACCCCGACCGGGGCTCCGGTTTTCATTGATACCGTGGGCTGGTAAACGGTCTGAAGCGGTTCCCCGTCGCGGTTGATCAGGCCGTCGACAAGCTCCTGCTCCGTGATCGGGCCGCTGTCCCTTCTACGTGTCCGAGCGCCGAAAGCAAGGCACTGTCGCAGCATTTCGGACAGCGCTTTTTGAGTTATGGGTTTTTGCAGCGTACCGATGAAGCTCAGATCGTGGACCTGCGCAAGTGTCTTTGCGGTGTCCAGAATTCGTTTGTTCTCCCCACTGATGAGCACGATTCGGGAGGCAATGCTCCGCATGCTGAGGTGGCGGAGAAATTCGACCCCGTCGAGTCCCGGCATGTTCAAATCGGTCAAAATAACGTCGGGCCGCTCGGGGACGTTATCCAGATAGGAAAGCGCCTCGTGGCCATCCTCGGCGGTGTGAGTCTCGCTCACTCCGATGTCCTCGAGCAGGAAGCTCAATAGACGCAGGGTCCTGGGGTCGTCGTCGACCAAAAGGACGCGCAGATCTTCGATGTCCTGGCTTGTTTGCATTGAGGGCGTTCGCCGCCGGACGCGCTCGGAGCCGGGGAGACTAGCGGGATATTCTCACAGAAAATGCCGCTTCGATCTCATTTTTCTGCCAAAAATCACAATTGGGAAGCGAAAGTCGCGAAATTCCTGTCCGAAGGCGCACCGGACTGGGCTGTGGGAAAATCCGGGGCTTCCCCAAAACGATTGGCGCGCGGCTAACTCGCCCCAGTTTGGGACGGCTGCCCCTGGTGCGCCGCCGGAGTTAAGATATCGATTCTCGAACAGCGGGCGTTCTCAAGCTCGAGATCCCAATCAACAAAGGAGGGAGGAAGTACCCATGGCAAGCCCCATCGTTTACGGACCAAGATTCAGCACCTACGTGCGCAGCGTTCTTCTCGCGCTGGAAGAAAAAGGTGCGGATTATGAGGTGCAGGAGGTCAACATTCTGGAGGGCGCGCACCAGACCCCGCAGCACCTGGCGCGCCACCCTTTCGCCAAGGTTCCGGCCTTCTCCCACGACGGATTCGACCTCTATGAAGTGAGCGCAATCCTTCCATACGTGGATGCCGCATTTCCCGGGATCAGCCTCCAGCCGGATGACCCCAAGGCCAGAGCGCGCATGCACCAGGTTATGGGAATCATAGATTCCTATGCGTACTCGGCATTCATTACACAAATCGTTATTCCGCGCGTCGTTGTGCCAATGATGGGAGGCGAAACCGACGAGGCCGCCGTCAAAGCGGCGCTGCCGCAGGCCGAGAAATGCGTCAACGTCCTGAACGAGCTCAATGGTGGCAATGAGTTCATGGCCGGAAGTGCGTTGAGTCTCTCAGATCTCCACCTGGTTCCGGTCTACGATTACCTTTCACAAACGCCGGAAGGAGAAAGCCTGCTCGCCAACGCGCCCGCGCTGCGCCGCTGGTGGGACGGAGTGAGGGACCGGGAAAGCGTCACCAAGACCCGCCCGCAGCTCGGCTGAAGCTTCCGGTGGCCGAGGTGAAACATCCGATTCGAGGACGTCAGGCCGATGACGCAGCGAGACAGCCATATCAAGCCATTCGATTTTGCTTCCGCAGAAGAGTCGGCTACGACGTCTCCCCGACGAGGCCGCGGCTGGGCGCTTGTGTTGTTCCTGGTCGTCCTGCTCGGGGCAGGGGTCGCCTACCTTTGGTACTTCGACCGCGAACGGGCTAACCGCTGGCTGGAAAAAGCGCCCAGTATCATGGGCCCCAGCGAGACCACCGCATACAAATGGCGCGACGCCAAAGGCAACTGGCAGATCACAGACCAGCCGCCGAAAGGGGATATTCCTTATGAGACTGTCAGGGTCAGAAGCGATGTCAACATCATGCCGTCGCTGAAAGAGGGCCAAAAATAAATATCGCAGCAGCGGCACCTAGAAGCACCGGCTCGCTATTCAGAAACTTCTGAACGTCTAGTTGAGCGCTGGCCGGCGCCTCGCTTTGACACCGGCGTCCTTGTTCGGAGACTCTTGCCTATGTCGCGGGGATCGGCGGCGCGCGTCGAGCGAAGACCCCCGTTGCTGCAGAAATACAGATAAATCCAGGAAAAGCCCATGCGCGTAGCGGTTCTCGGTGGCGGCGTGATCGGCGTTACCACGGCTTACTATCTTGCCGGGCGCGGTCACGAGGTGACCGTGGTGGAGCGGCAGAAGGGCCCGGCGCTCGAAACCAGCCACGCCAACGCAGGCGAAATCTCCCCTGGTCTGGCCGCCCCATGGGCCGGGCCTGGCGTCCCGTTGAAGGTGATCAAATGGATGTTGGACGCGCATTCGCCGTTGGTCATCCGACTTCGCCTGGATCCCCCCATGTGGCGTTGGCTATGGCGCATGCTCCTGAACTGCAACCAGAACGCCTACTCCGTAAACAAGAAGCGCATGCAGCGCCTCGCCCACTACAGCCGCCGGTATTTAGAAGACCTGCGCGACCAAACGAACATTCAATACGACGCCCGCACCCGGGGTACCCTTCAGCTCTTCCGTGATCAGAAGATGTTCGACTCGGCGGGTAAGGACGTTGAGGTTCTGCGACAGCTCGGGGTTCCGCACCGGCTGTTGGATCGGTCGGGCTGTATCGAGGTGGAACCGGGTCTTGCCCGCGTTGGGGAGAAAATCTCCGGCGGGCTGCATCTTTACGGGGACGAGACCGGCGACTGTTACAAGTTCACCAAGGCCCTTGCGGGAATGGCAGAAACCCGCGGCGTCTCGTTCAGATACAAAACCAAAGTACGGAGTCTGGAGCGTGCCGGCGGCCGTGTTACCCGTGCGGTTACCGACAAGGGAGACATCGAGGCGGATACCTTTGTCGTCGCCATGGGCTGCTATTCATACACCGTGTTGCGGCCGATCGGCGTGCGGGTGCGGGTGTATCCCATTAAAGGCTACTCCGTCACCATGCCGGTGCTGGACGACGCCGCCGCGCCGCAGTCCACAATTATGGACGAGCGGTACAAGGTGGCCATCACCCGTCTTGGGGACCGCATTCGTGCCGCCGGCACGGCCGAGCTCAATGGCTTCAACCTGGACCTTCCTCGGGCTCGCTGCGACACCATTCTTCACTCCTTTGAAGATCTGTTTCCCGATGGTGGCGACACCACGGACCTCAAGCTGTGGACGGGTCTTCGCCCCATGAACCCGGACGGCACGCCCACCATCGGTCCGACCCGGTTTTCGAATCTATTCGTCAACACCGGCCACGGCTCACTCGGCTGGACCATGGCGTGTGGCTCCGGCAAAGTGGTCGCCGATCTGGTGAGCGGTGACAAGCCCGAAATCGATCTCGACGGCCTGACTCTGGCCCGGTACGACTGATGCATCTTGGGCACCCTGCAGACGAATTTTCGATCCGGCCCGCTGCGGCAGGCGAATGCGATCTACTGAGCGCGCTCGCGTTGCGCTCGAAGGCTCATTGGGGTTACAGCGCTGACTTCATTGAGGCGTGTCGCGAAGAACTCACGTACGACGCCGAATACGTGGATGACAACGCCGTGTTCGTGGCCGAGAAGGCTGGACGAATCGTCGGATTCTATGCGCTCCAAGGTATTTCTAAACCCGAGGCCGAGCTCACCGCAATGTTCGTTGAGCCCGAACACATCGGTTGCGGCTTCGGACGCGCGCTCATAGATCACGCCAAGGGAACCGCTCGGGAATTCGGAATCAAGGCGATCGTAATTCAGGGTGATCCGAACGCCGTGCCGTTCTACCAAGCCGCCGGTGGAGCTTATTGCGGTGAGCGTGTATCTGGCAGCATCAAAGGGCGCGTGTTGCCGCTGTTTCGTATCGAGCTCTGAGCACTTCACGTTGTAGAAGAGTCAGTTTTCCGCTATGAAAATGTACTGACCTTGGATCCGGAGTCAGCACATGATTTCGAAAAAGCTCATTGGTCTTATTCTGGTCGTTGCGGGTGGGGCGCTGCTCTACTTCGGCATCAATGCTGCGCAGTCGCCGATGGAGGAATTGAGCCAGACGCTGACCGGTCGGTATTCGGATGAGACGATGATCTATCTGATCGGTGGTGGTGTTGCGGCGGTGGCCGGGGTAGCGCTGCTGTTCAAATGGCGTTAAACGATTAGCGCGGCGTTGACCAGTTGCTGAAAATATCCAATCAGGTATCCATTCCCTCGAGCGAAATCGAGTTCAGCGCAATCCGCGCCCAAGGCGCCGGCGGACAAAACGTCAACAAGGTCTCGTCCGCGGTCCACCTTCGGTTCGATATCCATGCTTCCTCCCTTCCCGAGCTGTACAAAAAGCGGCTCCTGGCGCTTAAAGACCAGCGAATTTCCAAGGACGGCGTGATCGTTATCAAGGCTCAGCGCTACCGCAGCCAGGAGAAGAATAGAGACGAGGCCCTGGACCGCCTACAGGCGCTGGTAAAGCAGGCCACCCTGTCGCGTAAGAAACGGATACCCACCAGGCCCAAAAAAAGCGCGAAGAAGAAACGCCTGGACAGCAAGACCCGGCGGGGAAAAATCAAGGCGCTGAGGGCGAAGGTCACAGCTGAGCGATGAAGGATTCGGCGGAGCCGCTTTCGGCCATGAAACATTCAGGGCCTGGAGCGGGTCCAATCAGGTTGACCATTTAACACTTGCCAGACGGCTGCTTGACCGCACAGCGGTCCGGCGCATACTAGTCGGGTCTTTCCGTAACTTGGGGTCAAAAGTCGAAGCTCGCGAAAATGCCTATGAAAACACATCAGTTAATCGTTCTCGCCTGTGCCTTCGCCGCCGCTTCCTTCGCCTTCGCGGCGGAGCGGTCCGAGAGAGTTCAGGCGGAGATCGACACGATCTCTCAGTATCTCGACAGCCATCCGGAGATGGCCATTGACTTGCGCAAAGTCAGCGGTGAGTTCTGTTTCAATACCTGGAAGGTGGGTGGTCATCATATGACGCACTATGCCGTGGATCCGTCCGGCACCCAGGAGGACATAATCGATTTCGTTCCGGTCGAAGCTCTGGCGGGCAGTCTGGATGTTCAAAAGCTGCCCCGCTTCCCAGGCAAGCTCGGGGCCATGGAACCGAACAAGTGGTATTACCTTCCAGCCCGGGAGCATGAGCCCCATCACGGCACGCGGTTTCCGTTTCCGCTGCTTTTAAGAGCCACCAACATCCAGTAAGCGCTCATTGAAGGAAGGCGGGTAGATTAGCGGGCCTGAAGCATCTGCTTCAGGCCCGTCCGCTTAGCTCAGGATGGCGGCTCGGAATGCTCGCCATGGCCGTGACGTCCCTTTCCGCGGTGCCTCGTGCGCATCTTTTCGAAACGCTCCAGCTGATTCGGTGTCAGGATGGACTTAATCTGCGTATGTACCCGCGCATGCAGAACCATCATGTCCGCTACCAATTTGCCCTTCTCGTCGGCAATGGCGCGAATTTCGTCCTCGCTGTAGGTCTCGCTTTCCCGGAATGCCTTCATGGCCTCGCGGCTGTTGACCATCGCGTCCGCCAGCCGATCGGCTTCGGGACGCGCTGCGTCAAGAACGTCACGCAACTGAGCCTTCTGCTCTTCCGTCATATCCAGCTCGCGCGCTATATATGCGATCTGGAATGACGAAGCGAAGAGCTTTCCACCACCGCGGCCTTTGCCGAAACCACCATGGGCGGCGGCCGGGTTGGCCAGCGCAATCAGACCGGCAACGGCAACCGCGCCGGCTGCCGAAAAAATCGATTTCTTCATCGTTTGTCTCCAGGTCATTGATTCGTACCTTTCCGCTCGGAAGTCAGCGGGCGCTTTGCCGCCACACGACGTCCAGCGACGAGACGAACTGTATACAGGAAGTCCGTGAAGTAGGGTCACGTAGGGGTAAAGCGAGTGTAAAGTTGGGTAAAGGTCCGGCTCCAGCGCTAATCGAGCGCAGCCCTCATGTGCCAGAATCTTCATGTGGAATTGTCGACGGTCAGTTAAGAAAGCCAGATGACGCCAGATCCAAGCAGTACCCGCATCTTGCTGGCTGACGATGACGTCGAGCTGTGTCGACTGTTGTCCGAGTATCTCGCCCAGGAGGGTTTCGAGGTCGATGCCGTTCACGACGGCGCCACTGCCGTGGAGCGCGGACGGAGCGGCGACTATGGCATCGTGGTGCTCGACGTGATGATGCCGAGGGTAAACGGCTTCGACGCCTTGCGCTCGCTGCGCGAGCATACGCGTACCCCTGTTCTCATGTTGACTGCACGCGGCGATGACGTGGATCGTATCGTTGGCCTGGAGATGGGCGCCGACGACTATCTGCCGAAACCGTGTAACCCAAGAGAGCTGGTTGCGCGGCTGCGGGCTATCCTCAGGCGGTCGCAGTCCTGGTCTTCCAGCGACGGGTCCGACGAGCCCATCGTCGTGGGAGATCTGGTGCTTCGCCCCGGAACGAGGGAGGCGCTGCTTTCCGGCGCACCGCTTCTCCTCACCAGCGCCGAGTTCAATGTGCTGGAGACGCTGGTACGGCGTACCGGACGAGTGGTTTCCAAGAGCGACTTAAGCGAGCAGGCGCTCAGTCGCAAACTCGAGCGCTACGACCGCAGCATCGACGTCCACGTCAGCAATCTGCGCAAGAAACTGGGACCTCTCTCTGAAGGCGTGCCGCGCATCAAGACCGTTCGCGGTGCTGGATACATCTACGTAAATGCCAACGGCCAAGACTGATTTTCGACCCCCCCTCGGCTCACCAAAAATCATGCGCAGTCTCTATCTGAAAATATTTCTCTGGTTTTGGGGCGCCATGATTCTGCTCGTGGTGACCGTGTTCTGGGTCACGTATCAGCTTGCGGATCCGACCGGTTTCTCTCGACCTCGTGCCGCCCGCATGGCGTTTCGAGCCGTTCGGGATATGCAGGGACTCGCTGATGTTATCTCCACGCAGGGAATCGATGCCGTTGGGCCAATTCTCACCTACCACCAGCAAGGCTGGCATCCGCGGTTGTTCGTGCTGGACGCCAGCGGCCGAGATGTGCTCGGCAGGCCGCTGCCGCCGTGGGTTCGCGACATGGAAAGCGGGCCGGCCGGCCGGGACAGGCGAGTGGCTTTCGTCACCGAGTCCGTGGCCGCGCCCTCGGGAGAGCGTTACCGTTTGATCGCACCGATAAATATGGGCGCTTCAGCGGCGGACCCAGTTGGCAGATCCAGGCAACGCGAAGACTCGAGGTCGTCCGGCGCGCGGGCGCTAAAAACCGCGGGGCGGATTTTTCGGGGCCCGGCGGAAGCCCAGTGGCTTCGGCTCGGCGTCGCGGTGCTGGTGAGCGGGCTGGTATGTTATCTGCTTGCGCGCTATCTAACAGGCCCGCTGGCGCAGCTGCGCGGTGCGACCCGCAGCCTGGCGGAAGGAGATTTGGCTGCACGGGTGGGCGCCTCGGTCACCGCCCGGCGGGACGAGATCGGCGCACTGGGGCGTGATTTCGACGCCATGGCGGAGCGGGTGGAAGGCCTGGTCACCGCACAGCAGCGTTTACTTCGAGATGTTTCCCATGAGCTCCGCTCGCCGCTTTCCCGGCTCCAGGTAGCGCTGGGACTGGCGAGAAAGCGGGCGGGATCCGAGGTGGTACCGGATCTCGACCGCATCGAGCTCGAGACCGAGCGCGTCAACGAGCTGATTGGGCAAATACTCACCCTCACCCGACTGGAGCGCGACCTGGCCGCGGAGCAGTTGGTTCCGGTGGAACTCGGCGGTATCGTTCGAGAGGTTGTGGAGGACGCCAACTACGAAGCTGGAGCAAGTCAGCGCAAAGTCGCACTCGGCACAATGGTCGGCGGAAAAGTGCAGGGCCGTCCCCGGTTGCTCCACAGCGCCATCGAAAACGTTGTGCGCAACGCCGCGCGCTATACGGCCGAGAACACGGCGGTGGACGTCTCGATGGCATCGTCGGACAACAGGATTAGGATCTGCGTACGAGATCGCGGTCCGGGAGTGCCGGATGCGGTGCTTGGCCATCTGTTCGAGCCGTTTTATCGGGTCGATGATGCCCGCGAGCGCGAGGGCGGCGGCTATGGGATCGGTCTGGCCATTACGGAACGAACAATCCGACGCCACGGAGGTTCCGTGCGCGCACGCAACCACCCCGGCGGTGGTCTCGAGGTAAATCTCGAGCTACCGCTACACGCCTCGGATCGTTAGCCCGAACGAATCCTTACTCAGTCGCTTTCCGGCAGATTGATTCGGTGGCTGCGTTCGGTAGTCTTGTCGTCGGGGTCGAAGGTAATTGTTCCCTCTCTTGTCATCCCGTTGGCCGTGACCCAGAAGCGTGTCCCAAGATCCTGATTGTGAACGTGCAGGCGAAACTCGTACTCGCCCGCCTTGTTGGTGATAGTTTCACCGAGTGGTCGACCCCCGAGGCCGGTGAGTTTTGCCTTGGCGTCCGCCACCGGCGTGCCGTCAGTGTTCAAGACGGTGCCGAAAATTCTGTACCTGTGGTCGACTTCATGAGTCGCGTATGAAGCAACTGAAAATGAAACCAGACCGCCGAGGAACAGGGCACGCAATAAGTCGAGCATTAATCGTAACTCCTTGTTTTTCGGTGTATGTTTCGAATCAACGCATTTGACCACTAAAACGCGGAGGCGTTTCATCTCTATAATTTCCGACTCCTGCCACCGCGGCGCCGGCAGATATTACAAATTTGGCACAGTTTCTTCAGAGTTCGATCATTCATGAAGATTGTGAGCGTGAAAACTTTTGTTGTCGGAAATCCACCGCCACATTTCGGCGGCCGCTACTGGATTTTTCTCAAGCTCACTACCGACAGTGGAATCGACGGTATCGGAGAGGTCTACTCGGTTCCCTTCCATCCAAAAGTGGTAACGCAGATGATTGATGATGTCTGCGAGCGATGCGTCATTGGCGCCGATCCCTTCAAGGTGGAGAAGCTGTGGCGGATCATTTACTCCAGCGGCTTCACCCAGCGCCCGGATACGTCGATCCTCGGCATCTTGAGCGGAATCGAGATCGCGTGCTGGGACATTATGGGCAAGGAGCTCGACAAGCCGGTTTATGAGCTTCTGGGTGGACGGGTTCACGATCGGTTGCGCTCGTACACTTATATTTATCCGGCGGAATCCGACAAGACGGACGTATACCGGGACGCCGAATTAGCGGCGGAGCGGGCCGCTGAGTACATAAAGCAGGGATTCACTGCCGTTAAGTTCGATCCCGTCGGTCCCTACACGGCCTTCGACCCGAGACAGCTTTCCCTCGAAGCACTGGAGCACTCGGAGAAATTCGTCAGGGTGCTGCGGGAGGCGGTGGGAGGCAAAGCGGATTTGCTCTTCGGAACCCACGGGCAGATGACGCCATCCAGCGCAATCCGCCTCGCAAGGCGGCTGGAAAAATACGATCCCTTGTGGTTCGAGGAGCCGGTGCCACCGGAGAAGCCGGAGCAGATGGCGCAGGTGGCGAGGGCAACCAGCATTCCCATCGCCACCGGCGAGCGCCTTGCGACCAAGTACGAGTTCTCAAGGGTGCTCGAGCAAAGAGCGGCCTCCATATTGCAGATGGCGCTTGGCAGGGTGGGGGGAATTCTCGAAGCGAAGAAAATTGCCGGCATGGCCGAGGCGCACTTTGCGCAGATCGCCCCCCATCTTTACTGCGGGCCGGTGGAAGGCGCGGCGAACATCCAGCTCGACACCTGCAGTCCGAACTTTCTGATACAGGAAAGCATTCTCACCTGGGGCGGTTTTCACGCGGAGATACTAAGGACTCCGATCCAGTGGCAAGAGGGTTATATCATTCCACCCACTGCGCCGGGACTCGGTATCGAGCTGAACGAGGAGGTCGCATTGGCGAACCCCTACGAGGGTAAAGCGCTGCATCTGGAGATGCAGGATCGGCCCGAAGTCTGAACTCCGGACAACGCGGTCTAAAAGACGATCACGTTTCTCAGCGCTTCTCCGCGCTCCATGGACTCGATAGCCTCGTTGATGCGCTCCAGGGGATAGCGGCCGGTAATCAGCTCGTTCAGCTTGAGCCGTCCTTCGCGGTACAGGTCCACCAGCCTCGGCACGTCCACTAGCAATCTCGTAGAGCCCATGTTGCTGCCCAGAATCTGGCGCCCGTAGGTAAGGTGGTGCGCGTCTACGGAAAAGAGCGCATCGTTGAGCGAAGGCATTCCGACAATCACCGTCGTTCCGCCGATGTGCACCATGTCGATGGCCTGGGCAATCGCCGCGGGACTGCCCACGGTGGCGAATGCGTAATCGACCCCCCGGCCGTCGGTCATTGCCTTCACCGCCGCAACCACGTCTTCGGACTTTGCGTTAACGGTGTGGGTTGCGCCGAAGGAGCGCGCCGCCTCCAGCTTATCGTCTCGAAGATCCACCGCGATGATCATGGATGCTCCCGACAGCGCCGCACCCTGAACGGCGTTGACGCCTACGCCGCCGGCGCCGATTACGGCGACCCGGCTTCGCGCTTCCACCCTTGCCGTGTTGGTGACCGAGCCAAGACCTGTGATGACTCCGCAGGCCAGAAGCGAAGCGCATTCCAGCGACAGGTCGTCCGGAATCTTGACCGCCTGGCTTTGATCGACGATGCAGTATTCCGCAAACGCGGCGGTCTTTATGCCGTGGGCCAGGGAAACGCCTTTTTTATTTCTTAATCGGCTCTCCGTTTGAAGGGCGAAGCTCGCCTCACAGTTGAACGGACGGCCGATGGTGCAGAAATAACAGCTGCCGCAGGATCGGATGAGCGTCACCACGACGTGGTCGCCGGGGCGCAGCCGGCTGACCCCGGGTCCCGTCTCTTCTACAACGCCGGCGGCCTCGTGACCGGCAACCAGCGGCGGCTCGTTTCCCCACTCGCCCCGGATCAGGTGGACGTCGCTGTGGCAGATGGAACAGGCGGCGACTTTGACCTTGATCTCTCCGGCTTCGGGCGGGTCGATCTCGATCTCTTCGACCACCAGCGGTTTACCGAACTCGTAGCAGACGGCGGCTTTCATGCGGCGATTCCTATAGCGTTTCTCGGCTATTCGCCGAGCAATACGTCCGCGGACAGCGGCAGCGGGGCTTTCCGGCCCGATTTCAGATATTGCTTCTGGCGCCTGTCGCGAATCGGGTCCCTGGTCGGTGTTCCCACAGGCGCCGTAAATTCGCGGCTCTACGGCGGTTCCGGACGCCGAGTCTATAGGGCTGCCGCCCGGCGGAAAAGACGTCCCCATTGCATTGACCTGTATCAAAACCGAGTTTCAGGGCACAGTGGAAAATCCAATGGCACTACGCTAAAAAGGGGTCTAAGGGGGCATTCCCCGGTTCCCGCATGGGGACCGATTGTCGGATCGCGTTGGAGAAATATCGCAGTGGCAACAATAAGACAGCTTTTACAATCCAAGGGTGGTGTCGTCTGGTCCGTGCGCCCTGACGCCTCGGTATTCGAAGCCATGAAAATCATGGCCGACAAAGGCATTGGCGCACTTGTTGTGCAGGAGGACGGTAAGCTCGTTGGCATCGTTTCCGAACGCGATTATGCGCGCAAGGTCATTCTGAAAGATCGGGCGTCCAAGCAAATCCCGGTCAGCGAAATCATGGTCAAAGATGTTCTCTACGCGCGCCCCGATCACACGGTCGAGGAATGCCTCGCGCTAATGACCGAAAAGCGCACCCGCCATCTGCCGGTGCTCGACGGCGACAAGCTGATAGGGATAATCTCCATTGGCGATCTGGTGAAATCGGTTATAGACGAGCAGCAGCACGTAATCGAGCAGCTCGAGCACTATATCATCGGCTAGAGACTAGAACCCCTCTTCGCTACGGCTCACTTCACTGGACGATCTTAAAGGGCAGAGCAGGTGCATAAGAGCAGGCTCGGCGGGATCATCATCGACTGTCTCACCGACAATCTGGAAGTGGACGGAGAATTCTGGGCGCAAGCGCTGGGCCGCAAGACCAAGCGCTCAGCCAATCCGGCGGATATTAACTACATAGGGCTCGAGGGCCCCCAGGAAGAGATTCACGTAGAGGTTCAACGGGTGGACCATCCGAGCCGGGTGCATATCGATATTGAAACCGACGATATCGAGGCCGAGGTCAGGCGACTGGAAACGCTCGGGGCCAAGCGGATCGAAAACGTTCGAACCTGGTGTGTCATGGAGGCGCCGAGCGGTCAGCGTTTTTGCGTCGTTTTACCGCAAAGATCGACCTTCGAGGATGAAGCCAATGTGTGGGAGTAAAGGAAAGGCGGTTTGATTTTCCGGTCCTGTTTTCACAGATAAACCGATCTTTACTTTAACGTCCGACTAACATCAGCGATTTCCTGCTCGGCGTTACTTTTTGAAGACTCGATATCGTTACTGCCCCGTCGCATCGACATCAGTTCGCAACTTAATCGAGATCGATACGCGTCATTACCGACCGCGCGAGGGTCGATCCGTAGCCATAGCGGCTACGTCAAGTTATCAAAGCTCAAGTCATAACAGGAGAACCGTCATGAATCTTAGATTGCCAGCATTAGCAACGACGGTTCCTCTAGCGTATGCGTCCAGCGCTTTCGAAGCCGGCGATCTGAGCCGGGCAAACCCGGAAAAAATTGTCATGGAAATGGGCAGCGAAGGTAAGCGGATGTACTTTAAAACAAACCATTTGGAACTTGAGATCGGGAAAGCTCACAAGCTGGTGTTGGTCAATACCGACAGGATTGAGCACGAGCTTGATCCGGCGGAATTTGGTGCAAAGGTGTTTACCAGCAAAGTGGAAGTTGTCCGCGACGGCAAAATGCTCGCCGAAATAAAGGGGAGCGTGCGCGAAATTGAAGTGGGACCCGGCGGTGAGGTGGAGTAGTACATCGTGCCGGTGTAAACAGGAAAGAAACTCGACATTGAGTGCGCGCTTGAAGGTCGCAAGGAAGCAGGCATAGTCGGGACGGTCACCATCAACTGAGCCATGGAAACACTAAGAAACAGAGAACTGCGAACTAAGAAAGCATAAATGTAAGGGCCGGGCCGCCAGGCGGCCCGGCCGCATTACTATTTAGAGGTTCAAGTCGACAGGTCTTATCCAGCGGCCCCGGGTATTCAGGCGCTCTTGCGCAGTCCCTCCAGGGGATAGCCGGCCGCTTCCCAGTCCGCCTTGCCTTCCACGTACTCCAGTACCTTCGAATAGCCGAGATCGGTCAGTGACTCCGCCGCAATCTCGGAATTCTGGCACGCGGTGCTGGCGCAGTAGACCACCACCTCTCGGTCCTTGTCCGGCAGGAGTTCCGGCGCCAGCGCCTGGATCTGGTCGTGGGGCAGATTCAGCGCCCCGGGGATGTGCCCCTTGGCCCAGTACTTCCTCGGTAACGCCTCCACCAGCACAAAGTCCTCGCCGGCGTCGAGCTTGCGCTTGAGTTCTTCACGGGAGATTTTTGCGGTCATTTCTGCTTACCTCTTGAATCCAATGGATAAATTGCATCTACAATAGTTGTGTAAACAACTATCTGCCAGCAATATAGTTGCATGTGCAACTAAAAGCAAGTACCTTCATCAGATGTCCAAAGCGCTTTCTCCCGATGCCCTTAAAGCCTGGCGTCGGCTGCTGACCGCCCACAGCCGGGCTACCGCTGCCATAGAGCGGGATCTGGAGCGGGCGAACGTTTTACCGTTGGGCTGGTACGACGTGCTCTATGCCCTCTACGAGGCGCCGGACAATTGTCTGCGAATGCACGAGCTGGCTGACGCCGTGGTGCTATCCCGCAGCGGGCTCACCCGGCTGGTGGACCGGCTGGACAAGGCCGGATACGTCACCCGGGCACCTTGCCCCGAGGACCGCCGCGGACAGCACGCCGTGCTGACGTCCAAAGGCAAAGCCGCGCTGAAACAGACCTGGCCGGTCTATGAAAATAGCATTCGGGAGCAATTCGCCCGTCACTTCAGCGACGCCGAAGCCCGGCGAATTTCCGGCCTGCTCGAACGCGTTTTCGGCGATGCCTCAGGATGAATCGCGAGTGAGCGCATTTGATCCCGGCGAGGTGGTTTTAAGGCCGGCGGCGAAGTCCGACTGCCGGACTATCGCCTCGCTTTACAGCATCTCCTCCGACGGCGTGGCGGATTACATCTGGACCAAGCTGGCCGCGCCCGGAGAAGACATTCTTGATGTTGGCCAGCGCCGCTACGAGCGTGAAGACGGAGTATTCAGCTACCGCAACTGCACCGTTGCCGTGCTCAAAGACGAAGTCATCGGAATGCTGGTCGCCTTTCCCATGCATGTGAACAATGACGCCGGAGAGGAGCAGACGGATCCCGTGCTGGTGCCCTACAGCATCTTGGAAGAGGACGACAGCTATTACATTTGCGGCGCGGCGCTATTCCCGCCCTACCGCGGTCACGGGCTGGGGTCTCGTTTTCTCAAGCTTGCGGAAGATCAGGCGCGGGAGAGAAAGCTGCCCAAGTTGAGCCTCATCGTGTTCGAGCAGAACAAGGGCGCCAAGCGGCTATATGAGCGCCACGGCTACCGTGAGATCGCGCGCCAGCGGGTGGTACCTCATCCGCTGATTCACTACACCGGAGATGCGCTGTTGATGGTGAAGCCGCTTTGACCTTGGCCACGCGGATGGCTGCCTTCATCAGCTGACGGTTTTAGCTCGGCACAGTAGCCGGTGACGCTTTGCCACGCCCTCGGCGGGACCAGTAAAATTACCCGTTCCTGCCTCAGTTCTGGCGCATCCAACGAGGTCGAGCCCATGGGAAAAGGGGATCACAAGACCCGGCGGGGCAAGATATTCCGCGGCAGCTACGGCAAGACGCGGCCCCACCACCCGAAATCTAAAGCAGACCAGGCCGGACGGCAGAAATCGCGTGCCGGCTCCAAACGAGGTAAGAGCGGATGAGAAATCGAAAAAACGCAGTCGTCACGGGATCCACCAGCGGGATCGGGCTAGGTATTGCCGAGGCCCTGGCCGCCGACGGCATGAACGTCGTCCTGAACGGCTTCGGAAAAGCCGACGAAATTGAGCGCACCCGCTCAGATCTTTCTGCCAGGCACGGCGTCGAGGCGCTTTTCTCCGGCGCGGATATGACCAAGCCGGACGAGATCATATCGATGGTGAAGGAGGCCGAGGGAGAACTCGGCAGCGTGGACGTGCTGGTGAACAATGCCGGCATCCAGCACGTATCGCCCATCGAGGACTTTCCGCCGGAGAAGTGGGACGCCATCATTGCGATTAATTTAAGCTCCTCGTTTCACACCATTCGGGCAGCGCTTCCGGGCATGAAGGCACGCAAGTGGGGCCGGATAATCAATCTCGCCTCCGCTCACGGTCTGGTGGCATCGCCATTCAAATCCGCCTACGTTTCGGCGAAGCATGGCATTCTGGGACTGACCAAGACCATCGCGCTGGAGGCGGCGGAGCACGGCGTCACCGTCAACGCCATCTGTCCCGGCTACGTGAAGACGCCGCTGGTGGAAAAGCAGATCCCCGACACGGCAAAAGCGCGCGGCATCAGCGAGGAGGAGGTCATTCGCAACGTTCTGCTGGCGGCGCAGCCCACCAAGCAGTTTGTGACCACCGAACAGCTCGGCGCGCTGGCGGTATTCTTGTGCTCCGAAGCGGGCGCCTCGATTAACGGCGCCGCGCTTCCCGTGGATGGCGGCTGGACCGCTCAGTGAGCGGCGCCGGCAAAGTGGAAAAGAAACCCGTCAACCTTGCGCTCCAGGGGGGCGGTGCCCACGGTGCCTTCACCTGGGGTGTGCTGGACTGTCTGCTCGAGGACGGCCGCGTGCACATCGAGGCCATCAGCGGAACCAGCGCCGGCGCCATGAACGCGGTGGTGGTCGCGGACGGCCTGATGCAGTCGGGAGAGGCGGGTGCGCGCGCGGCGCTTCACCATTTCTGGAAGGCAGTCAGCGATTCCGCCCGCACCAGCCCCATCCGGCGCACGCCCATCGACGCCCTCATGGGCAGCTGGAACCTCGACTACTCGCCGGCGTTCCACATTTTCGACCTGGTGACGCGGATGGCGTCACCCTATGCCCTCAATCCGCTCAACATCAATCCGCTTCGCGACCTGCTCGCCGAGCAAGTGGATTTTGATCGAGTACGGTCCTGCAACAAGATGAAGCTCTTTGTCTCCGCCACCAACGTGGAAACCGGGATTGTTAAGGTTTTTAAACGTCAGCAGCTGACCCCCGAAGCGGTGATGGCCTCCGCCTGCCTGCCTTTTATTTTCCAGGCGGTGGAAGTCGACGGCGTGCCTTATTGGGACGGCGGTTACATGGGCAACCCGGTGCTGTTTCCTTTCTTCAGGCACTGCACCTCGGATGACGTGGTCGTGGTTCAGATCAATCCCATCGTGCGTGAAGGCACGCCTAAGACCGCGCGGGAAATCATGAACCGCGTGAACGAGATCACCTTCAACAGCAGCCTGCTTCGCGAGTTCCGCGCGATTGACTTTGTCGATCGGCTGCTGGAGGAAGGACGCATCGATAAAGATAAATACAAGCACGTGCTGGTCCACCGTATAGATGCCGACGAGGAGATTACCCCCCTCGGCGCGTCCAGTAAGCTGAACGCTGAGTGGCCTTTCTTATCGCACCTGTTCGACGTGGGGCGAAATGCCGCGAAAAAGTGGCTGAACGAAAACTACGACGACTTAGGCATACGCTCGACCCTCAACATTCGTGAGCTTATTGACGGCGGAACGCATGGACACGCGGAAGCACTTTCGGACCCGATCGAGAATGCGCTTTAAAGGCTAAGGAAGAAAATTGCTCGAACTGAGGCCCGACTGCGAGTGCTGCGGCAAGGACCTGCCGCCGGATTCCACCGAGGCGATGATCTGCTCCTTCGAGTGCACATTCTGCCGCGACTGCGTCGAAACCAAACTTTTCAACGTCTGCCCCAACTGCGGTGGCGGCTTCGAGCCGAGGCCCGTGCGTCCCTCCCATGAGCACCGCAAAGGCGCTTTCCTCGGCAAGCGGCCGGCGTCCAGCGTACGCAAGCACCGCGCCATCGAACTCGAGGAGCACGCCGGGCTCGCTCGCAAGCTGAAAGACACCCCGCCCCATCTGCGCTGACGTCGGCTGGGCGCTGAATCGGCGCTTTAGTAATGCATGTCAGGCCGGTCGGTTCGCGGACGCGGCGGTTTGAGCAGCGTTAGAAAGGTCTAGCTTTTTCTGGGTCGGGCAGGATGGTGGTGCGCTTCAGCAGCCGCTGGTGGCGGCTGTCAAAGGGATCCCGCCGGTGCATGGTGCAGGCGTTGTCCCAGAGCAGCGTGTCCCCCTCACGCCAGGTGTGGGTGTAGACGAACTCCGGGCGCGTGCACCATTCGAACAGCTCGGCCAGAAGCGCATCGCTTTCTTTTTCAGCTAATCCGACGATTTGCGTCGTCATCCCGGGGCAGATGTAAAGCGCCTTGCGCCCGGTGTAGGGGTGTGTCCGCACCATCGGATGGATGACGTCAGGCGTCTTTTTCTTCTGCTCCTTGCTGGTCGGCTCGCTGTACATGCGGTTGAAGGCCTCGTAGGACTGCACCGCCCGGCGACCCGCTATCCGCTGCTTGGTTTCATCGGGAAGCGCTTCGTAAGCGGCGTGCATGTCGGCAAAGTAAGTGTTGCCACCCACAGGCGGGATTTTCACCGAGTAAAGCAGCGAACCGACGGCTGGACGTTCCAGATAGATCTGATCGTAGTGCCAGCCGACCTCGTGGTCGGCCAGAATTCCAAGCGGCTTTCCCGATTGTCTGACGTTAGAGACCAGCAGCACCTCCGGATGCTCCCTGGAAAGATATTCCCTGCGCACGTGGATCTCCAGCGGTCCTAACTGCCGGCTGAAGTTGACCAGGTGCGCTTCTTCGAGCTTCTGGTCGCGGAACAAGAGCAGCTTGTGCGTGCGCCAAAGGGTGCGAACGGCGTCGATTGCTTCTTCGCTTTGCTCTTCCGCCAGTTCGATCCCTGACAGCTCGGCGCCGAAGGTACGGGTGAGCGGCCGCCTTAAGACTTCTTCTGCGTAAATTTCCATTTGCTTCTAACGCCTGTTTTTAGTTCAGGAACGGCACCGCCATGCCTTTTTCCACCGCGGGCCGCTTGGATATCAGATCGAACCAGCGCTTAACGTTGGGGAACTCGTTCAAATCCACCTGGTGACGAGGATACCGTGCGACCCAGGGATAGGTTGCGATATCGGCCACGGTGTAATCGTCGCCGGCGAAATAGGTCGCCTCGCCAAAGCGCTGATTCATCACTTTGTAGAGGCGCTTGGTCTCGTCGTGGTAGCGCTTTTTGCCGTAGGGCACGTCCTGCTTGGGCTGGAACAGAAAATGATGCGCCTGACCGAACATGGGGCCGACGCCCCCCATCTGCCACATGAGCCACTGCATGGTGATGGCGCGCTTGCGGCCCTTGTCCGGAAGCAGATCCGTGTTGCCGGTCTTCTCCGCCAGGTAGATAAGAATCGCGCCGGACTCGAACAGGGCCAGCGGCTCGCCGTCCGGTCCTTCCGGATCGATGATGGCCGGAATGCGATTGTTGGGCGAGATGGCGAGAAACTCTTCGCCGTGCTGTTCTCGCTTGCTCAAGTCGATGCGGTGCACGTTGTAAGGCAGCGAAAGCTCTTCCAGCATGATGGAGACTTTGCGCCCGTTAGGCGTGGCCCAGGTATAGAGTTCGATAGGTTTCAATGCCGGGTTTCCTTATCTTTGAAGTTGCGTCGGCGTCTGCGGTCGCATCTGTTCATTAATCAAACTACCGCGGGTCGTCATTGCCCGATGAGCCAGCGTGTAATCGGGCCAACGTCAGGCGGCGCGGGAAAGCACCCGTCCCGGGCGCGCGTCCGTGTTGCGGCCGTGCTGCCATACCGCCTGGCCGTTCACCATCACCAGCTCGATGCCGGGCGAGGTCACCTTGGGCGACTCGAAGGTCGCCGCATCAATCACCGCTTCGGGGTCGAAGAGTACCAGGTCGGCATAGGCGCCTTCACGCAAGCTCCCGCGATCTCTAAGCCCGAACACGGCGGCCGGCACCGAGGTCATTTTTCTTACCGCCTGTTCCAGCGGAAACAGCTTCTCGTCCCGGGCATAGTGGCCAAGCACCCTCGGGAAAGTGCCCCATAAACGGGGATGCGGGTGCGCATCGTGGGGCAGGCCGTCGGAGCCGATCATCGAGTCCTCGAAGGCGAGCACCCTTCTTAAATCCGCTTCGTCCATCTGGTAGTAAATGGCCCCGGCCGGCTGCAGCTTCTCCGCCGCTTTTTCCACGCTCGAGCCCCACTCCCGGCGAATATCCTCGAACAGGCGCCCGGCGCACTCGGGATGGGGCTCGGACCAGGTGATCAACACCTTCTCCGCGCCGCCCACCCATTCGGCCAGCAGCACCGTGGAGCTCGCGGTGTAGGGATAGACGTCCAGATTCACCTGCTGGCGTTTTCGCGCCTCGGCAATCAGCGGCAGGGTTTTCTTCGTTAATCCGAAATTTTCTTTGCCAGAGCACTTGTGGTGCGAGATCACCACGGGGATGTTTGCGCGCTCGCCGATCTCCAGGGTCTCGCGCACCGAGTCCACCACGCCGTCGCGCTCGTTGCGCATGTGGGTGGCATAAATGCCGCCGTGCTTCGCCACGCACGCGGCAAGCTCCACCACCTCGTCGGTGGGCGCATTCAACGCGGGGGGATAAGCCAGCCCCGTGCTCATGCCGATACAGCCGGCATTGAGGGCTTCCTCTAGGCGTTGCGTCATTAAATCGATCTCTTTCGCGCTCGCCGGCCGGTCCAGGCGATCCATGACGCCGGCGCGCAGCGTGGAGTGGCCGCAGAGCATGGCCATATTTAGCGCCGGCGGGCTGCTGCGCACCTCGTCCACGTATTCACGCATCGAGGAAAAGCGGAACCAGTTCCGATCGCCCAGCAGATTTAGAGGCGGGGGCGGATCGCGATCGGTGAGCGGCGCAAGGCTGACACCACAATTGCCGCTGACCACGGTGGTTACGCCCTGACTCACCTTGGGCGTCATCTGCGGCCCGGACAGCACCGCGCGGTCGTCGTGGGTGTGGGCATCGATGAATCCCGGGGCCGCCACCCGGCCCGATGCGTCGATGCGTGACGATGCCTTGGCATTCGACAGATCGCCGACGGCGGCAACCCGATCTCCTTTTATCCCGATATCGGCGCTGAAGTGTTTCCCGCCGCTGCCGTCGACGACGGTGGCGCCGGTAATCAGCGTATCAAAGCTCTCATCTTTGGAATTCATTAGTAAGCTGTCACAGATTCAGATCAAACCGGATTCGCTTTGAGCCATTCGATGACCTCGTCAGCGCTCTTATCCGGCGGAAACACGGGATAAAAGACCTTTTCGATCTTGCCGTCACGGAGAACCAGCGTCGTTCTGTTGATCAACGTCATCCCGTCCACTTCGAACGTGGGAAGCTTCAGCGCTCGGGAAAATCTAAGCTCCGCATCGCTCAACACCTGGAACGGCAGGTGCAGGCGGTCCGCCATTTCCTTCTGATACTCGGTGCTCTGCGTGCTCAGACCGAGCACATTGGCACCCAAAGCTGCGAGTTCAGCGTGATGGTCGCGAAACCCGCAGCTTTGGGGCGTGCAGCCCCGCGCGCCCGGGATCTCATTCCATCCTGTCGGCAGCTCCTGATCCGGTCGGCCGGTGCGCGGATAGATGTAGACCACGACGCGGCCTTTGGTCTTGGAGAGGTCCACCCGCTCGCCGCTGGTGGACTGAAGAACCACGGACGGAAGAGTCATGCCAGTCAAGTGATCACAGGCGCCGTCATCCTCAGGAGCAGGCAGGTCTTCGGGCAGCTCGTAGACGTTATCGCTTCGGGCCATGGGGAAAACTCGCGGAATTGGGAGGCGGATTTGCTTGTTCCGATATTGTCGCAACTGTCCACCAGGCTCAAGAGCCCCGACTACAGCCTGCCGGCGCAGGCCGATACACTAGCGAAAGCGCCCCTATCGTTCTTACGCCCATCCGGAGATGCTTCATGGATTTCTCGCTTACCGAAGAACAGCAAGCGCTCAAGGAAACCGCCCGGCGTTTCGCTCAGGAAGAACTCAGTTCCGTTGCGGAGGAAATCGAATCAACGGGCGAGCCGGTGTCGCCGGAGCTGCGCGGACGACTGGCATCCATGGGATTTCTCGGCATCAACGTGAGCGAAGACTACGGCGGCCTCGGGCTCGGCAATCTGGAAGCGCTGATAGTCCTGGAAGAATTCGCCAAGGTCTCCTCCGCGGTGGCCTTCCCGGTATTCGAGTCCAGCGTCGGCCCGGTGCGCGCCATCGAGCACTTCGCCAACGACGGGCTTAAACAACGCGTGGTGCCGGCGGTGTGCCGGGGCGAGATCGTCGTCGCCGTGTCCATGTCCGAGCCCGAGGCCGGCACCGCGCTCACCGATCTGCGCACCCGCGCCGAGATCAAGGGCGACCAAATCGTCATCAACGGCAACAAGCGCTGGTGCTCCGGCGGGGGGCACTCCGACGGCTACGTGGTGTACTGCCGGATGTCCGATGACCCGGGAGCCAAGGGTATCGGCGCGGT
>JBFHVA010000015.1:0-28023 GCA_041589735.1 Gammaproteobacteria bacterium | reverse complement strand
GGCCGCCGCCGCGGATACCGCCAGGGAACCGGCCATAGCGCTGGCGAAACCGGCCGGACCGCGGGAGCTATGCCAGTGGCTGCCGTGGTACCAGGACGGCTCGGTGTAGGCCCGTTCGCGTCTCGCGGCTTCCAGCACGGCAGCGAATTTTTCTCCCCACAACGCTTCCACGTCCAGCGCCATGGCGTAGGGCAGGTACTTTTCGAACAGTTGCGGCGTCTTTTTCGGCGGATTGCGCAGCCGGAGATCGTCTTCCTCCGCCACCTTCAGGTATTCCTCGAAGCCGTCAACGCGGTCAAGCAGCTTCCTGCCCCTGAGCGTGGGCGCCTTCATCAGCTGGTAGAAAAGACCGTTGACCAGAAGCAGCGTCACGCCAAGCAGCAGCATGCCGATGCGCGACCAAGGATCCTGGACCAGCGCTTCCAGAAACATGTAAGCAAAGCCGAACACCGCAATCAGGCTGACCGCGGAGATAATCAAAGCCACGTAGCCGACTATCGACTTCGAACCGGCATATGTGGGTAGCCTGGTGGAGAGATCGATGATGCCTTTGCCACCGCCGATGCCCAGCATGACCAGCGCGACGACTCCAAAAATGGCGGCCGGCAGGGACTCCGCTACCAGCATGATCACGCCGAAGAACACCGCGCCGGAGATGAGCGCGCCGATAATAAATGCGCCCAGGTTGCAGTTGAAGTAAATACGCTCGTAGTTGTTGCGCAGAGATTTCTCGTGCGCCTTAAGTGCTTTCTTGATGTGAGCGTGATCCTCGTTGTCGAGCTTCTGAGAATTTCCAACCAGGAGCTTTTTCAGCAACACGGATTCACCGGCGGCGAGTTTTCCGTTGGCGCCGTTGTTGCGCTCGATGGTATAGGTGTTGTCTTCCTCCCTGATCTTCACGTAGCCCTTGACCGCGAGGTGCACCAGCGCGGTGGCGAAAGTCTTGGGGTCGTAGCCCATCTTCTTGATGAAGCGCATCGAAGCTGGCGAAAATTCTTTGGGCGGCTGGTAATGGGGAAAGATGACGCCTTTTTGCGGGTCTTTGCCCACGGCGCGCCAGGCGAGCGCGTAGAAAAGGAGCAGAAGCAGAACGCCGCCGGCGCCGGTAAGCAGCGCGGCATTGTCGTTGAAGAACCACTGCGCGCGGGTTGCCGCGTCCGGTTCCACAACGAATCCCTTGGGCCACATGGCTACGATGGTGAGGCCTTCCCGGGCGTTCAGAGGCCGGGTGGTTTCGAACACCAGGCGGTCGTCTTCGCCGATGACAGAGCTATAGTCCGCACCTTTTGAGCCCTGGGGCCCGGTGTAGCCCTCGTGACGGACGGCGTCCATAGGGACCCCGGAAGGAAGAATCACGGTGGCGCTGGCATAGTCGATGGGAAAGCTCCAGCCGTTGCCGGTCACGTTCCAGTAGAGCTCGTCGTGGCCCTCGAAGTAGCCGAGCTGGCGATTGGTACGGTAGGTGAGCGCATAGGTGTACTCGCCGGAGCCAAGGTACACGTTCTTGTTGCCGATGTAGGTGCGCACGCCATTTTTGAGCGGCTTCGTGAAGTAGGGCTCCGGTCTCCCGTCCCGACTGACGGCAAGAACCTCGAAGTCGACTACGTAGTTTGCGCCGTGCCGGTCTTTATATTTAGTGGGAAAGTCGCGGTAAATGCCGCGCTTGATCTGTTTGCCTTCGGCGCGAACCCGAATGAGTTCTGTCACCCGCATGCTGCCGTCGTCGTTCACCTGTATGATGCTGTCAAAAGAGAGGATCCGCTCGACGGCGAATGCGCTCTGGCAACTGATTACTACGGCAAAAAAGATGCCGGCAATGGTGAAAGCACTTCGTTTCATTCAGACGATCCTCGGTGCCGCCCGTTGCTCGTCTTCCTCGATTTGAAAAAATTCCGCGGGCGTGAAGTTAAAAATGCGCGCAACTATGAGATCCGGAAATACGTCCAGTCTTGTGTTAAAGATGCGCACTGCTCCGTTGTAGTAGCGGCGCGCGTACTGGATGTGATCTTCGACGTCGGTAAGATTCTGCTGTAGAGAGATGAATGAATCGTCGGCTTTGAGATCGGGATACGCTTCGATGCGCGCCATAACGCGATTGACCTTGCCGCCCAGCTCCGACTCGATGTCGCCGACCTCGGATACCCGGTCGGTGACCTTGCTTCGCTCGCGCAGACTGGTAATTTCTTCCAGCGTTTTGCGCTCGTACGAGGCGTAAGCCTTTACAGCCTCCACCAGCTGTGGGATGAGGTCGTGTCGTCGCCTGAGTTGAACGTCAATATCGCTCCAGGCGGCCTTGATGCGGTTCGAGTCCGCGATCAGGCGGTTATAAACGATGATGCCCCAGGCGACCAGGGCGATTAACGCTATGGTAACGATCAGGTCCACGCGCTTAAGCTTAGACGATAAAATCCGCCGTAGACCCGCACTTTTCCTGGCCTGGCGAGGATCACGCTGTTGAGTAAAAGATGCACGGGACGGACCCTTCACGCTACGCTTAGCGAGGCATTCGGGTAGATTCAATGAGCCGATCTGTCACTGTTCTCCTTGGCGATCCGGACCTTCCGGATCGCTCGAAGCCCGGGGGGAAATTCACACCTGATGATTTTTTTCAGATCGAAAAGCTGAAGCAGGCGCTATCCGAAATCTCCGATCGCCAGTTCGATTTCTGGAACGACCACGACGGGCTGTTTCAGCGGCTGCGGGAAGAGCGGCCTGAGTTCTTGCTCAATTTCTGCGACACCGGTTTTCGCAACGAAGCCCGCTACGAGCTGCATATTCCCGCCCTGCTGGAAATGCTGAGCGTGCCCTACAGCGGCTCGGGTCCCGTGGCGCTCGGCATCTGTTATGACAAGGCGCTGGTACGCGCGGTGGCTCAGGCGCACGGCGTGCCGGTGCCGTGGGAGGTGTTTCTGCGACCGGAAGAAGCCCTCTCGGAGACAAGTTTCCCAGCGTTCATCAAGCCGAATTGCGGCGACGGCAGCGTCGGCATCACCGAAGCCTCGCTGGTAAACAATCGGGGCGAGGCAGATGCCTATATAGCAAGACTTCGATCCGAGCTGCCCGGGACCGACATACTGGTGCAGGAGTTTTTGAGCGGCGATGAATACGGATTGGGACTGATTGGAAATACGGCAGCCGGTTTTACCGCGCTTCCCATGCTGCAGGTCGACTACGCGGCGCTGGATCCTAAGCTTCCCCGGCTGCTGTCCTACAGCTCGAAGGTCGACCCCGAGTCGCCGTACTGGACCGATATACGATTCCAGGAAGCTGCGCTCGATGCGCCGGTGATAGCCCAGGTCAAAGAGTGGTGCACGCGTCTCTTCGATCGCCTGCAGCTTCGCGACTACGCGCGCTTCGATTTTCGGGCCGACGCAAACGGCAATCTCAAACTGATGGAAGTTAATCCGAATCCGGCCTGGTGCTGGGACGGCAAGCTCGCCCACATGGGCAAGCTCCTGAACCTCTCCCACGGCGGAGTTTTGCGGCTTATTCTTGAGGCGGCGGAGAAGCGGTGTTTTGGCGATGCCTGATATTTGACGCGTGATCCGTGACTCGATGACGGCGAAGCCAGCCTTAAGAGCCCGCTTGCGGGCCAACCGTTCACAGCGTTTAGAATCAGCGGCAGTAGGGTGCGCGGTGCGCCACGACGATTTTAATGAAAGATTTATCAACTGGATTCCCGCTTTCGCGGGAATGACGGTTGAGCTGTAGTAGCGCGCTGGCAGGTGATTCCTTAGATCGGACGCTTTAGAAAGCTCGCACGCGATGGCGCTGCTACGAGGCCCGTATCTAAAGACGCTCGTAAAACTGCACTGTCATTCCCGCGAAAGCGGGAATCCAGTTGACGAATTACTCATTCGAAATTCGTCGTTCCTCAAACCAACTTCCGTTTAACTGTCTCATTCCACTCCCTTGTGAATATTTGTTCATCTCCCTCGTGGGCATCGAGGCGGGCGTACACATGAAAGAACTCGGTATCGGCTGTCACCCGGGTCTGGGCATGAACGCGAATTCGCCATTCGTCACGCCGCATCATCAGTCGCTCGGTGATCTCGGCTCTCGCGCTCAAAGGATCGGTCTCACCGATAGAGAAGCGCCTTTCGACGGTGTGGCCGAGATCAAGGTTAATGGCGTCCATGTGCATCACTGCCCCCGTTTCCAGATCGCCGCCTTCGCTGAACAAGCGGTAGACGGTGTCGTTGGTAATCAGATCACGTTCGTAGGTGCGTATGAAGCGATAGGGCCGCAACGGCAACTTGCTTGTAGAGGCGGGGGCGGCCTCCGGGGGCGGAAAGGGAGCGAGCGCCGCATCGACATCACTCGGCGGGCGCACCGGAAGCTTGAATGCGCTTCCCCCGGTGAAGACGGAGAGCTTCACCGGCCTCGGCGACGGCCAGACCATGGGCCAATAGGAGGTGGAGATTGCCAGCCGGATGACGTGGCCGGGAAGAAAATGGTGCGCGATATCGTTCATTTTCATCCGCACGCGGTATCGTTTCCCCGGCTCGAGGGCTTTGGGGTGCTCGTGGTTTTCCAGATGGGTGAGATTGAGTACGCCGAAGCTCACCTGAGACGAGGTTCCGTCCGGGAAGACGTCGTTTAAGCGCGCCGCGACCAGCGCCACCGGCTCGTCTACGGCGAACTCGAGATCAATTTCGGGAGCACCCAGAATTTCGAGGTCGCTTTGAAGCGGCGTTGTATCAAAGCAAAGCGAGCGTCCGTCATCCGGCCGCTGGTCCATGGGCGCTTCGCCTTCAGATCCCAGTCCACACCAGTCGCCGCCGGTGCTGCCAGTGGTCTGGGGTGAACAGATCTCGAGCGAGGTCGAGCTGCCCGGCGCGTCCTCCAACGCGGGCGCGCCCGTCAGGTGCCAGGTGCGCGGAACAATGCGCTGACTCGGCCACGCGGCTTCCGCCACCCAGCGCCCGGGACGCTCCTCGTGAAACGGCTGCGGATCGATGCATTCCTGCATCCAAACTCGGAGCGCGGGTTCGTCCATGATTCCGCCGTCGATGTCTTTTAGCCAATGGTCCCACCAGCGCAACGCTTCCTGCAGATAACCGATGGCGGGGCCGGGTGCCCCGATGTGAGGAAAGTTGTGCGCCCAGGGTCCGATGAGCCCCTTTTTCGGCCCTTTGAGGCCCTCGAGCAGACGCGGCACGGAATTGGAATAGCCGTCGGCCCAGCCGCCGACCGCATAGACCGCGCACTTGATCTTGGAGAAGTCCTCGCATACGGAGCCCTGCTTCCAGTAATCATCGCGGTGCTGGTGCTCAAGCCAGGCCGCGGGGAACGGGTGATTATTCTCCAGACGCTCGAGCCACAGGTCGCGCCAACGATCTCCGACGATCTCCGGATCCGGTGGGAGGCCGTTGATGGAGAAAAACACGGAGCCCCAGATTTGGTTTTCATTCAGCAGGCAGCCGCCCATGTAGTGGGCGTCGTCGGCGTAGCGGTCGTCGGCGGAGCAAAGCGTAATGATGGCTTTGAGCGCCTCCGGCGCGCGCGCCGCTACCTGAAGGCTGTTGAAACCGCCCCAGGAGATCCCGGTCATGCCGACTTTTCCGGTGCACCAGGCCTGGCTTGCCAGCCACTCGATGACCTCCACCGCGTCTTCCTGTTCCTGCGGCAGGTACTCGTCTAGGAGGATGCCGTCGGAATCCCCTGAACCGCGAAGATCTGCGCGCACCGCCGCGTAACCGTGGCCGGCGATGTATCGGTGCATGGGCTCGTCGCGGGCGCGCATGAAGTCGCGTTTCCGGTAGGGAATGTACTCGAGCACCGCGGGCACCGGATGTGTTTCGGCATCTTCCGGCAGCCAGACGCGCGCCGCCAGGCGGCAGCCGTCCTTCATCGGAATGAAGACGTTCTCTATTTCACGGACCCGGTGGGGCAGGTCCTCGCGTACGCGGTAAGGCACGGTGAATGTCTAACCCGTAACCGTTCGCCAGGGTCCGAGGTTTTGCGCCGACCAAAACGAGAGCGCCAGATCCTCGCGGGCCTTCAGGCCCTGCTCCAGATCCCAGCAGTTGATACAGGCGAGCCGGAAGCCGCCCGGCGGCATATGATGCTGCTCCGGCGGCACGTCTTGGTGGAAAGTGATCTGAATGCTGGTTATGCCGTCGCGAGCCAGCAGACCGTCGAGGAATTCTTTCGGCGGTTTTTCGTATGTGACACCGTGGGCGCCGAATAACACCACGCTGTAGCCTTCGCGCCGATCGTCGTCCGGGTAACGCCAGCGTCTGCGTGTATAGAGTTCGACGATGGCCTCGAGCCAGCCTTTGCCGTAAAGATCCGGCCACTGATCGGCGAACCGCAGATGTACCTCAATGATTTTGCCGCCGATGGTTTCCAGGTTTGCAGCGCCACTGTAACCGCGCAGATGTTTTCTGAACCAGTCGCCGCAGTAGGCCTCCAGCTCGGGTTTTTCGTCGGCGGATACAGTCCAGTAGTCGAAAACGCCATCACCAACCGATTTACCCGTGGTGTGGCGCCACCATTGCGCCTCACCGCCCAGAAGAACGACGTCAGAGCTGATGTGCTCGCCCTGCATCAGAGTCATCCACATATGTCCAGCGTGCATGTCGGCGGCAAAATCTTTCTCTGACTGAATAATATGCCCGCCAACGCCCATGCCGTGCATGTTGTAGATGGGTTTGCTGAAGACGGGAAATCCGGGAGGCGGGACGCCATGGGGCGCGCCTGGGATCCCCTGCGTATCGCACACCAGCAGTTTGTTGTAGATCCATCGATGTTCTGGGTAGAGCTCGTAGGCATGCTCATCGTCGGTAGGAATGACAACATCATCCGGACAGGACACGTGTTCGAAGTACTGCATGCGCCAAGGATCGCGCTCAACTATGGGCATATCGTTCTCCTGAAGAATCTTTGTCGCGTTAATGCCAAGGGCGCCGGCGGGCAACATTCAAGCACACCGCGCGGCAACAGTGAATCGCCGCTCCCCCGGGCGCACGAAATCAAGCTCTGCCGCCACGACGTCGATTCCGCGACGGATTGATCTGGATCAAAACGACCTTATGCCGCGGGCGTAGCGTCGGTGTGGGATCCCCGGGACAGAAAACGCCGGGGTTATCTCGGCGCCAGGCGTGAATGCCCAGACTCCGGCGCCGCAACGCCAACGGAGGTCTCAGACCATGAATCCGGTTACGTTACTGATTGTGCTCGGCATGCTGCTGACGTTAGTCGCGCTTGGAACCGGCATCGGCTCGATGATGCGCGGCGGAAAATATGATCGGGAGCACAGCGGAGATTATATGATGCTGCGCGTGGGCGCTCAGGGCGCCACGCTCGTGGTGCTGCTGATCGCGCTGATTGTCGCCAACCTCTGAGCTGCAATCGCGGGATCCGCTCGGCGGCGCTTTTAGTCAAAGCTTCCGGTCGGTGACCGCGGATCATAGTGTGTCTGCATATCTCTCCGGCGGGCCAGGCGGCGATTTTTTCTCTTTTGCCCGAACCCCATGAGCCCTAGGTAACCGAGACCACGGTCATCATCCCCGCTTCCTGGTGTTCGGGGATATGACAGTGAAGCATCCACTTTCCGGGGTTGTCGGCCACCATGGCAATGGTTGTCCGCGTGCGCGGCGCCATCAGTAGTGTGTCGCGCCAGACAGTTCGCGCAGGCGCCTTATTCTCAGTCATCAAAAGCTTCATTGGATGGCCGTGCAGATGAACGGGGTGCGGGAAGGCAGTGTCGTTGACGAAATCGATGATGTACGAGTGCCCGAGGCGCATTTCGATCATGGGAGGCTCGTCATGACCGCTCGCCACGATTCCGTTAATCGCCCACACCTTTCCCGCACGGGCGAGCTGGCGGATGCCCGTTTCTTCGCCGCGAAAACGGGCGCTGCGCATGCCGCCCATCGCGCCTCCGGTGAAGGTAATCTGGTGGCGTTTCGCATTGTCTAATTCAGGCTCGGGAAGTTCCGGCGCCGGGAGCGCCTTCAGTGGCGGTGGTGTGTCCGTTCTCAATGGCGTATCCGAGTAAACCAGGTCCAGAAGCTTGAAAGAACGACCGCGGTAGTAACGGTCAAGGACCTCGAAGCGCTCCCCCGGACTGCCGCCTGCGTCGAGGATCAAGTCGACCCGCTGTGCGGGCCCGACCACGATCATTCTGTTGTCGGGAGAATGCGGGGCTACAGCGTGGCCGTCGTAGGCAATGATCTGCGGCGAGTGGCCTTTGAACTCGAGACCGAATATCCAGGCGTTGGCTACGTTGACGAGGCGTAAGCGAATACGCTCGCCTTTTTTGAGTTGGAAATCCCCAGGGACCCGGCCATTGAGCGTCGCCGTGTTGCCGATTCGGCCCTGGTGGCTGACGTCGTGCAGATCGCCAAAGTCCTCGACGATCTGGCCACGCGGATCCAGCCGCCAGTCGTCGAGTACCCATACCAAATCACGGTCAACCTGCGGCGGTTGTTCGTCTTCCACCACGATGACCCCGTGCAGGCCGCGGTCCAGCTGCTCCGCGCTCTGGAAATGCGGGTGGTACCAGAAGGTTCCCGGATCCCTAGCCCGGAATGCGTAATGAAACGTGCCGCCCGGTTTTACCGGCGGCTGGGTCAGCGCCGGCACTCCGTCCATGCCGTTGGGCACGCGCATGCCGTGCCAGTGGACCGTGGTGGGGCGGCTAAGGCGGTTGTCGAGCACGGTGTTGACCCGTTGTCCGAGCTTGAGCCTGAAGTGAGGGCCCGGAACGGTACCGTTATACGCCCAGACGGGGGTAGCGCTTCCGGCATCAAGCAGTTGGGTTTCCGTGGGAGACGGTACCAGGCGCTCGACGACGGTGCCCTGAGCAGCATTGGGTTCCGAAAAGGTGATCCGGGGGCAAATCGCGGCGGCGGCCCCGGCAAGCAGAAACTGTCTTCTGGATAAGGTCAACTCGAGCGTAGAAAACTTTAAGCCGCAGGTATCCCTTGTGTACAAGGACCAATTTATCATGGACTTTGGCGGCGATGTACGCAACGCAAACGCTGAAAACAAGTGCCAGGCACCATTTTTCCGCTTTAAATAGTGCCTGGCACTATTTTTCGGGTCGTTTCGCCGCGGCTGAAGATCGATCCGTTACAATCGTCACAAGAGTTTTCCACATTCATGCGGCACGATCTCGCGTGCCTGTAGGCGGGAGGTAGGGGTTACATGGCCACCATGAAGGCGCTGGTCAAGCGCGAAGCGGCGCCGGGGATCTGGATGGAGCAGGTTCCGGTGCCCAAGCCAGGCACCAACGAGGTGCTGATCGAGGTGGAGAAGACCGCCATCTGCGGCACTGACCTTCACATTTATAACTGGGACGAATGGTCCCAGCGCACCATCAAACCACCATTGGTCATCGGCCACGAATTCGTCGGCCGCATCGCCGAGCTCGGACCCGGAGTGATCAACTACGAGGTGGGCGACCGGGTCTCCGCGGAAGGCCACATTACCTGCGGACTTTGCCGCAACTGCCGCGCCGGGCGCCGCCACCTGTGCGTCGACACTCTGGGCATTGGAGTGAACCGGGACGGCGCGTTTGCCGAATACATTGTGGTGCCGGCCTCAAACCTGTGGCTGATCCCGCCCCAGGTGCCCTCGGAAATCGCTGCGTTTTTCGATCCCTTCGGCAACGCGGCCCACTGCGCGCTTTCTTTCGACATCGTCGGCGAGGACGTGCTGATCACCGGCGCGGGCCCTATCGGCATCATTGCCGCCGGCATATGCCGCTACATGGGCGCGCGCCACGTGGTGGTTACAGACGTCAACGATTACCGCCTCGACCTGGCGGGAAAAATGGGCGCGACACATCTGGTTAACGTTCAGCGCGAAAGTCTGGACGAGGCCATGCGCGCCCAGGACATCCACGAGGGTTTCGACATCGGTCTGGAAATGTCCGGCAATCCGCAGGCCTTCAACGACATGCTGCACCACATGTACCACGGCGGAAAGATCGCCCTTCTCGGTATCCTGCCGTCGAAGACCCAGATTGATTGGGACCAGGTGATCTTCAAGGGCCTTCATATCAAGGGCATCTATGGACGTGAGATGTTCGAGACCTGGTACAAGATGACGCAGATGGTCATGGGCGGACTGGACTTGCGTCCGGTGCTGACCCACGAGATTGACATCGACGATTTCCAGATTGGTTTCGACGCGATGCAAAAAGGTCAGTGTGGAAAAGTGGTGTGTGACTGGGGCAGGGACTGAGAATGGTCGACAGCAGTGCAGCACGGATAAGAAATGAGCTCGAATCCATCCGAAGCGATGGTCTCTATAAGGACGAGCGCGTTATCACGACGCCGCAAGGCGCTGCCATAAAAGTTAGCGGCAATCGCGAGGTCATCAATTTCTGCGCCAACAACTATCTTGGTTTGGCGGACGATGAGCGCGTCATCGCGGCGGCGAAGCAGGCACTGGACGACCACGGATTCGGAATGGCCTCGGTTCGTTTCATCTGCGGCACCCAGGACCTGCACAAATCGCTGGAAGGCGCGGTGGCAAAGTTCTTCGGTACCGACGACACTATCCTTTACAGCTCCTGCTTTGATGCCAACGGCGGCCTGTTTGAAACCATACTTGGAGAAGAGGACGCGGTCATCAGCGACGCGCTGAATCACGCCTCCATCATCGACGGTGTGCGTTTATGCAAGGCTAAACGTTACCGCTATGCCCACGCAGACATGGCGGACCTCGAGTCCAAGCTCCAGGAGTCTCAAAACGCACGCACGCGTCTCATCGCCACCGACGGCGTTTTCAGCATGGACGGCGACATCGCGCGATTGGAAGAGATCGCTGCGCTGGCAGAAAAGTACGGCGCGCTGCTGATGGTGGACGACTCTCACGCCACCGGCTTCGTCGGCGCCACGGGCCGCGGTTCGGCGGAGCACTGCGGCGTGCACGATAAGGTGGACATCTTCACTTCCACGTTCGGCAAGGCCCTGGGCGGCGCTTCCGGCGGTTTCACCACCGGCCACCAGGAGATTATCGATCTGCTGCGGCAGCGGTCCCGGCCGTACCTGTTCTCCAACAGCTTGCCGCCGCCGCTGGTGGCGGCGAGTCTCAAAGTGTTCCAGCTGCTTACCGAGTCCGGCGCGCTGCGCGAGCGTCTGATGGAGAACAGCCGTTATTTTCGCAAGCAAATGACCGGCGCGGGCTTCGATATCCGTCCGGGCGAGCACCCAATCGTGCCCATCATGCTCTATGAAGCCAAGCTGGCGCAGAAGATGGCTGCGGCGCTGCTGGAGAAAGGCATTTACGTCATCGGATTTTCCTATCCGGTGGTGCCCAAGGGACAAGCGCGCATTCGCGTGCAGCTCTCCGCGGCGCATGAGCGCGAACATTTAGACCGCGCTATCGAGGCGTTTACGGCGGTGGGGAAGGAGATGGACTTAATTTAGTGAATCGCGAAATTCGCAGTTTGGGCCTCCGATCCAAGCCCTCGCTCGTCGATTCACAACGTCTGCGCGCGAACCTTCGAGAGTCAACGAAATAAACAATTGTGGGGTGCGCCGCGCGCGGCAACGAGTCTAATGAGTAGTTCGTCTACTGGATTCCCGCGTTCGCGGGAATGACGGTGGAGATGTAAGCGCCCGCCTGCGCGAGAAATTTCCGGGGCCTTTGTAAAAGTTCGCGGCCAGGGGCGCTCCTACAGCGGACTTCGATTTCCTCTCTCCTTGCCCATCATCCTACGTTCGTTTTCACAGCGAACTTGGATTTTTTAAGCGTAATCCTTCACGTCCAGCACCTGTCCGGTCTCTAAACCCTCGACGCTGGCCTTGTAGGCGCGGGCTGTATCCGCCGCCGACATGCCGCTGGAAGGGTCCATGCCGAGCTTAACCATGGTTTCCTTGACGAAAATAGGGCTGACCGCATTGACCCGTACGTGGTCTCTCAGCTCCAGCGCCGCGGCGCGCACGAAGCCTTCCAGCGCCGCGTTGACCATGCTGATCACCGCGCTGCCCGGCATAGGCCGCTGGCCGAGCATGCCGGTCGTGAGCGTGAAGCAGCCCCTATCGCTGACGTAGTGGCGCCCGAGGCGCACCAGATTGATCTGTCCCATGAGCTTGTTGCGAAGGGCAAATTCATAGTCGTCGTCTTTGAGCTCGTCGAGGCTGCCGAAGCTGGCCGGGCCGGCAGCGCTGATCACAGCGTCGAAATCACCCGCTGCTGCAAACATCTTCTCGATGGATTCGGGTGACGCCAGCTCCACCCGCATGTCGCCACTGCTGTGGCCCACGGCCAGGATCTGGTGATCCGGCGCGAGAATATCCACGACGGCCCTGCCAATGGTGCCCGTGGCTCCGATGATGATGATTTTCATGGGGGCTCCTTTTTAGGGAGTCGCTCTTGATTTTGGAGCGCGGCTTATTGTGAGGATTTGAATGCTAGCAGGTAACCTGTGACCAGTAATAAGTAAGAAAACAGAAGGCGCCGCGCGCACCATTTTTCTACAGACTACATGTCACGTGTCAGATGTCACTTCCTCAAGCCGTCCTCCTCGCATCGATGACGTTTGGCAGCTGCGTGATCCGGTCCAGGATCCGGCTCAGATGCGAGAGGTCGGAAACCTCCACGGTCATCTTGATCTCGGCCGTCTGATCCCGGGATGCGGTACGGGTGTCCAATGAAATCACGTTGACGCCTTCTGAGGCGAGCACCGTGGTCACGTCACGCAGAAGTCCCTGCCGATCGTAGGCGTTGACCTGCACGTCCACGGGATAAGTCTTGGTGTCGCTGGCCGTCCACCTGACGTCGATGAGCCGTCGACGGCGATCGGGATCCAGGCGCAGCATATTGGGACAGTCGCTGCGGTGGATGGTCACGCCACGCCCGAGAGTGATGAACCCTACGATTGCATCGTTGGGGACAGGGCGGCAGCACTTTGCAAACTGGGTCAGCAGGTTGCCGACGCCGTGGATCTGCACGCCCGCGTCCGCGCGCTTGTGCTTTCGCCGCTTAGACGGCTCGGGCGGTGGAACCGGCGCGCGACTGGGCAGCGTGTGCTGCAGAGCGCTGGCCAGCTGCGAGCTGCTGACGTCACCGTGCCCGATGGCCGCGAGCAAATCCTCAAACGACTTGTAGTTGAATTTCGAGAGCAGGAGATCGCGATCCAGGTTGCTGATACCCAATCTCCTCAGCTCGCGCTGAAAAACATCCTGGCCCGAGGCCAGATTCTTTTCATAGTCCTGTTGCTTGAACCAGTGCCGCACCTTGGCTCGAGCCCGAGGAGTCTTGAGATAGTTGAGATGCGGACTCAGCCAATCCCGGCTGGGGGTCGCGCTTCGCGTGGTCAAAATCTCCACCTGGTCGCCGGACTTCAACGTATAGGTCAGCGGTACCATCACGCTGTTGACCTTGGCGCCGCGGGTGCGATGGCCCACGTCCGTGTGGATCTGGTAGGCGAAATCCAGCGGCGTGGCGCCTGCTGGAAGATCCAGGACTTTTCCCCTGGGCGTGACCGCGTAAACGCGATCGTTTAGAAGCTCCGCGTTGAACCGGTCGAGAAAGTCCCTCGGGCCTTCGCTCTCATCCTTGACCTCGAGGATTTGACGCAGCCACGTGACCTTGGCTTCGACATCGTCGCTGGTTTTTTTAGCGCCTTCCTTATAGCGCCAGTGAGCGGCAACGCCGTACTCGGCGTGGACGTGCATCTCGTGCGTCCGGATCTGAACTTCCAGGGTCTTTCCTTCCGGCCCGATGACTGCGGTGTGCAGCGACTGGTAGCGGTTGGACTTGGGGTTGGCGATGTAGTCGTCGAATTCCTTCGGCACGTGATTCCACAGCGTATGCACGATACCCAGCGTGGAGTAACAATCGGCGACGTCGTTAACGAGAATGCGCACGGCGCGAATATCGAACACCTGGTCGAAGCTCAAATTCTTGCCTTTCATCTTGCGCCAGATGCCATGCAGGTGCTTGACCCGGCCTGTGACCTCGGCCTGAATGTCGTTTTCCTTGAGCTTGCCGCCGAGCTCTTTCACCACGCGTTGGACGTAGCCTTCGATGTCGCTGCGGCGTTCGCGCAGCTTGCGTTCCAGGGTGGCGTGGGCCGTGGGTTCGATTTCGCGGAAAGCCAGGTCCTCCATTTCCCATTTGAACTGGCCGATGCCGAGCCGGCTCGCCAGCGGGGCGTAGATGTCGAGGGTTTCCCGGGCGATGCGTCTGCGGGAAGCTTCGCGCAGGTAGTGCAGGGTGCGCATGTTGTGCAACCGATCCGCGAGCTTGATCAGCACCACCCGTACGTCGTTGGCCATGGCCAGCAGCAGCTTCTTCAGCCGATCCACCTGGCGGCGCTCGTCCGGGGTGCCGAGCACGGTCCCGGTGTACTCGTCGATGGCATCCATCTTGGTCACCCCGTCCACCAGCTTCGCCACAGCCGGACCGAAGTCCTTGCGAATGCGCTCGAGGCCCACCTGGGTGTCCTCCACCACGTCGTGGAGCAGGGCCGCGGCGACGGTTTCGTGGTCGAGCTTCAGCTCGTGGAGAATGGCGGCCACCGCCACCGGGTGTCCGATATAGGGTTCTCCGGAGGCGCGCTGCTGGCCGTGGTGGGCGCGCTCGGCGAGGTCGAAGGCGCGCTCGATGACCGCGGCTTCCTCCGGGGAGCGGCCCTCGAGGATAAGCGAGAGGGTCGGGGCGACCCCGGTGGGCGCCTGTTCTCGCAGTGGGGCAACGACTTCTGGCGTGCTCATATTGCCTTTATAGGGGCGGGGGACCCGAATCACCAGCGGTCCCTTATGCCGAGAGCGCCCGCGTTTGTCTAGAATCAGCTCGAAAGCCGCGCCAGTTAAGGCTTGAGCCGGCTTTTAAACGCTTTTTTCGGCCTCGATTGATCAGCCGCCAATAACTGTGAATTCGGGGAAACGTTTATGATCGGGGGACGCCAAGTGACGCTGCTCGCTACGGTCGAACCGGGATAGCCATGGACCACTTTTCGCGCTCTTCGCTCAACTTCTTTGTCTCGCGCTCCGTGGATCGCATGAGCACGCGGCGTCCGGACGTGGAATGGATCCGGGAACGATTTCGCGACCAGCGCACACGCATTGTCCCGGTCTGGCGCTCCCGTAATCTGCTAACGGGAGAAGAGGCGCTGAAACCGGTTCTGCTCTCGGCCGCCGATCTGGCGGACAACCCGGCCCTGGAACAATCGGCGGTGCTCCTCGGGCAGCGCGAAGACACGGTGTATTTTGCGGTAGAGCTTCCGGCGGAATCCGAGGACGCGCCGCGTCGCTACGGGCGGGGCGCTGACTTTCGCGAGCTTAGGGAGGCGGGCCCCCTGCTCGGTTCCGAGGACGGCGCGCTGCTGGCTTATGCCCGGGGCATCATTCACTGGCACCGTCGCAACCGCTATTGTGGCGACTGCGGAAGCCCTACCGAGAGCGCCGACGGCGGGCATACCCGCGTCTGCGCCAACCGCTCTTGTCAACGGAAGCATTTCCCTCGCACTGATCCCGCCATCATCGTGCTGGTGACGCGGAGTGAAAACGGCGACGAATACTGCCTGCTGGGTCGGCAGCCGGCCTGGCCCGAAGGCATGCATTCCGCCATCGCCGGGTTCGTCGAGCCGGGGGAGAGTTTGGAACAGGCGGTGGTTCGGGAAGTCCGCGAGGAAACCGACGTGACCGTGGGTCGGGTGCATTATCACTCTTCCCAGCCGTGGCCGTTCCCGAGCTCGATCATGCTTGGCTTTACCGCAGAGGCGGTGAGCAGCGCGATCACGCTGCTGGACGGCGAGCTTCAACACGCCGGCTGGTACACACGGGACGAGATGGTGAGGTCTCTGGCAGACGGCAGCCTGCGCGTCCCGAGGCGGGTGTCCATCGCGTATCGTCTGGTGGAAGACTGGTTCGACGCCGGAGACCGAGGGCGCCTTGCGGATCACCTGCCGCCGGGAATCGGGCCGCACATCAAGTATCGAGACCGGTAATGGGTAACAAGTAATAATCAGTAAATGATAAATAATTCGTGATTAATGACTAGAGGCGAGGACCTGCCGTCGAACCGATCGTGGACTGATGCGCTGCGATTTACTAATCACTAATCTCAAGTCGTTTTGGGCGACATAGAGTCCCCGAGATCGTTCAGCTTTTCCGTTACCCGTCACCCTTCATGCTCCTCGCAATCCGCTTGGCGATCTCATAGTCGGATTGGTGGTTAATATTAATCCAGCGAAGTCCGTGTGTTTCCAGGTAGTTCACCCGCCATCCGCGCTCTCTGATGAAAGAGTCAAATAGGTGCTCGTAAGTATGCATGCGTATGTCACCTGCAAAACGACGATCCATGTGGTTAAACAGCGCGCCCATGAAGGCAGAAGAAAAGCGATTGATTCCGACGAAACCGCCAACGCAGTCTCGATAATCAGATGCCCTTCCGCGGTAAAGGCCGCTAACGACACCGTCGCGTCCACGCACGAGTTCTTCGTCGCGTGATGTTGTGTCTAGATCTTCGTCCACGAGCATAACGTCTTGGAAGCCGGAGTCCATAATCCGGTCGAGCATAGCGGGCTCGAAAAGATTATCCGCGTCCATGAACACCACCGGGCTCCGGTACCTGGTCCATCTCGACTTGGTGCAGTAAAGGCTGAAGCCGCGCTCGGTTTCCGCATAGTCTTCGTTGATGACATATTCGATGTCGATGTGCATGAAGCGATCGCCGAAGGCCTCGATGATTTTTTCGCGCAGATATCCAACCACCAGGGTGAGTCGGCGGAACCCCTGCTTCGCGAGGATGGTCAAGGCATGACCAAGGATCGATTGGTCCTCCACCATTAGCATGCATTTGGGACGGTCTCGTGTCAGCCGCTGAAGCCTGAGGCTTCGGCCCGCGGCAAGAATGATCACCTGGTGGTCAGCGTTGGATGACTTGGAATTGGATTGCAAGGATATATGACTGCCGGTCAGTGGTTAATGACAGGACCCACGAGACAAGTGGCAAGCAACAGGTGATTCGCGATTGGTGAATAAAAACTTTGGGCATCGAAGTCGACAAGGTACTTGGCGTCAGCCGCGCGCTGCCAGTTACTGATCACGAACCCGCAATCACTTTTCAGCGATAGACGACAGCCGGTTCCGACCTCTGTCTAGCGAATCTCCCATTCCGTCACGGCACCCGCTCGTTGATTGTTACGTCTACAGCCGAGTCCTCGCCTACTGCCACGGAACCACTAGAGCCCTGGAGGTCACCGCTGCTCGGACGGGCGTCTCCGCTGATGGAGACTCGGGCGGTCACCACTACCTGATCCCTATCGGATAATTTCAGACTTGGCACCATGGACATGGAGTCGTCTAAAACTATGGTCGCCGGCAACGCATCCACCCGGGTTCGATAGACCGCCAGTGGCGGGCCCTTATCCGCAGTGTCGCGTGCGAAAACGAATACGGTTTCAGAACCTTGAAGCGGTTTGCGCAGGTCCTCATCCAGCGTCACCCGGACTTTGACGCCCGGCGAATCGGGCGCCGCCGGCGCGATCACGGTCGGGGGCGGTTCACCCTGAACGCGGGCGATGAGGCCCTCGATGAGCTGACGGCGCTGGGGATCGGACTCGTTTTCCAGAAGAGTCTTCCAGTTCGCAACGGCGGCTTCGATTTCCCCGTGCTGGGCGGCGGCGAAGGCGCCGAGCCAAAGCGCCTTTTCATGCCGCGGCGCCAGCTCAAGCGCCTTCTCTATTCGGCGTCTGGACTCCGCTGAGAAACGATTGTTGTTGACCATCGCTTCCGCTTCCGCGTAGTCGACGAGAACGTCGGGCGTATCGCCGAGCACGGCGTTGGCTTTGGCGAAGGCCTCCACCGCGCGGTCGTATCGGTCCAGCATCACATAGGCGCGACCCAGCACGAGCCAACCCTCGCCTTCGTCCGGATTTTCGGATAGGCGCTCGGCAAAGGACGCCGCCATGCGTTCCAGCGATTCCCGGTCGGGTTCGCCCGCGGCCATCCCGATGCGGCCGTCTTCGGCGGCAGAAGGTTTCCAGCCGACGGCGTCCGGTGCGCCCAGAGCAAGGTAAATACCCAGCGCCAGTGCCGGCAGCAGCGCGGCGACGCACAGGGCAACAGTTGTCGACGGAATAAAGGCGGCATTTTCCGATTGCTTCGGACCGACATTTTCCAGCATCTCGCGCTCAAGCTCGGTCTTTGCCTGATCGAAGTCACCTTCGTCCAGGGTGCCGTCGTCCACCTCGCGCTGAAGTTCTTCCAGCCGCGACCGGTATACGGCGGCGTTGACGTCAACGCTCTCGGGGCCGAGTTCTTGACGGACGCGACCCAGCAGTGGCGGTAACAGAAAGAGGAGCGCAACCGCAATGAGTAGAACGGCGATCACCCAGAAAACGATTACGGGCAGGGTGCTCATTTTCTACAGGAAGGCGTACAAGACGTTGAACTCATGCTCGAGGCCTGTGTCGTAACTCGCAATTTGTTGCGCGATACATTGTTCTGAGTACCGTGAGGAATTTGTGACGCAATCGGCGGCCTAATAATGAAAACAATTCGCTCCTGTGGAGAGTTCGCGACCCGCTTCGGCAGGCGACGCAGTATACACGCCAAAATGGTGATTTCTGTACAGTTCCGGCCCGCTGTTTGCCACCGTATTCGGCCCGAGCGGGGGCTCGCGCGCCCTCGGGAAATCCAGTATGGTCCGCGCTAAACGCGGTTTTTGGGCGAAACTCCAAGCACGCCCGTAAGCAAATACGCGCCGCCCTTCCAATGGTTAAATGACCGCTTTCAAAAACGGAAAACAAGTTTGAAACCCTCCAGACTTTTTCTCCTCGCGGTTATCGCCTTACTGGTTGTCGGATTCTTCGCCTTCGATCTGGGACAATATATAAGTCTCGATTACTTCAAATCGAAGCAAGCGGAAATCGACGCCTTCTACCGGGCGAACCCGGGCCAGACGGCGCTCATCTTCTTTCTTGTCTACGTTGCCGTCACCGGACTCTCGCTCCCGGGCGCTGCCATCATGACGCTGGTTGCCGGGGCCATATTCGGCGTCCTCTGGGGCACCGTAATCGTTTCCTTTGCCTCCACCATCGGAGCGACGCTCGCGTTCCTCGCTTCCCGGTTTCTGTTTCGGGAACTGGTGCAAAAGCGGTTCGGCCGCAGTCTCGTTGCCGTCAACCGGGGCGTGGAAAAAGACGGCGCCTTCTATCTTTTTACCCTGCGTCTTGTGCCGGCGTTTCCTTTTTTTGTCATCAATCTGGTCATGGGGTTGACGCCCATCGGGACGCTCACATTTTTCCTCGTCAGCCAGGTCGGGATGCTCGCGGGGACGGTCGTCTACGTGAATGCCGGGACCCAGCTGGCGCAGATCCAGTCGTTGAGCGGGATCCTCTCTCCAGAGCTTATTGCCTCTTTCACGCTGCTTGGCGTATTTCCACTGATTGCAAAAAAGGTCGTTGACGTTGTGAAAGCGAGAAAAGTACTCAAGGACTATCCGAAGCCAAGGCGCTTCGATCGCGACATCGTGGTCATCGGCGCCGGTTCGGCGGGACTGGTGTCCGCTTACATCGGGGCCGCGGTCAAGGCCAAAGTATCTCTGATAGAAAAGCACAAAATGGGGGGCGACTGCCTCAATACGGGTTGCGTGCCGTCCAAGGCGCTCATTCGGTCGGCGAAGCTGGTCTCACAAATCCGGCGTCACGCAGCTTATGGTTTAAAAAGTGCAAGCGTCGACTTTGATTTTGCGGATGTTATGGAACGCGTGGACCGCGTAATCAAGACCGTCGAGCCCCATGATTCCGTGGAACGTTATCAAGGCCTCGGCGTCGACGTCATCCTGGGCGAGGCAGTGATCCGGTCTCCGTACGAAGTGGAAGTCAACGGCAAGACCCTGGTGACCCGAAACATCATAGTCGCCGCCGGTGCGCGGCCCTTCGTGCCGCCGATTCCGGGTGTCGAGGACGTGGGCTACTACACCTCGGACACTCTGTGGGAAATGCGCGAGCTGCCCGAGCGGCTGGTGGTGCTGGGAGGCGGGCCCATCGGCAGCGAGTTGACCCAGTGCTTCGCCCGCTTCGGCAGCCGGGTGACCCAGGTGGAAATGCTGCCGCGGATCCTGGTGAAAGAGGATCCGGAAATTTCCGAGATGGTGATGAAGAGGTTCGTGGAAGAGGGCATCGACGTCAGGGTCAACCACAAGGCCAAAGAGTTTAGGATAGAGGACGGCAAGAAAATCCTGATCTGCGAGCATGACGGCGATGACGTGCGCATCGAGTTCGATGATCTCCTGGTGGCCGTGGGGCGGGCGGCCAATACCAGCGATTACGGCCTGGACACCCTCGGTATTGGTCTCACCAAGGCGCGCACCATTGAGGTGAACGAATTTCTGCAGACCCGGTTTCCGAACATTTATGCCTGTGGAGACGTCACAGGGCCTTTTCAGTTCACCCATGTATCGGCGCATCAGGCGTGGTTCTGCGCAGTCAACGCGCTGTTTGGCACCTTCAAGAAATTCCGCGTCGATTACTCGGTGATTCCATGGGCCACGTTCACTGATCCTGAAGTGGCCCGTGTGGGTCTCAATGAGGAGGAAGCTAAGTCCCAGAACAAGGAGTACGAGGTCACGACCTATGGAATCGACGATCTGGACCGGGCCATTGCCGACGAGGAGGCGCACGGGGTGGTCAAGGTGCTGACGGTGCCGGGCAAGGACAAGATTCTGGGGGTCACCATCGTTGGCGACCACGCAGGGGATCTGATCGCGGAATTCGTGGCCGCCATGAAGCACGGGTTTGGCCTCAACAAAATACTCGGCACCATTCACATCTATCCGACGCTGGCGGAAGCGAACAAATACGCGGCAGGCGAGTGGAAGCGGGCGCACGCTCCGGAACGGGTGCTGCGCTGGCTGGGCCGCTACCACGCCTGGCGGCGAGGAGAGCAGGCCGCGGGCTGAACCCGTATCATTCCTTCGACCGAGGATTCGATGCTTGACCAAAGTCAGGGTGATCCGATCACCAACGAGGGAATATAATCGGCCACGGGCGGCCCCCTGGGCCAAGTAAATTTTCAGGATTTCGGCGATTTCACAGCGTTTGCGCCGGGAAGGAGAATCAGAATGAAACGCAACGAGCCCAACTGGCTGGGATTGCCTGGCGGCGGAGAATTAAGCTCGAGTGAAACCCAGGGGGCGGCGGAGGCTGCCGTCACCGGGACCGACCGTTGGCTTGCGCAGCGACTCATGTCGACCACCGGTAACCCGCCCTTCAGTCTCACGCTGTGGAACGGGGAGACAGTCTACGAGCCCGATGTCAGCCCGGTCGCCAATGTCACATTGCGAGATCGGCGCGCCCTCCTGGGGTTGATACTTTCGCCCCAGTTCTACTTTGGTGACGCCTACAGCACAGGGCGAATTGAAGTCGAGGGCGACCTGGTGGAATGCCTCAAGGCGGCCTATCGGGCACTCGAGTCCAAGCTACCGCCCGGGTCGATTCGACGCGAACTTCGCAACTGGTTGCATCGACCCCGGGGCACCGGCCTCAATTCAGCTCGGCGCAACATTCACCATCACTACGACCTGGGCAACGATTTCTACCGCCTGTGGTTGGACGATCAGATGGTTTACACCTGCGCCTACTACGACCCGCCGCAGGCGACCCTGGCGCAGGCGCAGGTGGCAAAGATGCACCATGTGTGCCGCAAGCTCGAGCTCAACCCCGGTCAGGAGGTGGTGGAGGCCGGCTGCGGCTGGGGAACGCTGGCCCTCCACATGGCGCGACACTATGGCGTTAAGGTGTGGGCGTTCAATATATCCAGCGAGCAAATCCGACATGCGCGGGAGCAGGCTCAGGCCCAGGGACTGGACGATCGGGTAAATTTCATCGAGGACGACTACCGCAACATCAGCGGCAAGTGCGATGCTTTCGTCTCCGTCGGTATGCTGGAGCATGTCGGCCCGGACCATTACGAAAGCCTCGGAGCCGTGGTTCGGCGCACGCTCAAAGTGGGTGGGCGCGGACTCATCCACAGTATCGGTCGCAACCGCCCGGAGCCAAATAATCCGTGGATTGAACGGCGGATTTTCCCGGGCAGCCGGCCGCCAAGCCTGTCCGAAATGATGAAGGTGTTCGAGCCCTACAGCTTTTCCATTTTGGACGTGGAGAATCTCAGGCTTCACTATGAGCGCACCTGCACGGACTGGCTGAATCGCTTCGAACATGTGTCGGAACAGGTCGAGCAGATGTACGACGCGGCATTCGTGCGTGCCTGGCGGCTCTATCTTGCTGGCTCCGTCGCGGCTTTCGCCACCGGCAGTTTGCAGCTATTTCAGGTTGTATTCGCTCACGCACAAGACAACACCGTGCCCCTGACCCGGCGTCATGTCTACTCCGACAGGTGACGCTCGGGCGCCGACGTTGCCTTTAATCGCGGCATCGTTTGTACAAGCATGGCGACACGCCGGCCCGGCGATTTTGATGAACCAGAATCGCGAAGGCTGACGGAGAAGCGGAAATGCAGCAATTCGATGTCGTCATCGTCGGCGGCGGCCCGGCCGGGTCAGCCTGCGCCACAAAACTGGTGGATGCGGGCGTCAAGGTCGCGGTACTCGATCGGGAGAATTTTCCACGCACCAAGCTTTGCGCCGGCTGGATCACACCGGAGGTCGTCGAGGATCTCAACTTCGATGTTGAAGCCTATCCATATCGCTTCAACACCTTCGAGCACATCGTAGTGCATATCAAGGGACTCACCTTCAAGCTCAACTGGCCGCAACATTCAATCCGTCGCTACGAGTTTGATGATTTCCTGCTCAAGAAATCGGGCGCGGAAGTCATCAATCATAACGTCAAGAATATCGAGAAGAAGAACGGATCATATGTCGTCGACAATAACTTCGAGTGCGAGTATCTGGTGGGCGCGGCGGGCACTCGCTGTCCTGTCTATCGCAACATTTTCAGGGAAGCCAATCCTCGCGCCGTTGATTTACAGGTCGCGACCTACGAGCACGAATTTCCGTATCGATGGACAGATTCGCGTTGCCACTTATGGTTTTTCGAAGCTGGACTGCCCGGCTACACCTGGTACGTACCCAAAGAAAACGGCTACCTCAATTGTGGCGTTGGCGGCATGGCGAATTCGATGAAAGAGCGCAACCAGGATATTAAAAGTCACTGGTCCCATTTCACTGCGGCACTTGACAAAGCGGGTCTCGCACAAGGGGTCGACTACAAGCCTCGGGGGTACAGCTACTTCCTGCGCGGCAACGTCGATGTGGTCAGGGTCGGAAATGCCCTTATAGCGGGCGACTCGGCGGGACTGGCGAGCATTGATCTCGGCGAGGGTATTGGGCCGGCGATCCGCAGCGGATTTATGGCGGCGCGCGCGATCCTTAATGGAAGCGACTATTCATTGTCGGAAATCGACGACATGACCGCTAAGAAACCTTGGCTTCGTTGGCTGCTTCGTAAGGTCATTGGCGACCGCGGAACGCGCCTTATGGCAACTACCACCTCGGCCCGAACGGTCGCTCAGCACGCGCAGGGATCGGAAAGGCCCTGATTTTCTGTCGTAGACGCGAATCTGGGCGTGAGTTTTCCAACTGCCGTTGAAAGTTCATGCGTATCTGTGCACTCGCGGCGAACTTTCTCCAGTTATCGTTCCCTCAACCCGCCGTCGATTACCCGCATCCTGGGACCGCCCTGGGCGTTGCTTATGGTGGGCGGTGCCTGTCGCTCCGGCTGTTCCAGCCAGGCTACCAGCGGTGCCCAGTCGTCCACGTCGCGCTGCACCGTGGACGCGGGCCGAATATCGTGAATGCTCAGTCCACGTTCAGCGGCTCGGACGTAATTCTGGGTGTCGCGCAACTCGGCGATCATCGGGAAGTCCAGTTTCGAAAGAAAGCGCTTGAGGGATTCATACACTCGCGTATTTGCGCGAACGCGATTGGCAATGACGCCGACGCTGGCGTGCGCATGCCGTAAGCGCCCGTCCAGGAGTAAATCGCGAATGAAGGCCGCGGCGGCATGAATGTCTACGTCCGATGGCAGTACGGGAATGAGGATTATGTCGGTCTTCTGTACCAGCTCCTCCAGCTCAGGGCCGTGCAGCCCGGCGGGTGAATCCACCACCACGCGTTCCATTTCCGGCGGCACGTGAAGCTGCCAGGTTCGGGTCTCGTAACTCACCTGGCGGCCCGCGTTGATCCCGTGAATGGAAGGGGCTGTGCGATCGCGCAGCGCCAGCCAGTGCATGGCGCTGTTCTGGCGATCGTGGTCGATCAGGGTGGTTCGATAGCCCTTCAGGGCGTAGTAGCCGGCGACGTTAACGGCTATGAGAGTCTTGCCGCAGCCGCCCTTGTAGTTGAGCAACGTAATGCGTTTGGTTGGCCGCGAAACACCTATTCTGGGTGTCTGAGACATGACTCTCCAGCGGCCGGATGCGCTATGCCGCGGTTCTCGAGATTCCTGAATTCCGAGGCGGTCGCCCCGCTGTTCTGGAAGCTCTGATTACTCGGAGGCTTCCCCAACTTAAATAGCACGCGCCCCGGCAATTATCAATCCGTCAGGACATCGTTGTGAACCCGGCTCGCTTCTTGGAAACGGTTGTTTTTTATTGCCTTTTTATTAATTTACGGTTTTCTTTTTGAGAGGCTTTTGAATACCTTGGCCAGCGGTTCTCCGTGCACCGAGAGCTCCCATTCGCATGAGTAGCCGAAGGGTGTCAGGTGGACCCGGTAACCAGCCGCGGAAAGTCTCTCTGATGCCTTAATCAAAAACGACTCGGCAAACTCGGGTGCAGACTTGCTTTCAGAAAGATGAGTGAACGAGTGAAGCACGATGTCTTTAAAGTCGCGTTTGTTGGCGATCCATTTGACGTTTTTCACGAATTTCGTCAGCAACCAGGCGCTGTCCTCGGCATCGCCTTCCTCGGCGTGAACGAATATCACCGCGGCGTCTTTGACGCTCGCCTCATCTCCGTGGGCTTGTGCCGCGTCCAGAGCAGAGACAAAAGGGCGGTAGCGAAACCGCGGCGCGAGGAACATCAAGAGCTTCACGAATCCAGTAGTGCCGCCGCGTCAGGGAATCGGCGCGGTTTGCCGGAACTCCGGCATGTCCTCTGCGCGGGCGGCGATTTGATCCAGCCGGGGCGCACGGATTGTTTCGGTCAGCTCGGGCCTGGCGATGCGGGCGAAACTCCAGCAGCAGACCGCGGTCACGTCGGCCTGACTTAATTGTTTGCCGGTCATCGGCGGCATCGCGGCTCGATCATTGAGAGCCTCGAAACCGCCGCATCGTGACGGCGACTCGGCGAACAAAGAGGGACAGGTATCTTCCTACCAGGATCATTGGGGCTGGCGCATCGCTGTCTAGGGGCGGGCTTCGATTATCTTCACCCGGGCAAGGAATTCAAAGGTCAAATTCAAACCGATTTCGACATTGCTAAACTGCGCCCATGCTGAGCTTCAACGATGTTGCCATCAGACGCGGCGCCAAGCTGCTGCTCGAAAACGTCACCTTTACCCTATTCGACGGCGACAAGGTGGGCGTGATCGGCGCCAACGGCGTCGGCAAGTCCAGCCTGTTTGCCGTACTTGGCAACACGCTCGAAACGGACGCCGGCTCGGTAGACGTTCCGCCCAGGCTCACCCTCGCACATCTGGCCCAGGAAATCCCCGCCACCGGGCTCGAGGCTATCAAGTACGTCATGGACGGTGACGCGGAGCTGAGGAAGCTGGAGCGGGAGCTTGAAAGCACCCGCGAGGGCAAACGTATTGCGACGCTGCACTCGCGCATGGACGCCATCAACGGCTACGCAGCACGGGCAAGGGCCGGACGGCTGATGCACGGCCTTGGATTCGCGCCCTCGGACGAAATGAAACCCGTTCGCACGTTTTCCGGCGGCTGGCGCATGCGCCTCAATCTGGCGCGGACACTGATGTGCCGCTCCGATCTTCTGCTGCTGGACGAGCCCACCAATCACCTGGATCTCAACGCTTTGTTGTGGCTGGAGCAGTGGCTCAAAGAATATTCCGGGACGCTTCTGTTGATTTCTCATGATCGAATTTTCCTCGACGCCGTGACCGATCGGACCCTGAGCCTGGAACAGGGGACCGCGAAGCTGTATCCGGGTAATTACAGCGCTTTCGAACGGCAGCGGGCTGAGCGTCTAGCCGCACAGCAGGCGACATTCGAGAAGCAGCAGCGTCGCGTCGCCCACATGCACCGCTTCGTCGAACGCTTCAGGTACAAGGCCACCAAGGCAAGGCAGGCGCAAAGCCGACTGAAAGCGCTGGCCCGATTGGAACAGATTGCCCCCGCTCACGTGGATTCGCCGTTCGAGTTTTCTTTTCGCGAGCCAAAATCACTGCCGAGACCATTGCTTCGCCTGGAAGACGTCAGCGCGGGCTACATGGGGCAACCGGTGCTCGAAGGTATCCGCATTACGATTTCACCCGGCGACCGCATTGGGCTGTTAGGTGAAAACGGCAGCGGCAAGTCCACATTCATTCGCCTACTGGGCGGTGAAATCGAGCCGCTTGCTGGCAAACGCGAACGGTCTTCTACCCTGGCCTGTGGCTATTTCGCGCAGCATCAGCTGGAGCAGCTGGATTTTGAAGCTTCCCCGGTAACACACCTGCGCCGACTGGACCGAGAGGCGGAGGAGCAGCAAATCCGGGACTATCTGGGAGGATTCGGGTTTCACGCCGACAAGGCGCTGGATCCGGTGGGCGGACTCTCGGGAGGCGAGAAGGCGAGGCTGGTGCTTGCGATACTGATTCACCAACGCCCGAACCTTCTCCTGCTGGACGAGCCGACCAATCACCTGGATCTGGAGATGCGTCACGCTCTGACTTTGGCGCTGCTGGGTTTTACTGGCGCCATCGTGCTGGTGTCACACGACCGCTATCTCGTAGACGCGGTTACTGACGATTTGTGGTTGGCGCAGTCAGGCGGTATCAATCGCTATCGGGACGATCTCACCTCTTACGTGCACTCGCTGAAAGATCGCCGCGGCCGGGATAACGGCGCTGCTCGTCGCCCGCGCGGTAAACCCGGATCCAGCGACCAGCGAAAGCAGCGCCGGCGGGAAGACGCCCGGTCGCGGCACAAGATCAAGCCCCTGAAAGATGCCGTTCGGTCTCTGGAAGCCAAGATCGCGTCGCTGAATCGCGAACATGCGGATTTGATGCGTAAGCTTGCCGACACGTCGCTTTACGATCAGGAAGCGGACAAGGCCTACCTGGAGGACCTCATGATCCGTCAGGGTGAGATCGAACGGGCGCTTGAGAAAGCGGAGGAAAAGTGGCTGGAGGCAAGCGCGGCGCTGGAGGCGGCCCAGGTCGGAAGCGCGTGACGAAGCACAGAAGTTGGTCCCCTTCAGAGCCGGATTTTCGCGAGGTTTCTCAATCTCTCCTCAACTGTTCGTTGACGGCGATTGGCGTCGGATAGCGCATCATGACCACGTATGAGGAGACCACGAAGGTCAGCAGGGTGGTCGCCTGGATCAGGTAAGAAGCCTGCTGGCCAATCACGCCTGCATTAAGCGCAAGCACGGCGATGAGCAGGGAGAACTCGCTTACCTGACCGAGGCGCACGCCGATTTCCCGCGACAGCCGCTCAGGCTCGTCTTCGCGCACCAGCAGGAATCGGAAAACGACAGGCTTGAGCGCCAGCATGCTCGCGGCCAGCACCACGGCAGGCAGCGCAATCTGGGAAAGCATCGGCATCGCAAAACCTGCTCCGAGAGAGAAAAAGAACATAATGAGAAAAAAATCCCGGAGCGGTTTCAGGCTCTCCGCAATGAAGGTGGCGATGGGGCTGGTCGCCAGCGCCACGCCGGCGATGAAAGCTCCCATCTCGTAGGAAAGCCCCATCGCGTGACCGAGCGTGGCTATCCCCAAGCACCACCCGATGGCGGTGAGAAAAACGAACTCCTGGATCGTGTCGAAGCGCTTAATCAGCCGCAGGATGACGAAGCGCTCCCCGATCCAGGCAATCCCCGCCAGCGCTGGAAGCGACATCACCAATAGCAGGGCTTCGTGTAATGGAAGAGAAGCCCGCGCAAGCCCGTTCAAAAGCAGCAATATGAGAATGGCGATTATGTC
>JBFHVA010000014.1:0-28410 GCA_041589735.1 Gammaproteobacteria bacterium | reverse complement strand
CGGTTTGGGGTCACGCCCCAGTATCTGGTCAACGCCGAGGTGCTTCAGATCAAGATCGCCCAAGGCGCAAAGCCCGGCGAGGGCGGTCAGCTCCCCGGACACAAGGTCAACAAAATGATCGCCCGGCTTCGCTACTCGCGGCCCGGGGTGGCGCTGATATCTCCGCCGCCCCACCACGACATCTATTCCATCGAGGACCTGGCGCAGCTCATCTACGATCTGAAACAGGTCAATCCTGATGCCCTGGTATCGGTCAAGCTGGTGGCGCAGGCCGGCGTCGGCACCATCGCCGCGGGCGTAGCCAAGGGCTACGCCGATCTGATCACCATTGCCGGATACGACGGCGGAACAGGCGCAAGTCCGCTGACGTCGGTCAAGTACGCCGGCAGTCCGTGGGAGCTCGGACTCACCGAAACCCACCAGGTGCTGCGCGCCAACGATTTGCGTAACAAGGTGCGGCTTCAGACTGACGGTGGATTGAAGACCGGGCTCGATGTCATCAAGGCCGCGATCCTGGGTGCCGAATCCTTCGGTTTCGGCACCGCGCCCATGGTAGCCATGGGCTGTAAGTATTTGCGCATCTGTCACTTGAACAACTGCGCCACCGGCGTCGCCACCCAGAATAACGTCTTGAGGCTCAAGCATTTCAAGCCGGGGGGCGTGGAGAAGGTGATGAACTTTTTCCGCTTCATTGCCGAGGACGTGCGCGAATGGCTGGCGCGGTTAGGCGCTCGCTCGCTCACCGACCTCATTGGACGCACCGATTTACTGGAGGTCCTTCCCGGGGAAACGGATCGTCAGGGCCGCCTGGATTTGTCGCCTATACTCTCGGACTATGGTGTTGCTGCGGACAAGCCACAGTTTTGCACCGAGACGAAGAACGCACCATTCGACAAGGGCGAGCTTGCCGAGCAGATGGTCAACGACGCTATCGGTGCGATCCAGTCTTCAAGCGGAGGCGATTTCCATTACTCGGTCAAAAATAACAATCGATCCATCGGCGCCCGACTCTCCGGCGAGATCGCCCGCAGGCATGGTGACCAAGGTATGGCCCATGCGCCGATCAAGGTTCATTTGAAGGGAACTGCGGGACAAAGTTTCGGCGTTTGGAACGCCGGCGGTCTGGAGATGTACCTGGAGGGCGACGCCAACGATTACGTCGGCAAAGGCATGGCCGGCGGTAAGCTGGTCATCTACCCTCCCGCAGGCAGCCGTTTCAAGAGCAATGAGACGGTCATCATTGGCAATACCTGTCTCTACGGCGCCACCGGCGGTCGTCTCTTCGCCTCGGGGCTCGCGGGAGAGCGCTTTGCGGTACGAAACTCCGGAGCGGTGGCGGTGGTGGAAGGCGTCGGCGACCACGGTTGCGAGTATATGACCGGCGGTGTCGTTGCCGTTCTCGGGTCCACCGGGATCAATTTCGGCGCCGGCATGACCGGCGGCTTTGCGTTCGTGCTTGATCTTGAACGGACCTTCTTTGATCAATACAACCACGAGCTCATCGACATCCACCGCATTCATACCGAAGCCATGGAGGCGCACAGCAACTATCTTCAAAACCTGATCGAGGAATTCGTGAAGGAAACGGGCAGCGAGTGGGGACGCAGCGTGCTGGACGAATACGACGACATGGTGCGCAAGTTCTGGCTGGTCAAGCCCAAGGCGACGGAGCTGTCCTCGCTGCTCGATACGTTGCGCGAGGCTGCCTGAGGGCGGGTCCGCCCCATGCCGCCACGATTCCCATGGCCAATCTGTTTCAGTTTGTGGATGTTCCGCGTCAGGACCCGAAGAAGCTTTCGGTGGAAGTACGGGTGCGGAACTTCCGGGAAATTTACGGACAGTACGACGAGCAGTCCGCCGCCTCCCAGGCGGATCGGTGTATCGAGTGCGGAAACCCCTACTGCGAGTGGAAGTGTCCGGTCCACAACTATATTCCCAACTGGCTCAAGCTGGTCTCCGAGGGAAACCTCATGGAGGCGGCAGAGCTTTGTCATCAGACCAATTCGCTGCCGGAAATCTGCGGCCGCATCTGCCCTCAGGATCGTCTGTGCGAAGGCGCATGTACTCTGAACGACGGGTTCGGCGCGGTCACCATCGGCGCGGTTGAGAAGTACATCACGGACGAAGCGCTTCGCCTCGGCTGGCGGCCCGATCTATCCCATGTCATTAAAACGGACAAGCGCGTGGCGGTGATTGGCGCCGGCCCCGCGGGGCTAGCCTGCGCGGACGTTCTGGCCAGAAACGGGGTTCAGGCTGTGGTCTTTGATCGCTATCCGGAAATAGGCGGTCTGCTGACTTTCGGCATTCCGCCGTTCAAGCTGGAAAAAGAAGTGGTGCGGCAGCGGCGCGAGGTACTGGAACACATGGGGGTCGAGTTCCGTCTCGAAGTGGAGGTCGGGGCCGACGTCGCCTTCGCGCAGGTTGCGAAAGAGCACGACGCGGTGTTTTTAGGCATGGGCGCCTACAACGCCATGAGGGGCGGTTTTCCGGGGGAAACGCTGCCCGGGGTGGTGCAGGCACTGCCGTACCTCATCTCCAACATCAATCGCCACCTGGGAACGGAAGCGGAAGAACAGCACATCGACATGAACGGCCATCGCGTGGTGGTGCTCGGCGGCGGCGACACCGCCATGGATTGCGTGCGCACCGCGGTGCGCCAGGGCGCCACCAGCGTAGTGTGCGCTTACCGACGGGACCAGGCCAACATGCCGGGCTCCATGCGCGAAGTGGAGAATGCCAAGGAGGAAGGGGTTCGATTCCTGTGGAACCGGCAGCCGGTGGAGATCCTCGGCGGGCGGCGGGTAGAGGGCGTCAAGACGATCAACACGCGGCTCGGTGAGCCGGACGAGCGCGGCCGGCGCCGGCCCGAGCCGGTGCCGGGCAGCGAGGAGGTGCTGCCGGCGGATCGGGTGATCATCGCCTTCGGTTTTCGCCCCAGCCCCAGTCCCTGGTTCGACGACTTCCAAATCGACACCGACGACGGCGGGCGCGTCGTCGCCGGCGAGAACGGGAAATTCAGCTTCCAGACCAGCAATCCGAAGGTGTTTGCCGGCGGTGACATGGTGCGCGGCTCGGACCTGGTGGTAACCGCGGTGTACGAGGGCAGGGAAGCCGCCGCCGGCATCGTCGATTATCTGAACGTCTAGGGTCGTTTACGGTCGCTTTGGGCAAATCTCCAGCAATAAAGAACGACCGTCTGCTCAAAGCGCTCAAGCGCGAGCCGGTGGATCGCACACCGATCTGGATCATGCGCCAGGCCGGGCGCTACCTGCCCGAGTACCGCGCCGTGCGAGAGCGGGCCGGCAGTTTTCTCGTTCTATGTAAGACCCCGGAGCTGGCTTGCGAGGTCACCTTGCAACCCATTCAGCGATTTGCGCTGGATGCCGCCATTTTGTTCTCGGATATCCTGACCATCCCAGACGCAATGGGACTGGGCTTAAGCTTTGCCGAGGGGGAGGGCCCTCGTTTCGAGCGGCCGGTGCGGTCGCGCGCGGACATCGACCGGCTGGGGGTCCCCGATCCCGGATCTGAATTGAGCTACGTTGTAGAGACCGTCAAGCTGGCGCGGGCCGCGCTCGGAGGTCGGGTGCCCCTGATTGGCTTCTCCGGTAGCCCGTGGACCTTGGCGGCCTACATGGTGGAAGGGCGGAGCGGGACGAGTTTTTCCCGCATCAAGGCAATGACCTTCGACGCGCCGGCGAACCTTCACCGCCTGCTCGACGTATTGGCGAAATCGGTAGCGGCCTACCTTTCCGCTCAAAGAGAAGCCGGAGCGCAAGCGCTGATGATGTTCGACACCTGGGGCGGGATTTTGAGCGAACATGGTTATCGCGAATTCTCTCTTGCCTACATGGCAACAATAGTTGAGAGCTTGAAGCGTGGCCCGAAAGACGGAAACACACCGCTGATTGTGTTTACCAAGGGCGGCGGGAACTGGCTTGAAGCCATGGCCGATACTGGTTGTGATGCGCTCGGTCTGGATTGGACCGTTGACATCGGCCGCGCCCGCAGCCGCGTCGGCGATCGCTGCGCATTACAGGGCAACATGGACCCGGCGGTGCTTGGCGCTCGTCCCGAACGTATTCGTGAAGAAGTCGCGCTGCTGCTCAAACAATACGGTCACGGCAGCGGCCACGTTTTCAATCTAGGCCACGGCATCACGCCGGAGATTGACCCCGCCAACGTGGCTGCCGCGGTGGATTCGGTGCATGAGCTGAGCGAGGCGTACCATCGTTGACAGGCTCCGCGGGATCGAAGCGCGAGAAAATACAACTCGTGACTACTGAATCTTCAGCCAAGTCCCTCCTTTCCACCGTGGCCAGGGGCTTCGTGATGGGCGCCGCCGACGTGGTACCCGGCGTGAGCGGCGGCACCATGGCGGTGGTGCTGGGAATCTATCAGCGCCTGATCAACGCAATCCGCTCCCTTGACGCGCGCTTTGTCAGGCATCTCCTTCGCGCTGAGCTTAAACCCGCGGCGGATCACGCGGACCTGCTTTTTCTCCTCGCCCTCGGTATCGGCATCTTCGCCGCCCTCATGTTTTTTACCCGCGTAGTGCCGCTGCCGGAGCTCATCCACAGTCATCCGGAACCAGTGTACAGCCTATTCTTCGGCCTCATTGCCGCCTCCATCGTGATACTGCTCAAATCGCTGCGTGGTTTCAGTGGCGCAGACGCCGCGTCCCTGATCCTTGGTGTCGGCGTTGGATTTGCCCTGGTCAACCTGGTTCCGACCGCCACACCCGAGACCGCCTGGTTCGTTTTTTTGAGTGGCGCGCTTGCCATCTGCGCCATGATCCTTCCCGGGATCTCCGGCTCATTCATTCTTCTGATACTCCAAAAGTACGCCTATATCTTTGACGCCATCGGGCGGCTGGACTTTGCCGTGCTGCTTCCCTTTGCCCTCGGCGCTGGCACCGGCCTTTTGCTTTTCAGTCGGGTGCTTGCTTTTCTGTTACGACGTTTTTACCGCCTTACCGTAAACGTTATCGTCGGCCTTCTGATCGGTTCGCTATGGGTAATTTGGCCTTTTCAGATTCGGGTCGAGGTGGTCGTCGACGGCACTACCCGACTCTTGCGAAATACGCCCTATCTTCCACATTCCTTGAGCGGCGACGTCGTGTCGTCGATGGTGATTGCAAGCATCGGCATTGCCGTCGTTTTAGGACTGCATCGGGCCGCCGCGGCACGCGGCATTCCCGACCACGTCTGAGAATCGTTTCAGGCGAGCGCAGCGTGCCGGAGCTTCCAGAAGTCGAAACCACCCGCCGCGGCATAGAACCGCACGTCTTGGGACAGCTAATCTCCGCGGTCGAAGTTCGCCAGCCCATGCTCCGCTGGCGGGTCCCGCCGGGGTTGTCACGAAAACTCAAAAATGCCCGCATCGAGCGCGTCGCGCGTCGGGGAAAATATCTCTTGCTCAAGACCTCCGTCGGCACCCTTATCGTGCACCTGGGCATGTCGGGTAGTCTGCGCATGGTCGGTGATGACGTGACGCCTCAGAGCCACGACCACGTGGACGTGTGCCTGTGCAACGGCCTTAAGCTCCGGCTGCGCGATCCCCGGCGCTTTGGCGCCGTATTGTGGACGCGTTCGGATCCGCTTCGACATCCGCTGCTTGTGGGACTGGGGCCGGAGCCCCTATCCGAGGCCTTCGACGGAAACTGGCTGCAGCAAAGCGCCCGCCGGCGGCGGGCCGCGGTAAAGACGCTGATCATGGATGGCCGAATTGTGGCGGGCATCGGCAACATTTATGCCAGCGAAGCGCTGTTTCTGGCCGGCATCAACCCGGCGCGAAGCTCGAGACTTATCTCGGCGCGGCGCTTCGACGGTCTCGCCCGGGCGGTGAAACAAGTTCTGCTGGAGGCGCTGGAGCAAGGGGGAACGACGCTTCGGGATTTCGTCAACGGCGCTGGCAAACCCGGCTACTTCGCTCAGTGCCTGCGTGTGTACGGGCGAGACGGAGAACCGTGCATCAACTGCGGCGAGCCGGTGAGGACGCGCGTTCTAGGACAGCGGGCGAGTTACTTCTGTCCGCGCTGCCAGCGTTGAAAGAAGGTCTTATATAACGCGCACATCACCCTTTGTGCGCCGTCAGGCTCAAGTATTTCTGGTACAGCTGATCGCGGGTCTCCTCGCGCTCCGGGTTCAGAGGAATACAGTCCACCGGGCAGACCTGAACACACTGAGGCGTGTCGAAATGACCGACGCATTCGGTGCAGAGATCCGGGTTGATCTCATAAATCTCCTCACCCTGGTAGATCGCATCATTAGGACATTCGGGCTCACAGACGTCGCAATTAATGCATTCGTCAGTAATCATCAATGCCATTCAGGTCCGCTCTCCGCCCTTCACGCCGAACGATCCAGCTTCAGGCGTTCTGACAGGGCCTCCTTGACCGCCGGGTGCACAAATGCGCTGACGTCTCCACCAAGACCCGCAATTTCGCGCACCAGGCTCGAAGAGATGAAGCTGTAGCCCTCGTCCGGGGTCAGAAACATGGTTTCTACCGTAGGCGCGAGCTTTCTGTTCATACTCGCAAGCTGGAATTCGTACTCGAAATCCGATACCGCGCGCAGGCCTCTCAGGATCACACCAGCGCCCTGCTTAAGCGCAAAATCCGCAAGCAGGCCGTCGAACCCCACGACCGTGACGTTGGATATATTCTTAAGCGCCGTCTTAGCCAACGAAATCCGCTTTTCCAGAGTAAAACACGGCTCTTTGGTGCCGCTACCGGCCACGGCGACAATTACTCGATCGAAGCGCAACGCCGCCCTTTGCACCAAGTCCGCGTGGCCGTTGGTAATGGGGTCAAAGGTGCCGGGGTAAATTGCCGTGCCGTCCATGCTCTACCTCTTTGTTATACCTTCTTCAGCCAGTCGTGTTGGCCACGTCCCGGGAGGCGAGATGATACCGCACTTGTCCGGCTCGTTGGCTCTTGAGCAGCCGCCAGCCGCCGGGTAACGCCGGCTTCGGGTCTCCGACCCCGGTCTCCAGATACACGAGACCCAGGGGGCTTAGACGGCCGGATCGGTCGATGCGCGAACACAATTCCGCCGGCTTGAAACGACCGAAAGGCGGATCAAGGAAAACGATGTCGAAGGCCGCCCCACCGGAATCGAGCCACTCGAGAGCGTCAGCTTTCACCACCTCGATTTCTTTCGCATTGAGCGCGGCGCAGCTGTCGCGCAGCGCTGAGACGGCGATCGGATCCTGCTCAACCATAACCACCTGTCTTGCGCCCCTGGATGCGGCTTCGAATCCGAGCGCGCCGGTGCCGGCAAACAGATCGAGACAGCGGCTATCTTTGAGCCTAGACCCGAGCCAAGAGAAAAGCGTTTCCCTTACCCGGTCCGGTGTCGGTCTGAGTCCGGTGGCGTCCACTACCCTGAGTCTGCGACGCTTCCATTTGCCGGCAATGATGCGTACCGATCCCCGGAGGGCAGGATTCTTATTCGCCCGCTTTTGTTGCTTTGAATGACTCACGGTTCGACTGAAAAGTTTAATGCTTCCGGCTGGAAGCTGTTATCTAGCCGCGCTGGCGAGCAAGACTTTTGCGTCGCCGAAGCGCACCCTGGCCATGGTACGATATGCAAGCTTTACCAGGTACGCGCGCCCTAACCAGAAAGTGGTTGCCTCAATCGGATAGCGGGCGCAAATTCCATCAAATGTTCGGAAGACAAAAACCTGCAGACGCCGGAAACGACGCCTCGAGCCAACATGCCCCCGGGCTGATGGTGCGACTCGGCGCCGCCCTCGGTCGTACCCGCGGTCGTCTGGTCGACGGTCTTTCCCGCCTTCTCGCCGGCAAAGCAAAGATCGATGATGCGCTTTTGGAAGAGATTGAAGAGCTCCTGCTCGCCGCCGATGTCGGCGTTCCCGTCACCACGCGAATCGTAGAGGGCATTCGCGCCAACGCGAAGTTCGCGGACGGCGAAACGGGTGACACAGTGTTGCGAGCGGTCGAGAAAGAAATGCTCGCCGTACTCGAACGGGTGGCCACGCCACTTTGCATACCCAGGAAGCCGAGCAGACCGTTTGTGGTTTTGGTGGTAGGAGTAAACGGAACCGGAAAGACCACATCCATCGGTAAGCTGGCTCACCGGCTCACGGCGCAAGGCCACTCGGTGATGTTAGCCGCCGGGGATACCTTTCGCGCCGCCGCCATAGAACAGCTAAAGAGCTGGGGTGAGCATAACCAGATCCCGGTCGTAGCGCAGCATACGGGAGCGGACTCTGCTTCCGTGGTGTACGACGCGCTGGATTCTGCCACCTCCCGGGGAATCGACGTGCTGATCGCCGATACCGCGGGCCGGCTCCACACCCAGGCCAATCTAATGGAGGAGCTTAAGAAGGTTCGTCGCGTAGTCAGCAATCAGGACCCGGAGGCGCCTCACGAGGTTTTGCTGGTTCTCGACGCCGGAACAGGCCAGAACGCGCTGGCTCAGGCAGTTCAATTTCACCAGGCCGTAGGCGTGAGTGGATTGTGCGTTACCAAGCTCGACGGTACCGCCAAGGGCGGCGTCATTTTCGCCATAGCCGAGCGACTCGGTGTACCGATACGATACATCGGCGTGGGAGAAGGTCTTGAGGATCTCAGGGAATTCGATGCCCGCGCTTTTGTCGAGGCACTTCTTGCGCACTGAGTTCGTTCTTTGCAGATACCGCTGCCAGCGCATCTTCGCTCATCGGTGACACAAGGCCGTGATCGAGTTTCATAACGTCACCAAGCGTTATCGGGGCGGCGTTGAGGCGTTGCGAAACGTCAGTACACGGATCGATGCTGGCGAGATGGTTTTTTTAACCGGCCACTCGGGGGCAGGGAAAAGTACCCTGCTCCGCCTTACCACTCTGGTGGAGCGCGCGACCCGGGGCCATATCGTCATTGGCGGTCACAATTTGTCGCGGATTCCGCCACGCAAGATCCCCCTGTTTCGGCGCAACATCGGGGTCGTATTTCAGGATCACCGTCTTCTTCGCGACCGAACCGTGTTCGATAACGTAGCGCTTCCGCTGGTGGTTTCGGGTCACGGTCACTCCGAAATCGGCAGACGCGTGCGCGCGGCCCTGGACAAGGTCGACTTGCTGGGCAAGGAAAAACAATTTCCCATGGTTTTATCGGGCGGTGAACAACAACGCGTGGGAATCGCCCGCGCCGTAGTGCATAAGCCACCGGTGCTTCTGGCTGACGAACCCACCGGAAACCTCGATCCCGACTTGAGCAAAGAGATCATGGGACTCTTTGCCCAATTCAATCAGGTGGGGGTGACCGTGCTCATCGCAACCCATGATCTCGATCTCGTGCACCACTTCGGCAATCGCGTGCTTGTGCTGCGCAACGGACAGGTGGTCGACGGGCAGTGGTGATGTTGACAAGAGCGAAGCGGGCAGGCGCGAAAGAGGCCGGGTTCGAGCTCAAGGGTGCGGGCGCCCGAGTGATTCGTTCTTGGGTGGTGCGTCATCTCCAGTCCTTCTTCTTCAGCTTGGGCCTGATGGCGCGAGCGCCGTTCGCGACGCTTTTGACTTCCGCGGTGCTCGGCATAGCGTTGGCTTTGCCCGGCGGCCTCTATTTGCTGTTGGACAACGTCAACCGGGTGACCGGCAACTGGGATACGGGCGGACGCATCTCGGTGTTTCTGAAGACCGCGGAGTCCGACGCCGCCGCCGAGGCTCTGGCCAAGGACTTGAGCAGCTGGAACGAGATAGCGCGGGTACGCTTGATTACCCGCAGCGAGGCGTTGTCCGAATACCGCAGTATGTCGGGCTTTAGCGAGGTGCTGGATGCCTTTGAGGACAGCAACCCGCTTCCAGCGGTTTTGACCGTCGAGCCAACACTCGAGGTTCAGAATCCGTCCAGGATGAAGGATCTGGTTGCCAGAATAGGTGAGCTGCCGCAGGTGGAGTTTGCGCGATTCGATTTGCAGTGGTTGAAACGTCTGGACGCTATCGTCGAAATCGTGCTCCGCGGCGTGTATTTGCTCGCCGCGCTGCTAGCGCTGGGGGTCGTTTTGATCATCGGCAATACCATTCGGCTCGGTATCGAGAACCGGCGCGAAGAAATTGAAATTGCCAGCCTGTTCGGCGCCACCAACGCCTTCATTCGGCGTCCTTTTCTCTACGGCGGACTGATCTATGGCTTGTTCGGCGCCTTAATCGCCTGGGGAATACTCAGCTTGGGATTTGCCCTGCTCAAGCCGGCAGTGGCCCGGCTGGTCTCCCTCTATGGCGGCGGTTTCGAACTGGCCGGTCTCTCCGGGGCCGGGATCCTGGCGCTCACCATGAGCGGCGCGACCCTCGGGCTGCTGGGGGCCTGGGTGGCCGTGGGCCGGCACCTGAGCGGCACGGCACCGGAATAGGCGGTCACGCCGATGAGTCCTCAAAATACGCAAAATCAATGAGTTACAAAGCGAACCCCCGACCTGCCCAGGAGCGCGGAACTCGGAGCCGACCTAGCACTCAAACGCGCTGAGTGCTAATATTTGTCAGCTTGGAACTGGAGGTTTTTCAGCCCCATGACGAAACGAATGGATTTAGCTTTAGTCGCCCCCACCGGCAGCCTCGAGGCCTATCGCGCTGCGGTCAACAGCTTTCCGCTGCTGAGCGCCGAAGAGGAGCGGGAGCTGGCCGAGCGCTACCGTCGAGACAACGATCTGGATGCCGCCTGGCAGCTGGTGCTTTCGCACCTCCGGTTCGTTGTTCGGATCGCCCGCGGATACAGCGGCTACGGCCTGGCCGAGGCCGACCTGATCCAGGAGGGCAACATCGGTCTTATGAAGGCGGTAAAGCGTTTTGATCCCTCCGTGGGCGTACGCCTGGTTTCCTTCGCGGTGCACTGGATCCGGGCTGAAATCCACGAGTTCATTTTGCGCAACTGGCGTATCGTCAAAGTCGCCACTACCAAGGCCCAGCGTAAGCTTTTCTTCAATCTTCGCAGCGCCAAAAAGCGTCTCGGCTGGATGAACAAGGAAGAGGTGGACGCCGTGGCCGAGGATCTGGGCGTGAAATCAGCCACGGTAATGGAAATGGAGCAGCGTCTAAACGCCCATGACGCGTCATTCGATCCCCAGGTCAGCCAGGACGGCGATAACGACTACCTCGCTCCTGCCGGCTATCTAGAAGACCTTCGCTTCGAGCCCGGGCAGCAGGCCGAGGACGATGATTGGGAAAGCCACAGCGGCGATCGGCTCGAGCAGGCTATGGGGCGCCTGGACGAACGCAGCCGCGTCATCATCGAGAAACGCTGGCTGACCGAGGACAAAACGACCTTGCAGGATCTTGCCGATCGATTCGGCGTTTCCGCTGAACGCATCAGGCAGCTGGAAAAGAACGCGATGAAAAAGCTCAAGTCCGCAATGGACACGGCTTAAGCTCGAAGCCCCAACGAATGAAAACGGCCTCCGATTGGAGGCCGTTTTTTTTGGGTCGACAAAAATCAGTTCGTCAGCCGATCAGAATGGGAAAGTAATGATCGATCAGAAGCGCCGCGAACAGGCCGCTTAAATAGTGAATGGAATACTTGAAGGTCCTGTACGGGGCCCGCCTGTCCTCGCCGCGGTAGAGAACCAGGGCCTGGTACAGAAAGCCCGCGCCCAAGATCAAAGCTGCCGCCAGATAAAGCACGCCGCTCATCCGGGTCACGAAGGGCAGCATGCTGACAACGAGCAGAACAAGCGTGTACAACAACACGTAGGTCCGAGTGAATGCGACCCCGTGGGTCACCGGCAGCATGGGAATGTTCGCCCGCGCGTAGTCGTCCTTTCGGTGTATCGCCAGCGCCCAGAAGTGCGGCGGCGTCCAGGCGAAGATAATCAAGAAAAGCAGCAGCGCGTGGGGATCGACGCTTCCGGTCACCGCGGTCCAACCGAGTATCGGCGGCATAGCCCCTGCGGCGCCGCCAATAACAATGTTCTGCGGGGTACGCCATTTGAGAAATACGGTGTAAATCACCGAGTAGCCGATCAAGGAGGCAAAGGTCAATACGGCGGTCAATGTGTTGACCATGGAAACCAGCATCAGCATGGAAATGGCGCAAAGCAAAGCGGCGAACACGACCGCCCGCGTGGTGTTTAGGCGACCCATTGGCAGCGGCCGGCCGCGGGTACGCGCCATCACCGCATCGATGCGCTGATCGGCGATGTGGTTGATGGCGGCTCCTGCCGAAGCGGCAAGACCGATGCCTGCCGTTCCGAACAGCAGTGCCGTCAGCGGAACCATAACGTCGGTAGACAGAAACATGCCAATGACCGCGGTGAACACGATCAGAGATACCACCCGCGGCTTGCACAATGCCACGTATTCCCGCCACGCCGGTATCGCATCAGCGCGCTGATTTGGCTCACTGACGAAGTGTTCCCGTATGCTCATCTGGACATTTCCCCTCCGCCGGGCGGCCGATTATGGCGGCGTCTTAAGCGGAGCCGTCATATGATACACGCTGACCGTCGACAGCAGCAGCAGCGCGGCGCCCGCGTTGTGGGCTACGGCGACGCCTATCGGCAGGTGGAGCAAGACGTTGCCGATGCCGAGTAAAATCTGCGCAATCAACAGCATCAGCATGACGCCGGCGGCGCTGGCCAGGCGCCGGTTGAGACCCGAACGCATCAGGAACATCGCGACGAAGCCGAGATAAAGAAACGTGGCCAGCGCGCCCAAGCGGTGGACCACGTGTACGGCCACCCGGGCCTCCGTGTCCAGCACGCCTCCCTCGTAACTCTGTCCCAAGCCCCGCCAGGGTATGAATGCTTCTCCGATGGCCATTTCGGGCCAGAGCTGGCCCTGGCAAAGGGGAAAGTCCACGCAGGCTAAAGCGGCGTAGTTGGCGCTGGTCCAGCCCCCAAGCCCGATCTGCAACAGCAGCACCACAATCGCCGTCGCCGCCAGTCGCCGCGGCAGCCTCATGCGCTTCGCGGGCGGTCGGCCGTTTACTGCGTCGGCAGATCCGTGACGCAGAAATACCCACCAGCAAAGCGCAGCCGTGGTCAGCCCGCCGAGCAGGTGCGCCACGACCACCAGCGGTTTGAGAAGCAAAGTCACCGTCCACATGCCGAGCAGCGCCTGGAACAGGACCAGGGCCACCAGCATGGAAGGCATTAACAGTTGCTGGCCAGGAGCGTGGCGCCGCCTATACGCGGTAACCGCCATGAGAATTATGGCCAAACCCAACAGCCCGGCGAGATAACGGTGGATCATCTCTTTCCAAGCCCGCTCAGCGTCAAGCGGCCTTTCGGGATAGGCCAGATTTGCGCTGGCCACGTCATTTTCCTCAGCGGGCACCAGAAGTTGCCCGTAGCACCCCGGCCAGTCGGGACAGGAAAGCCCAGCATGAGACAGCCTGACGTAAGCGCCGAGCACCACGACCACCAGCGCCAGGCCAACAGCGAATGCGGAAATGCGTGCGAATGTTCTGCTGCTGGTCATGACTCAGCCAATCTTCGAAATCTTCAATAGCCGTTTCAGATCCTTGATCAGACCCGCCGGATCGGCGTCAGCGTGATACCACATCACCAGGTAGCCCTGGGGATCGACGATGTAGATTTCGGCCTGGTCCGTTGCCGGGGGCGAGCGCGCGAACCAATCCGGAGCCGCGCCAAGAACTCTGAGCGCCGGATCGTAGGCGAGCAGCTTCGCGGCAGCATCGCTGGCCAGCGATCTGGGCGCAACCACCACCCTCTGCACCCGATCCATGTCCTTGCCCATGGCATGGCGACTCTGGCGCATTCGGTAGACGGCCCGGTCGCACTCGGCTAGACACTCCGAGGACTCGATATAGACCAGCGTCCACTTGCCTTGAAGCAATGTTTCGTCGACGGGCACGCCGTCCACACCGGTAAGCGTCGAAATTTCGAAGCGTTCCGCCGGCTCAATCAACCGGCCATGATTGCTCTTTCCAAAGGGAAGCCAGTTCGGCAGCTCCACGTTGAGGGCCCAGGCCAGGAAAATCGGAAGAAAAAACACCGCGAACAAAGCGACCAGGACGAGTCGGCTCTTAAGCGGTGATTTCAAGCTCGGCGCTTCAGTCATTATCGACGCGTTTCAGGTTGACCACGATGTAGATAATTGCCAGAGCCGTTGCCAGAGCAAACCACTGGAACGCGTATGCCTGATGGCGCTCGACGGAGATCCCGTAGTAGGGCTGCCACTCGCGCACAAATCCGGCCGGCGCACTTGGATCCAAAAGCACTACTTGAGGAAGCAGTGAAATACCAAGCTGTTCGGCCATTGGTTCGAGCTCAACCCGCTGAACGATCTTCGGCCATTGTTGCTGTTCGTAACCCGACGAGCCGAGCAACGGCAGCGGCTCTCGTGGACCGTCGAAAGCCCCGCTAATTCGCAGCTCCGCCGAAGGCACAGGTAACGCCGGCAGTTGATCGCGGCGTTCGCCTAAAGGGATCCACCCGCGGTTCACCAGCACGCCACCACCGGCATCGCGCGGCAGGAACGCTGTCAGCACCTGGAAACCGGCAACCCCGTTGCGGGTCCTGTTGTCCAACAGATACTGCCGCGCGCCTTCGAATCGACCGCTCACGATCACCCGCCTGTAGGCCAGCTCAGACAGATCGGCGCCGAGTTGAATCGAATTCCAGCGCGTTGCATCGATTTTCAGCGGCGGCGCCTCGATGCGCCTGGCAACAGTCTGCTCGATGATCCGTTTCTCCTCAGCCCTTCCAAGCTGCCACATGCCGAGACCAGTCAACAGCGGCAACAGGGCCGCGGTTACCAACGTCGGCACGAGTTTGGGTAAGAATCTGAACCTTCCTAGCCGCATTACAATTAGCGATCAATCCATGCAACATCAAATTTGACCGCAGAACCTTCAGTTATACTGCGCATTGCAATATCGCCGGAGCGAACGGATGCTCGGAAAAGTTCTTGTCATCGCCATCTTCATCGCCATCCTGGCGAGCCTCGGCTCGGCGCTGGTGTTTCTGATCAAGGATCGCGGGGGCGCCACGCGCACTGCCAAGGCGCTCACCGCGCGCATCGGCATTTCCATCGGTCTTTTTGCTCTGCTGTTCGTGCTTTGGTGGCTCGGCCTTATCACCCCCCACGGAATATGAGGCCAGGCCCCGGACCCCAGCGGATTCGGTGTAGTGAATAAAAAAAGGCGTCCAGCAGGACGCCTTTTTTGTGCTCTATGCGCCCGGTCAAAGCCAGTAGACGAATATGAACAGTCCCAGCCAGACTACGTCCACAAAATGCCAATACCAGGCCGCGGCTTCAAAGCCGAAATGATTCTCCGCGGTAAAGTGTCCTTTCAGCCCGCGCAGCATCATGATGGTCAGCATGATGGCGCCTATGGTCACGTGGGCACCGTGAAACCCTGTGAGCATGAAAAATGTGGAGCCATAAACGCCGGTGGTGAGCTTCAGGTTCATTTCCGAGTAGGCGTGGATGTACTCGTAAGCCTGAAAACCGACGAACAGGAAGCCCAATACGACTGTCGCCAGCAGCCAGAGGACAAACTGCGGCCGGCGTTCCTTAAGTATGGCCCAGTGGGCGAAGGTGACCGTGACGCCACTGCTCAGCAGGATGATTGTGTTGAGGGCAGGTATTCCCCAAGCCGGCATGGCTTCAAACGCGCCGCCGATATCGGCCGGGCCGTTGGTAGGCCACACGGCCTCGAAATTCGGCCAAAGCACCGGATTGGTGGAGACACCGCCGGCCCCTTCGCCGCCCAGCCACGGCACCGAGTAGACGCGGGCGTAGAAGAGCGCGCCGAAAAAGGCACCGAAAAACATGACCTCGGAAAAAATGAACCAGCTCATACCCCAGCGGAAGGAATGGTCAACCTGGTGGTTATAGGTGCCGGACTCGCTTTCTCCCACCACCTGCCCGAACCAGAGAAACATCATCGCGGCGACGACGAGCACGCCGATGATCATGGTAATGCCGCCGATGGAGGAGCCGTTGAGCTGCAGCGCGAAGCCGACCAGAAGCAAAGAAAGTCCGATGGAGCCCATGATGGGCCACTTGGTGCCGTGGGGTAGGTAGTAACCGTCTTGAGTTGCCGCCATCGTTGTCGTTTCCTGGGTTCTTGCCTGAAAAACGAGGAGATCAGCTGTTCTGGTCTCGCTCGAAAAATGTGTAGGTAAGTGTCACCGTTTTAATCTCCGACGGAAGGTCGGTATCGACAACGAAGCGAAGGGGAAGCTCCCTCTCCTCGCCCGACTCGAAACGCTGCTCAGTAAAACAGAAGCATTCGGTTTTGTCGAAATACCTGGAAGCCGTCGCCGGCGCAACGCTCGGCACCGCTTGGCCGACCTTCGTCACCGCCCCGAGATTCTTTGCGATGAAGGAGGCCTCGTATACCTTGCCGGGGTGGACCTTCATTCTGAAATTCACCGGGGCAAATTCCCACGGCAAACGGCTGTTGACGCTTGCGGTGAACTCCACCGTCACCAGCCGGGAGTCGTCCAGGGCGCCGTCGAGCGCGCTGGCCTGCACCACGCCGGTCTTTCCGTTTAATCCTGTCAGCTCGCAGAAAACGTCGTAGAGGGGCACCAGGGCAAAACCAAAGCCGAACATCGCCAGCACCACCAGGCCGAGTTTGCCTGCGGCACGTCGGTTTGCTCGATTCCTATCCAAACTGCTCACAACGGATTGACGAACATCACCAGAAGATAAAAGCCAAAAGCTATGAGTCCCACAATAATCGCCAGCCGTACGTTGGCTCTACGCCGCTCCTTGTCCACCCGCCTGGCCGTTTCTGACTCCACGCTACTCTTACCAACCGCCACTTACCGCGGAGCGTAGCGCTGAGACCCGAGCGCTACGCTCAAGCGGGCCTTCGCCCCCATCAACTGTGCGCCTCGGCATCAGTGACCCGTGGCGGGGTAGCGAAGGTGTGATAGGCCGGCGGCGACGAGAGCGTCCACTCGAGGCCGTGGGCGGCTTCCCAGACCCGGTCGGTGGCTTTCTCGCCTCCGCGAATGGTCGCCACCACGATGTAGAGGAACAACAGCTGGGAAAATCCGAATATAAAGCCACCCACGCTCGAGACCCAGTTCCAGTCGGCGAACTGGATGGCGTAATCGGGGATACGCCGGGGCATGCCCGCAAGGCCGAGAAAATGCTGCGGGAAAAACAGCACGTTCACCGAGATGGTCGAGAGCCAGAAATGCCACTTGCCGAGCGTCTCGTTGTACATGTTCCCGGTCCACTTGGGCAGCCAGTAATAGGCGCCGGCGATGATGGCGAAAATCGCGCCGGTCACCAGCACGTAGTGGAAATGCGCAACCACGAAATAAGTGTCGTGGTACTGAAAATCCGCCGGAACGATGGCAAGCATCAGGCCGGAGAATCCGCCGATGGTGAACAGCACCACGAAGGCGATTGCCCAGAGCATCGGGGTTTCGAAGGTCATGGCGCCGCGCCACATGGTCGAAACCCAGTTGAAGACCTTTACCGCCGTCGGCACCGCCACCAGCATGGTGGTGTACATGAAGAAGAGCTCTCCCGAAAGCGGCATGCCGACGGTGAACATGTGGTGCGCCCAGACGACAAAGGAAATGAAGGCAATGGATGCGGTCGCGTACACCATCGCTTCGTAACCGAACAGCGGCTTGCGCGAGAACGTGGGGATAATCTGCGAGATGATGCCAAAGGCCGGCAATATGAGGATGTAGACCTCGGGGTGACCGAAGAACCAGAAAATGTGCTGGAACATCACCGGGTCCCCGCCGCCCGCCGCATTGAAAAATGAAGTGCCGAAGAATTTGTCGGTGAGCAGCATAGTCACTGCGCCCGCCAGCACCGGCATGACCGCTACCAGCAGGTAGGCCGTGATCAGCCATGTCCACACGAACAGGGGCATCTTCAGCAGGCTCATGCCCGGGGCGCGCATGTTCACTATGGTTACGATGATATTGATCGCGCCGAGCACCGAGGAGATGCCCATCATGTGCACCGCGAAAATCAGGAACGGCACGTTGGCGCCGCCCTGAAGCACCAGCGGCGGGTACATGGTCCAGCCGCCGGCAGGCGCTCCACCCGGCATGAAAAAGGTCGCAAGCAGAAGGGTGAAGGCGAAGGGCAGGATCCAGAAGCTCCAGTTGTTCAGGCGCGGGAGGGCCATGTCTGGAGCCCCGATCATGATGGGGATCATCCAGTTTGCGAAGCCCACGAATGCCGGCATGATGGCGCCGAAGATCATGATCAGCGCATGCATGGTGGTGAACTGATTGAACAAGTGCGGATCCAGGAACTGGAGGCCCGGCTGGAACAGCTCGAGCCGGATCCCCAACGCCAGCGCCCCGCCGACGAAAAACATCAGCAGCGCGAACCACAGGTAGAGCGTGCCGATGTCTTTGTGATTAGTGGTGAAAACCCAGCGCAGCAACCCTGGCTCTGGGCCGTGGTCGTGGTGATCGTGATGGTCTTCGTGAGTCGTCGCGGTGCTCATTACTTAAAGTCCTCCCGAATTTTTGCCTTGCGCCGCTGCGATGACTGACGGCTGCACGAGTTCGTTCGCTTGGGTTGCTGCAGCCGCCTGTTCCGTTGAGACCGGCTCAACAAACTTCTCTGCTTCGCTGGCCCCGGTTTTTTCCGCCGCCATGGCCGCTTTTCGTTTCGCGACCCACATCTTGTAGCCTTCTTCGTTGCGCGCCTCCACCACGATGGGCATGAAGCCGTGATCCTTGCCGCAAAGCTCGGCACACTGTCCCCGGTAGACACCGGTCTTGTCCTCGTCGATCTTTATCCATAGCTCGTTGATGAAGCCCGGAATGGCGTCCTTTTTCATGCCGAGGGCCGGGACCCACCAGGCGTGGATGACGTCGTCGGCGGTCAGCAGCATGCGCACCTTTTTGCCCACCGGGAGAACTACCCTTTCATCTACAGACAGCAAGTAGTGGTCGACCGCGCGCGGATCCTCGTAAATCGCCGCGCGGCTCGAGGGGGCGAGGTTGCTGTAGAAGGTGACCCCGTCTTCGAGATATTCGTACTTCCACTTCCACTGGTATGCGGTGACCTTGATAGTCATGTCCGCTTCGCTGGTGTCTTCCATACTGATCAGCGCATTGGTCGCGGGAACCGCCATTGCGATAAGGATGATGCAGGGAATGACCGTCCAGGTAATTTCCGCCTTGGTGCTGTGATGAAACTGCGCCGGTTCGTGACCCAGGGATTTTCGATGTTTCAGCATCGAAAAGAACATCATGCCGAAGACTATGACGCCGATGACCACGCTGATTATGAGAATCAGCATGTGCAGCTCGTAGGCTTCGCGGCTTATGGGCGTTACGCCGACCGGCATGTTGAGATCACTGAAGGCGGCGTGCGCGCTGGTGCCAATCGCGACCAGCAGGGCACCAGTGAGTAGCCTGCTCAATCTAGTCAAGTACATTGGGTACCGTCTCCTGAAAGTTCCTGCGTTCAGACCAGCGTCGTGTCAGCCTAGACGGCCGCAACGCTGAAAGTTTCTTCTGATGAGATCGCCCGTTTGAGTTCTCGAGCCAGTTGCTCGCGTTCCCCGTCTGTTAAAAACGCCGCTAATTGTAACTGCTTTCCGTGGGATCGTATCACCAGGCGGCTCGGATACCACTCGATGCGCGGAGGAAGCAATTCGATCCGCGCCCAGGCTCGATCAAGTTCCCAAACCGTCCGCAACCTCTCCTTGCCTTTTTCGATGGCGATACGGTCGTCCTTGATTCGGATCACTTCCGTCTCGCGCCCGCTCAAAGCACACAGGTAAAAGCCCGCAGCCAAAAGCAAAACTTCCGCGCCCGCAAACGGCAGCACCAGCCAGTAGCCCATCAGCGTGAAGCCAACGGCTACCAGCATGCAAAGCGATGCCAGCGTTACGTAGACCAGCTTCATCTGCGGCCAGCTGAGCGACCGGTTGGGGCGAATGACGAACCGACAGCCTTCGTCACTTCGAATCGTGGTTACGACCATCGCAGCATACCCTGTCTGCGCGGCGTGCCCGGATGCCGCTCAAAAAAGGGCACTCATGCTAACGTAGCGGCATGAGGGGCGCAAATTTTTTCGCTCAATAAATTCAGATAGTTAGAGGTTAGTAACGCCCCGAGAGCGAACGCTGTTGCACGACCCGGAGTCTCAGCTCCTGGCTGTCAGCGGGCGCTTCGCGGCGCTCGACGTGATGCGCTTGAGGTGGCGGCGGGCGTCCGGCGCACTGAAGGCCCGTTCGAAGTGGGCCACGGTCGCTTTCGGCGTGTAGTCCACGGTCGCGATTCGCGGCGCGGAAATCCGCTCCATGAGTGCCTCGATGTTTTCGTCGGCGCGAGGAGTAGCGGGATTGACCTGGTTGGCCACCCAACCCAGCAAAGGCAGCCCGCGTCGCTCGATGCTTTCCACCGTCAGCAGGGCATGATTGAGGCATCCGAGTCTAATCGCCACCACCAGCACTACCGGCAGCGCCAGGCGCTCAACCAAATCGGCAATGCTGCTGCGACTAGTCAGCGGCACCAGCCAGCCTCCCGCACCTTCGACCACGCACACGTCGGCGGATGCCGCAAGCCTGCTAAAGGCGCGCTCGATGCGGGCAAAATCGATGCGTGCTCCGACCTCAGCGGCGGCAATGTGGGGTGCGATGGGAGGCTCGAACGCCACCGGGTTGATGTGCTCGTAGGAGTGGGTCACGGAGGACCGTTGCTGCAGTAACAAGGCGTCTTCGTTTCGAAGTCCCTCGGGCGTGCGTTCGCAGCCCGCGGATACCGGTTTCATGCCCACCACCGAGAAACTTTGCGCCTGTAGCGCCGCCATCAGACCTAAGCTCACCCATGTCTTTCCAACCCCGGTGTCGGTGCCGGTGACAAACACTCCGCGATAGACTGGCTCTCGAGCTTTGATCGTCATAGCCGTGGCGGAGCAACGCTTACGCCCGTTGCCGGCTTGGTGTCCGGTTTCCAAGCATGGGCGAAGACCGCCTCGAAGGTGGCCGGCAATACGCCGTTCCGGCGGTGGACTTCGTAAGCCCGAGCCAGGCGTTTCATACTGCCGCGGCCAGTGAGCCCGCGGGAGCGGTTGGCGAGCGCGTTGCTCGCGCCCGAGGATTTGAGCTCTCGCATGAGTTCTCCCACTTCCTTGTACTCCGCGGTGAGCCTCGCCGTGTCCATCACCACGTCGGCGAAACCTGCGCGCACCAGCGCGTCGCCCAGATCGTGCATATCCATGAACGCGTGAACGTGAGCTAAGTCGTCGACGCGGACAAAGCTTTGGCGAAGCTCGCAAAGGGTGTCGGGGCCTAAGGTGGAGAACATGAACAGACCACCGGGCTTTAGCAGTCTTAGAACTTCGCTGAAAACCAGATCCGGGTTGTTGCACCACTGCAAAGTTGCGTTGGAAAACACAAGGTCGATGCATTCCGCGGCCAGCGGCAGACTCTCGGCGTCGCCGCAGACAAACTGCTGTCGGCTCAGCAGAGGCCACGTCTTTGCCCGGCCAACCCTCAACATCGCGGCAGCGAGGTCCAAGGCCACTACCCGCGAACGGCGATAACGCTTGCAAAGGGCCCCAGTCAGGTCGCCGGTGCCTGCCCCGAGGTCGAGCACACGCAACGGGTGGATGCGCACCGGATCGAGGTGTTCGAGTAGACGTGCACCGAGCTCTCTCGGCACCCGAGCGGAGCTGTCGTAGCGGCCGGCGGCGCGTTCAAAGTGGGTGCGAACCGATCGTTTCTCGAGTTGGTAGGAAAATGACTGCTCGTTGACCGTCTCGGTCTCGTCGCGCTGTGGATTCATCCGCGCTCCGGGTCGTTGGAGGTAGCCAGCGCAGCGAGTATTTTTCCAGGCGGACGAAAAAACCAAGCGGGCGGGTGAGCAGCAAGGTGTGTTGGGCAGATGCGACGAATTTGACACACAGTTGAAAACTAAACGCTCGCCGCCTGGCTCGACCGCTCAGTCCGGGGCGGAAGCGGCCGCCGGAGCGGCCGACTCAGGGCGAATTCCGAGCCTCGCGAACAGAGCCCGATCATCCGCAGGCACCGGATTGGGAGTGGTCAAAAGCTTTTCCCCGTAAAAGATGGAGTTGGCGCCGGCAAAAAAACAAAGCGCCTGAGTCTCTGCCGACATCTCCTCGCGGCCGGCGGAAAGGCGCACATAAGATGCCGGCATCATGATCCGGGCCAAAGCGACGACGCGTACGAATTCCAAAGGATCGAGGCGGGCCGTACCATGCAGGGGCGTACCCTCCACCTGCACCAGCAGATTGATGGGCACGCTCTCCGGGTGCTGCGGCAGGTTCGCAAGCGTCAGCAGCAACCCGATGCGGTCCTCCGGCTGCTCCCCCATGCCGAGAATACCGCCGCAGCAGACGTGGATGCCGGCCTGGCGTACATTTTCGAGGGTATCCAATCGGTCCTGAAAGGTGCGGGTGGTAATAATGGCGCGGTAAAACTCGGGCGACGTGTCTAAGTTGTGATTGTAAAAATCGAGCCCGGCGGCTTTGAGACGTTTGGCTTGTTTCAGCGTCAGCATGCCCAAGGTGGCGCAAGTCTCCAGTCCGACCGCTCTCACCCCCTCGATCATTGCCGCCACCGCGTCCAGATCCCTGTCCTTCGGACTTCTCCATGCGGCCCCCATACAGAAACGGGTTGCGCCTGCCGCTTTGGCCGCCCGCGCCGCTTTGATGACTTCTTGCGGCGAGAGCAGGGATTCGGCTTGACGACCGGGCGCGTAGTGGGCGCTCTGCGGACAGTATGCGCAGTCTTCAGGACAAGCGCCCGTCTTGATGCTGAGCAGCGTGCTCACCTGGACCCGGTTGGGATCGAAACGCTGCCGGTGAATGGTCTGAGCGGCAAACAGAAGATCGTTCAGCGGACGGGCATAAAGCGCTTCGACCTCTTTACGCGTCCAGTCGTGTCGAAGCTCGGCGTCGTCTTTCTGCCTTGCCACCTCATCCCCCCACTTGCCGTCAGCAAAAACTCGGGCAATCATGGGAACGAGCCGGCCGCTTGTCAACGCGAAGGACCGCAACAAGTGAACAATTGGCTAAATATTGCTCACGAGTGGCTGCTTCCGCGCCACTGTCTGCTCTGCCTTAGCGCGGCATCAGGCATCGACCTCTGCGCCGGATGCGAAAGCGCCCTGCTTCGTATCGAGAATCCCTGTCTGGGCTGCGGAGCACCGCTGGCGAGCGGAAGCCGCTGCGCACGCTGCCTGAAGTCGCCGCCGCCTTTCGAGCGGGTGCGTATTCCCTATCTCTACGCAGAGCCCGTAACGACGCTGATCCACGCTCTCAAGTTCCGACGGCGGCTGGCTGCCGCCTCGGTGCTCGGGAGCCTGCTGGGGCGATACCTCGAGCGCCCCGATCTTTGCCCGCCTCAGTGGATCGTGCCGGTGCCGCTGCATCCTAAGCGTCAGTGCGAGAGAGGATTCAACCAGTCGATGGAAATAGCGCGACCGCTGTCGGCTCGGCTTAAAGTTCCGATTGCGCCGCGACTCGCCCTAAGAACGCGATCGACCATTCCCCAGTCCAGTCTTCAAGGCGCCGACCCAAGGCGCCGCAACATGCGCGGCGCATTTTCCGTTCAGACGGGGGCGATGGCACCGGTGCAACACGTGGCCATCGTCGACGACGTAGTCACCACCGGCGCGACCGTCTTCGCCCTGGCGCGGGCACTCAAAAGCGCGGGAGTGACCCGCATCGAGCTCTGGTGCGTCGCCAGGGCGGGGTGAGCCTTGACCCTGTGACCAACCGGTAACCGAGGTCAGGCGTCGAGGTTAGCGACCGACAACGCGTTGGACTCGATGAAATCCCGCCGCGGTTCCACCTGATCTCCCATTAAGGTGGTAAACAGCTCGTCCGCCGCCACCGCGTCCTCGATGCGCACCTGCAGCAGGCGCCGGGTTTCGGGATTCATGGTGGTTTCCCACAGCTGGTCCGGGTTCATTTCGCCTAAGCCTTTGTAACGCTGTATGGCGATGCCTCGCTTGGCCTCGGAGAGCAACCATTCCAGCGCCTGACTCAGGGTAGCGACCGCCTCGGTCTTGTCGCCGCGGCGGACTGCTGCACCTTTCTCCAGTGGTTCGTTGAGGTGGGCGCTGAGCTCTACCAGCTTGCGGTACTCCACGGAGCGGAAAAATTCACTGCCCAAAGTGCGCTCGGATTCCACCCCGTGAACCACCGCGCGCAGCCTGGCGCGGAATCCATGTTCGTGAATGGCCTCCACCCGGGCGTCGCTGGCGTGGCCTGTCCAGACCTCCCGCATCCGCGCCTGGAGCCTTCCAAACCAAGCCTGGACTTCATCCTGTACGACTTCCCGCTGCACTTCGAGCATCGGCATGGAGATCAGCACCTCCAGGATCTCGGCCGGGATCCGGCGAGCCAGGCGTTTGAAAATCGCACTCAAGGTCAGGTAATCCCGCGCCACCGCTTCCAGCGCCGGTCCGCTTAAAGCTTCGTCTGAGCCGCCGAGCTCCAGTCGGGCCTCGTCCAGCGCCATCTCCATTAAGAAAGCATCCAGCTCGGCGTCGTCTTTTACGTAGCGCTCGCGCTTGCCTCGCTTGACCTTGTATAAGGGCGGCTGGGCGATATAAACGTGCCCGCGCTCGATAAGCTCCTCCATCTGCCGGTAGAGAAAAGTCATCAACAGAGTGCGAATGTGGGAGCCGTCCACGTCCGCGTCGGTCATGATGATGATGCGGTGATAGCGCAGCTTGTTCGGGTCGTACTCTTCCTTGCCGATTCCGCAGCCCAAGGCGGTGATCAACGTACCCACCTCGGCAGACGACAGCATCTTGTCGAAGCGGGCCTTCTCCACATTCAGGATTTTGCCCTTTAAAGGCAAGATCGCCTGAAACTTTCGATCCCGGCCCTGCTTGGCCGAACCGCCTGCGGAGTCACCCTCTACCACGAACAGTTCGGAAAGCGCCGGGTCACGCTCTTGGCAATCCGCCAGCTTGCCCGGCAGCCCCGCCACATCCAGCGCGCTCTTTCTACGGGTCATTTCGCGCGCCTTGCGTGCGGCTTCCCTGGCCCTGGCGGCCTCGATGATTTTGGAGGTGATGGCACGCGCATCGGCGGGCGTTTCCAAGAGATAGCTGGCAAGCTTTTCCGCCACGGTGGATTCCACCACCGCCTTGACTTCCGAAGACACCAGCTTGTCTTTGGTCTGCGAGGAAAATTTGGGATCCGGGACCTTCACGGAAAGTACCGCCATCAGTCCCTCACGCACGTCATCGCCGGTAGGCTCCACCTTCGCCTTCTGCAAGATACCGTTCTGATCCATGTACTGATTGAACGTTCGCGTCAATGCGGCTCTGAATCCGGCAAGGTGTGTACCGCCATCGCGCTGGGGAATGTTGTTGGTGAAGCAGAAGACGTTCTCCTGATAGGAGTCGTTCCACTGCATTGCCACTTCGACACCCGTGCCGTCTTTATCAGTGGAAAAATAAAACACGTTGGCGTGCAGCGGGGTCTTTTTCTGGTTCAGGTGCTTCACGAAGGCACGAATACCGCCGTCGTACTTAAACACGTCCTGCTTGCCCGTGCGTTCGTCCACGAGCTTGATACGGACCCCGGAGTTGAGAAAGGAAAGCTCTCTTAAGCGTTTGGCCAGAATGTCGTAATGGAACTCGATGTTGGTAAAAGTCTTCGAACTCGGTTTGAAGCGAATGTGGGTTCCGGTGCGATCGCTGTCGCCGACGATAGTGAGCGGAGTCTCCGGCTCACCGTGTCGGTAGCTTTGCTGGTAGGCCTTGCCGCCGCGCCAGATGTTGAGCTCCAGGTGTTCCGATAACGCGTTGACGACCGACACGCCCACGCCATGCAGCCCGCCGGCGACCTTGTAGGAATTGCTGTCGAATTTCCCTCCCGCGTGCAGCACCGTCATGATGACCTCTGCGGCCGGTCGCCCTTCCTCCTTATGGATGTCCACGGGGATGCCGCGACCATTGTCCACCACCGTCACTGACTCATCGGCATGGACAATCACTTCAATTTCGCTGCAAAAGCCTGCCAGCGCTTCGTCGATGGAGTTGTCGACGGTCTCGAACACCATGTGGTGGAGACCGGTCCCGTCGTCCGTATCGCCGATGTACATCCCGGGGCGCTTTCGCACCGCGTCCAGGCCTTTGAGTACCTTGATATTTGTGGAATCGTAAGTCTGCATTAGAGCTTCAACTTCCCCGCGCAAAATTCGAAAAATTATACCATTTTTACGACTTTTCCTCGTTCCACGTGGAACCCCTTCCAGGCCTCACCGAGGTCCTGTGCCACCCCATCTGACACGCTTGTGACAAAGCTCTGAACCCCAACGTCAGCCAGGGTTGCAAACACCCGCCGGCGATTTTCCGGGTCCAGTTCGGCCGCTAAGTCGTCGATGAGAACGACGGGGGTACAGCCGCTTTGCGCCTGGTGATCCTTCGCCTGAGCGAGCCACAGGGCGACGCAGGCCAGCTTGGCCTCGCCACGGGAAAGTACCTGAGAGGCAAGCCGCCCATCGACGCGTAGCTCCAGATCTGCCCTGTGGGGCCCGATCCCCGTGTAGCCACGCGCCGCGTCCTTATCCAGGATCTCCGCCAGAGCGCGCGACAAAGGCACCGTTTCGTCCCATCCGGGCTTATAGTGAATGCTCACTTCTACGCGAGCGAGCTCAGTCGCAAGCGCCGATACTCTGGGCAGGATGCGCTGGAGGTGAATCTGGCGTAGGCCGTGCAGCTGATCAGCCGTCTCTTCCAGCTCCGCGTTCCAGGGCGCTAGGGCGGTGGGATTCGGTGTGGCCCTCAGCAGGGCATTTCTTTGCTGGAGTACCCTCCGGTAGTTCTGGTAAACCGCTGCGTAGTCTTGTTCCACGTGGAACAAGCCCCAGTCCAGCAGACGACGCCGTAGATCCGCTCCATCAAAAACCAACCGCTGACTGTCTGGCGGAATCAGGACCAGAGGAAGGCGCCGTGCGAGAATGGACGCGCTGCGGACTTCAGACTCGGCGAATCGGATCCGCGTGCTTCGCGGGCGCTTTTCTATCCCCACGGCAACGCTTTCACCGTCTTCCTGCCTGATCCGAGCATGAACCCGAACTTCTGTTGCACCGCGGCGAATGAACTCCTCCGACCGGCGCGAACGAAAAGAACGTCCGGTGCAGAGCAGATGGATGGCCTCCAGTAGGCTGGACTTGCCGCTGGCATTGGCGCCAACTATCAGATTGACGCCGGACTCGGGCTCGAGGCCCACGGACTCGATTACGCGAAGATTATTGACCTCTAGTCGGGTCAAACGCATGGCCGGGACCGTGCCCTGGCGCCGCGAGGCGGATTTAACTGAAATCGGACCAGCGTAAGAGGCGTCGTCGCTCAGGCGGCTCAAAGCCGCATGGGCATGACCACGTAGCGGCAGCGCTCTTCTCCCTCCGGCATCACCAGGCAGCTGCTGCTCGCGTCGGTAAAATAAAGCCGGGCGTTTTCGCCTGGCAGCGCGTTCAGGGCGTCCATCAGATAGGTGACGTTGAAGCCCACTTCCAGGGTATCGCCGTCGTAAGCCACTTCCATCTCGTCCTCGGCCTCTTCCTGCTCGGGATTATTCGCCACCACCCGCAGGATCCCCGGCGCAAGACTCAACCGGACCGCGCGGTATTTATCGTTGGACAAAATCGCGGCCCTCGCCAGGCACTGCCTGAGACTTTCTTTTTCCAGAGTCAGCTGCTTATCGCAGACCTCAGCATCCGGAATTACGCGCTCATAGTCCGGGAATCGCCCGTCAATGAGCTTGCTGGTGAATTGCAGCTCAGCAAAGCTCGCCCGAACGGCGTTGCTTCCAATCACCAGTTCCATACTCTCGTCATCACTCCCCAGCAGCCGCTGAAGCTCTCCAACCCCCTTCCTAGGCAGGATCAGCGCCCGAGGCTCTTCCCCCACCTCGGCCTGAATATCCGTCTCTGCGACCGCCAGCCGATGCCCGTCAGTGGCCACCGCCCGCAACATATCAGCGCTCAACTCCAGCAGCAGCCCATTGAGGTAGTACCTCACGTCCTGGTGCGCCATCGCAAATTGGGTCAACTCGATGAGGTGCTTGAGCGCCCCTTGCCTGATGGAGACCGAGGCCTCATCCGCCGGCCGATCGGCGCTGGGGTACTCCGACGCCGGCAGCGTGCTTAAGGTAAAACGACTCCTGCCGGAACGAATAATCGCCCGTTCCCCGTCGACCTCGAACTTGATTTTCGCCTCTGCCGGCAATGCGCGGCAGATATCGATGAGCTTTCGCGCAGGCAACGTGATCTCACCCGCGGTGGCATCCTGAAGCGCAGCTCTCGCCACCAGTTCCACCTCCATATCCGTCGCCGTTACCGCCAGCTGATCTTCCGCCACGCTCATCAGGAGGTTGGAGAGAATGGGCAGCGTCTGTCGACGTTCCACCACTCCCTGGATCGCCTGAAGGGGTTTCAGCAGCGTTTCCCTATCAATATTAAATTTCATTACTTAGATCTTTGAAGGTTATTAAATCTATTAGCACCGGCCT
>JBFHVA010000013.1:0-28657 GCA_041589735.1 Gammaproteobacteria bacterium | reverse complement strand
TAGATACCGATGCGGTTGCCGATGAATCCGGGAGTATCTTTGCAATCCACGACCCCCTTTCCCAGCATGCGGTCGCAGAATTCGCGCACCGTTTGCGCTGTTTTCGCTTCGGTTTCAGGCCCCATCACCAGCTCGAGCAACCGCATATAGCGCGGCGGGTTAAAAAAGTGGGTGATCAGAAAATCCCGTCGAAAACTCTCCGGCATGCCCTCGGTCAGCCGGGCCATGGGAATCGTGGAAGTGTTGGAGGAGACCACCGCGCCGGGTTTGCGAACCGCGTCCACCTTTTTATAAAGGTCACGCTTGACGTCGAGTCGCTCGATGACCGCCTCGATGATCCAGTCGGCATCGGCGAGCTTATCCAGATCATCTTCCAGGTTGCCCACGGTGACCAAGGACGCATTCTTGCGGTGCATGAACGCGGCGGGCTCGGTCTTGAGCATGCGCGCCACGGCGCCTGACGCAACCGCGTTTCGATCGTTGGCACCTTCGGGAACGATATCCAAAAGCGTCACCGGGAACCCGGCGTTGGTGACGTGGGCGGCGATGCCGGAACCCATGACGCCGGCGCCGAGGACGGCGACTTTCTTGATCGCCATCAGACCGCCTCCAGCACCGTGGCGATGCCCTGGCCTCCGCCGATGCACTGGGTGGAGAGCGCGTAGCGCCCCCCCTCGCGTTTCAACAGCTGCGCCGCTTTGCCGGTGATGCGCGCGCCGGTGGCGCCTAAGGGATGACCCAGCGCGATGGCGCCACCATCGATGTTGACCTTCTCGTGATCGAGGCCCAAATCCCGCATGCAGGCGATAGCCTGGGAGGCAAACGCCTCATTGAGCTCCACCACATCCAGCTTGGCGACGTCGATGCCGGCGCGTTCCAGCGCTTTTCGGCTGGCGCCGACCGGGCCGATGCCCATGATCTCGGGAGAGCAACCCGACACCGCGATGCTGCGGATGCGGGCAACGGGCTCGAGACCGTTCTTGTCCGCATATTCGGCGCTGCACACCAGCACCGCGGAAGCACCGTCGGTGAGCGGAGACGAGGTGCCGGCGGTCACGGAGCCGTTTTCTATAAACGCCGGTTTGAGATCAGCAAGTGCCTTGGCGTCGGTATCCGGCCGGATGCAGCCGTCTTTTGAAATTTGAGTGCCGTTGTCCTCGATGGACACGATCTCTTCGTCCAGCTTTCCGTCCTGCTGGGCTTTGGCCGCCCGCTTCTGGCTGACCACGGCGAAGGCTTCCTGGTCCTTGCGCGTGATCTGATACTTCTCGGCAACGTTCTCCGCGGTCTCCCCCATGCCCATGTAGACCGCGGGAAAGGACTCGTACAGACCGGGATGGGGCATGGGGTTGAAACCCATCATCGGCACCCGGCTCATGGATTCGACGCCGGCGCAGAGGAAAACCTCACCCGCGTCCATTTGGATGGCGCCGGCGGCGGAATGAATCGCCTGCATGGAAGAACCGCAGAAGCGATTGATGGTGACGCCGGCCACGGTCAGCGGCAGCTTTTCGGAAAGGATGCCGATGATCCGGGCCACGTTGAGGCCCTGCTCTCCTTCAGGAAAGGCGCAACCCACCAGCAGGTCCTCGATATCCTCAGGCTTGACCCCGGTGCGTTCGACCAGGCCGCGGATCACCTGGGCCGCCAGCTCGTCCGGCCGCACTTTGGTGAGTTCTCCTTTACGCGCAAACGTGAACGGGGAACGGGCATAGCCCGCAATGACGACGTCTTTCATCAGATGTCTCCTTGGCGGCGATCCGCGGTCGTACCGCGGTCGTTGGCGTACTTGGCTCGGATCTTCGGCAGGACGTGGCGTTCGACCTGAAGGGGAGGCGGAGCCGGTGTGACCCCGCGCTGATTTAATGCTTCGGTAACTTGGATGCGAATTTCACCCAGCTCGTCCAGGGTGGTTTCCAGCGCGACCCTCTGTTGCTCCAGAGCCTCGAGGCGTTGATCCACCATGGTCTCCAGACGCTTGAGCTGCTCGACCTGTGCCGTGTCTGCTTGATACAGCTCCAGGTACTCGGCAATTTCGGCCAGGCTGAAACCCAGTCGCTTGCCTCTCAAGATGAGGTGCAGGCGAGCCCGATCTTTTCGATCGTACACCCGCCGTGTCCCCATTCGCCGGGGATTCAGCAGTCCCTTCGTCTCATAGAAGCGAAGCGCCCGGGCGGTGACACCCAAAGCGTCCGCAAGCTCCGGGGCGGTAAACAATCGATCGGAGGTAGGGTCCATGGGAAGGAGACGTTAAAGCAATGTGACGTTTACGTCAACTAGATTACGTTTACGTAATCCACACAAATTTGCAACCCACTGAAACGCTGCGGCATCGTCTCTGATCGCCGGCATGAAAACACAAACTTGATATCAATCAGAGGGTTACTTTAAACAGAGGTTTTGAACCCTCGAGCATTAACAGATTGCTGGAACGATTCCCCTTCCGAACGCCAACCCCTGCCGTGAACTCACGGACTCACCTTGGCCCACTGGCTATCGAGGCGCTTTTGCGACACCGGGTAAGCGGTGCCCACCTCCTGAGCGAACAGGGACACACGATACTCTTCCATCATCCAGCGGTAGCGCTCCCGCTCCGGATCCGAGCGTCCGCGGGCCAGATGGTCCACGGCGCGGGCGACGAAACGTTCCCAGTGAGAGGCAATGGCGGAGACTTTGTCCGCGTCCCTGGCCCCGCCCAGCCGAATCTTTTCAATCCGCCGCTCCAGCGCTTCAAGATACCGCGGGTAATTCTCCAGCTGCTCGAGGGGCGTCGATAGGATGAATCCGCGGTAGACGAGGGTGTCCAGATGCGACCGAATATCGTCAATACTCTCGGCTCGCCCAGGCGGCGGGTTTTCGTCTAGCGTCCGGTGGATCCGTCGATGCCGGTCCAGAATATCCTCGCATAGCGCGCACAACTCAGCGGCAAGCGCCGGCAGCGACGACAATGCATCCTTGCTGACCGCCCGGAATTCAGCCTCCTTTCGAACGGCGAGTCCGGATTCTCCCAGGGCGCGGGTGATGGCGACATGCAGAATCTGATCTGAAACACGGGCATCCGCTTCTACTGCCATTCCAAATTGCCCGTTCTGCACCTGCCACGCCGGCGGGCTCGCGTGTACGGCCGCATAAGCGAGCTCCAGGCGCTCGAGACCCGATAGGGTTTTTCGCAGCCGCCTTAAGTCCCGGTTTCGGGTCAACATGAAAAGGCGTCGCACGCCATGCTGGTGCAACATCTGCGCACGCTCTTTAGACTCGCTCGCGGTCAGCCACACGCTGTCGCCTTTGTCCTCCAGCATCGGATAGACCAAAACCTTTCCGGAGGCCTGGGACGCCTCCTCCTGATCCGCTATGTTTCCGACGCTCCAGTCCGTGAGTCCACGCTGCGCAACGGCGTGACTGTTGGGGGTCGAGCCATCGCCGCCTGCGGAAGATCGGCGCTGGAGATCTGCAAGATTGCGCCCCGAATCGATTTCCTCACCCTCAGCGTTGACGACCGCAAAGTTCATGCGCAGATGATCGGGCAGCCGGTCCGGTCTCCACGCCTCTGCTGGAAATTCAACTCCGTGCATCCGCCGCGCGAAAGCCGTGAGCGCGTCGATGAGAGCGTCTCCGGGCGCTGCCGCCTGCTCCAGAAAGCGTGCGCAGAATTCGTTCAGCGGCACGATCTCGCGGCGCAGCGATTTCGGCAGCGCACGCAACATTGCCTGCACTTTTTCCTCCAGGTAACCGGGAACCAGACGGTCAAAGCTGCGTTCGTCGAGTAGGCTCAGCAATCCCAGCGGGACGACGACGGTGATCCCGTCATCGGGCAATCCGGGCGAAAAAAGGTAGCGAAGAGAAAGCCGATGCTCGCCTACCTCCAGGCTGTCCGGATATCGCGCGTAAACACCCGGGTCCAGCCTCGCGCTGACGAGCGCTTCTTCGTCGAGGCAAAGATCATCCAGGTCCGCGTCATCCAGCTGCCGCACCCACCCGTCGAAGCTTCCGAGATCAAAGACATTTGACGGAACCCGGTGGTCGTAAAATTCGTACAGCGCCCCGTCCGAGATCAGGACGTCGGGCTGGCGTAACCGATCGTCGAATGCCCGCAGGCGCGAGACCACTTTACGGTTGTGGTCCACGAACGGCGCGCTCCGATCCATCTGCCCTTCCACCAGTGCGGCACGTATGAAAATTCGTCTTGCCTCGTCGGCGCTGATCGATGCGTAGCGTCGCCGTCGCTTAGGGATCACGGTGAGCCCATAAAGCGCTGATTGCTCGTAAACCATCGGCACGCCGCGCTTCGCATCCCAGTGGGCGTCGAAGTAGCTTCTGCGCACAAGATCCCCGGCTGCCTCTTCGATCCACTCCGGCCTGACTCGGGCAGCGGTGAATGCGTAAAGCCTCGACGTTTCCACCAGCTCCGCCGCCATGATCCATTTAGCCTGGCCGGGGTGCTGAGCGGAGCCTGGCGCCACGCGAAAATTCGCGCCGCGCACCCCGGTATATTCGCGCTCAGCGCCAAGAAAGCCGACGTTGCGCAATAGTCCTGCGAGCAACGCCTTATGCACCCGGGCGTAAGTCGCGCCAAAGGATCCGCGGTGAATGCCGAGCTCCGCCGCCAGTTGCCGCAGCTGGTCGTGGACGTCCCGCCACTCACGCATTCGCGTAAGGGAAAGAAAACGCTTGCGGCAAAATGCATGCAGCGCTTTGTCCGGCAGTCCGCGGGTCTTCTTCTGATACAGCGCCCAGAGATTCAGCAGGCTCAGAAAATCAGAGCGTTCATCAGCGTAACGCCGGTGCGCGGCGGCAGCCGCCGCCTCGCGACCCGGAGGGCGGTCCCTCGGATCGGCCACGCTCAAGGCCGAAGCGATGACCAGGATATCGGCGACGCAGCCGTGGACCTCGGCGGCGAGCAGCATGCGTCCCAGACGCGGGTCCAGCGGCAAGCGCGCAAGCCGACGGCCCGTATCGGTCAACTCGTCCTCGGAATCGAGCGCGCCGAGCTCGCGCAACAGGCGTAGACCGTCATTGACGTGACGCCTGGCCGGCGGATCGATGAAAGGAAAGGTATCGAGCTCGCGGATCCCGAGCGCGCGCATGCGCAAAAGCACCGACGCAAGGTTGGTCCGAAGAATTTCCGGCTCGGGAAATTCAGGTCGAGCTTCGAGATCGGCCTCAGAATAGAGACGCACGCAGACGCCCGGACCTGTACGTCCGCAGCGTCCTTTTCGCTGGTCTGCGGAAGCACGAGATACGGGTTCGATGGGCAGGCGCTGCACGCCTGAGTGACGATTGTAGCGGCTGACCCGCGCCACCCCCGTGTCCACCACGCAGCCCACCTTGGGAACCGTGACAGATGTCTCGGCGACGTTGGTTGCAAGCACAATGCGCCGCACGCTTCCCGCTTCGATGGCGCGCCGCTGCCGCGCCAGCGGCAACCGGGCGTAAAGCGGCAAAACCTCGGCACCGTTCAGGGCCTTGTCCTTGAGCGCCCGCGCGGCTTCGATGATGTCGCGCTCACCGGGGAAGAAAGCCAGGATATCGCCCTGCTCTTTTCTCCACAGCTCGCGGATCTCGTCCACCGCCTGGTCCACGCGATCGGCCGGCTCGCCGTTGGTGGTCTCCAGCGGGCGATAGCGTACTTCCACCGGATACATGCGACCGGACACTTCAACCACCGGGGCCCCATCGAAGAATTCTGAAAAGCGCTCAGTATCTATGGTCGCAGAGCTGACGATGAGCTTCAGATCGGGTCGCGACGGCAGTAATAGCTTCAGATAACCGAGGAGAAAGTCGACGTTCAGGCTGCGCTCGTGGGCTTCGTCAATGACTATGGTGTCGTAGTTGAGGAGCTTGGGATCGGACTGGATTTCGGCCAGCAGGATGCCGTCGGTCATGACCTTGAGGTAGCAGCTATCGTTCACGTCCCGGTCGAAGCGTACCTTGTGCCCGACTACGCGACCCGGCGCTGAACCGAGCTCGGAAGCAATGCGTAAGGCCACGCCGCGGGCAGCGATGCGCCGGGGCTGGGTATGCCCGATGTAGCCGGAAACTCCGCGCCCAAGAGAGAGACAGATCTTGGGCAGCTGGGTGGTCTTGCCCGATCCGGTGTCACCGCAGACGATGGTGACCTGATGAGTCTCGATCGTGCCAGCAATCTCCTTGAGTGCGGCGGTGATGGGCAGGACCTCGGGAAAATCGGGCTTAGGCAGCGCGGCAAGTCGTTCCAGGCGCCGCTTGGTGGAGCGATCAATCTCCGTGCGCAGGCTTTTGTGCGCCCGACGGGCACCGTTCTTGCCGCGCCCCTTCCCGCCGAGCCGCGCCAGGCGCCGCCTGAGACGCGGCTGGTCGGCCAGCATACACTGCAAGATCGCTGTTTCCAGATTGGTAGTATTCATCGCCCGCTAAAATTGCCGGCCAATATCGTCCCTTGCAAGCAAGCCCGTCACACGGTTTAGATCTCGTCCCATGTGTGGCCGATATGCCTTGAAAACCTCGGTCCCTGAGATTGCTCGTATCTTAGGCGCCGAAACGAACGCGGAGTTCGCGCCTTCATACAACGTGGCGCCCAGCCGCCACGTTCCGGTATGCCGGGCATCCGCGGAAGGAAGGCGGGAGTTGTCCCTGCTCCGCTGGGGTCTGGTGCCCCACTGGGCGAAGGAGCTCAGCGACCGCTACCGAATGATAAATGCACGGGCGGAAACAGTGGCAGACAAACCCGCCTTTCGCGGGCCGTTTCGAAGCCGCCGCTGTCTGGTGCCCGCCGACGGCTACTTCGAGTGGAAAGCGGGGCCTGAGCGCAAGCAGCCTTACTACATCCACCGCAACGACGAATCGCCCGTTTTTCTGGCCGGCCTGTGGGACCGTTGGGAAAAGGGACAAGACGGCCCGTTGGATTCATTCGCCATCGTTACGACATCCGCCAGCGAACACGTGTCCAGCGTGCACGACCGCATGCCGGTAATCCTCGACCCTGATGATCATGAGGCCTGGCTCGACCCGAAGTTCAAGAACGCCAAAGACCTGCTGTCGTTACTCAAGCCCCGCCCCGGAGAGAAATTGTCACTCACGCCTGTAAGCACTTTTGTCAATAATCCGCGCAACGACGATCCGCGCTGTCTGCATCCGATTTCGGAAGCTGGCATGTGACAGGCGAAATTTCTTGGCCAAGAGGTCGACCTCTTGCTTCCGTATCGAGGTCGGCATCTCTCGAAATACTTCATCACGTCTTGTTCAAAGCGCTGAACATGACCAAGCTGTCAACGGTAATCCGTACTAAACAGGAAGCACGCCGAAACGTGCCGCGGATTGCAACTCGGCAAACTCCTTATCAAACAGTTGTCTAAAGCGTCGTTAGCACAAACAGAATTACCAGCAGCTGCACCAGATTGATCAATACGCTCAAGCGGTGCAGACGTTTGAACTCCGGATTGGTTTCTCCGGGCGCCGGCCTGACCTTGTTGATGCGCGGCAGCAGCGCGAAACGACCCAGGAAAAAGCCCGCCGACACCGCGGCGAGAAGGTTGGCGTTGAGAGAAGCGGGAGATACATCCACCGCATAGAGCAAGGCGGCAATCGCCGCGGCGCAGCCGAGCACCAAGTAATAAACCGGAAACAGGCGACCGATGGCCTCGCCAGCGGCTTCGCGGGGCAGACGGCGAAAAAGCACCGGTGTGACAATCACGGCGAAGAAGAGCATGGCACCGAAAATGAAGGCCACGATAACGAGCACAATAAGCTGTATCGGCACTCGACACTCCTCAATTGCAATCCGGGCGGCGTCTGGGTTATTTGGCGGTATCAGTACTTACACGCAGTGACTGTTCTTGTCTGATGAGCGACAAAGTGTTTAACGTTCTGTTTCTCTGCACTGGCAACTCCGCTCGCAGCATCTTGGCGGAGGTCATCCTCAACCACATGGGGAAGGATAAATTCCGCGCGTTCAGCGCCGGCAGCCACCCCACCGGAAAGGTCAACACTTTCGCACTGGCTCTGCTCGAAGACCACGGCCATGTGGTTTCGGACCTCCGATCCAAGAGCTGGATTGAATTCGAGAGTCCGGGCGTGCCGGAGATGGATCTAATCATCACTGTCTGCGATCAGGCTGCGGGTGAAGTCTGCCCCGTGTGGCCCGGGCGACCGATAACTGCACACTGGAGTCTTCCCGATCCAGCGGCCGTTTTCGGCAGCGAAGTCGAGATCAAGCAGGCCTTCGAAAAAACCTACTGCGCACTTATCCATCGCATCGAATCACTCATTCGACTACCTATCGAGAAGCTAGACCGCTCCAGCCTCCAGCACCAGGTGCGGGAGTTGGGCCAGACACCGCCCCATTCCAGTTAAGGGGTCCGCTAGCGCCCGTGATCCCGCGAAAGCTTGGCCCAGGTATCGCGCAGAGTGACGGTGCGATTGAACACCGGCGCTCCCGGTCGGCTGTCGGCGCTGTCGACGCAGAAGTAGCCCTGGCGCTCGAACTGAAACCGCGATAACGCTGCCGCATCCTTCACGCTGGACTCGACCCGCGCCTTGGGCAGAATCTCTACCGAATCCGGATTGAGCAGCGACTCGAAGCCGCTTTCATCCAGCGCCGCTACCGGGTTTTCCACCTGGAACAACCGATCGTAGAGACGCACCTCGGCGGTCAGCGCGTTCTTTGCGCACACCCAGTGGATCGTGCCCTTGACCTTGCGCCCGTCCGGCGCGTTGCCGCCGCGGGTTGCCGGGTCGTAGCTGCAGTGCACCTCGACGATCTCTCCGCTTTGTTCGTCGCGCACCACATCCACACAGGTGACGAGGTAGGCGTAACGCAGACGCACTTCGCGCCCGGGGGCCAGACGATGAAACTTAGACGGCGGCGACTCCATGAAATCGTCCTGCTCGATATAAATCTCGCGCGAGAACGGCAGCTTGCGGGTCCCCATCGAGGGGTCTTTCGGGTGGTTGGGGGCATCCAGCTCCTCCACCTGATCTTGCGGGTAGTTGTCGATCACCACCTTGAGCGGCCGAAGCACGCCCATGACCCTGGGTGCCTTGGGATCCAGATCTTCCCGAATGCAGTTTTCCAAAACGCCCATCTCCACCACGTTGTCCTTCTTGGTGACGCCTATACGGTCGCAGAAGTCCCGGATCGACTCCGGCGTGTAGCCGCGCCGCCGCATGCCTTTGAGCGTAGGCATCCGGGGATCGTCCCACCCGCTCACGTGGCCGTCATTGACCAGAGTGTTCAGCAGCCGCTTGCTCATCACGGTGTAGCTCAAGTTGAGGCGTGAAAACTCGATCTGCTGCGGCCGGGGATCGACTTCCGCCGCGATCAGGTACCAGTCGTAGAGCGGACGATGGTCTTCGAACTCCAGGGTGCAAAGAGAATGCGTCACGCCTTCTATATAGTCGGAGAGGCAGTGGGTGAAGTCGTACATGGGATAGATGCACCATGCGTCGCCGGTCATGGGATGGGTGGCGTGCATGATCCGGTACATCACCGGATCGCGCATGTTGATATTCGGCGACGCCATATCGATCTTGGCGCGCAGTACGTGGCTGCCGTTGGGAAATTCTCCAGAGCGCATGCGCTGGAATAAATCCAGATTTTCTTCTACGCCACGCTCCCGGTACGGGCTTTCGCGCCCGGGTTCCGTCAACGTTCCACGGTGCGCGCGCAACTCATCGCCGCTCAAGCTGTCCACGTAAGCCCTGTCGTTTCGAATCATCCCTACGGCGAATTCGTACAGCTGCTCGAAGTAGCCCGAGGCGTGACGTAAGCGATCGCCCCAATCGAAACCCAGCCAGCGTACGTCTTCCTTGATGGATTCGACGTACTCCATTTTTTCTTTAGTCGGGTTGGTGTCGTCGAACCGCAGCGAGCACAAGCCGCCCTTGTACTCCTCGGCGATGCCGAAGTTCAGGCACGCCGACTTGGCGTGGCCAATGTGCAGGTAGCCGTTGGGCTCCGGCGGGAAGCGCGTGACCACCCTGCCGTCGTTCCTACCCGAGGCGAGATCGGCATCGATACGCTGGCGGATGAAGTCCCTGATCACAGGTTTTTCCTTGTTCGGTATCCGGTTCAACTGTTTCCCCTATAGAAATGTGAAGCCGGGCATTAGTCGTCCGTCAGCGGGCAGGCCGCAAGCAGGCGACCGATTCGCTCGCTGAGTGCTCCACCGCCCCGCGCCGACTTCAGGGCTTCGGCCACTTCCGGGCGAATGCGCTTTGCCTGCACTTTGCCCATTTCAACCCCGAACTGGTCGAAGGGATTGATTTGCCAGATCACGCTTTCCACGAATACCTTATGCTCATACAGCGCCGCTAGCGCTCCCAGAGTTCGCGGATCGAGAGATTCGTACATCAGCAGACTGCTGGGTTGATTGCCCGGAAGCACCCGGTGCGGCAGCAAAGACTTGAGTGCATCGCCCTTAATTCCCTCCTGCTCGAGGGCACGCTTCACCTCTGCCTCCGTGCGGCCACGCATGAGCACTCGCATTTGCGCTAGGGCGTTCGACACCAGCGCTTCGTGGTGGCCGGCGAGCGGACGCTGGCTTCGAAGCGGAACGATGAAATCCGAGGGGATCAGCGTCCCGCCCTGGTGAAGCAGCTGAAAGAAGGCATGCTGTCCGTCGATGCCGGGCCCGCCCCATACAATCGGCGCCGAGGCTTGCGCAACGGGCTCCCCGGAGCGCGTCACCCGCTTACCGTTGCTTTCCATTTCCAGCTGCTGCAGATACTCGGGAAAACGCCGCAGGGCGTGGTCGTAGGACAGCACCGCTCGGCTTTCGGCGGCAAAGAAATCGCGATACCAGATCTCGAGCAGCGCCAGAATCACCGGCATGTTCGCCTCCGCCGGCGCAGTGGAAAAATGCGCGTCCATCTCCGCGGCACCCGAGAGCATCGCCTCGAAGCCGTCCATACCGATCTGCAGCGCCAGCGGGAGCCCCACCGCAGACCAGAGCGAATAGCGTCCCCCGACCCATTCCCAGATCTCGAATACGTTGCCCGCGTCGATGCCAAACTCGACTGCTCGCGCGGGGTTGGCGGTAACAGCAACAAGGTGACGCGCGGTGCTTGCTTGGTCAGCGCCCAATCCACTCACCAGCCAGTGGCGCGCGCTGCGCGCGTTCATCAAGGTCTCTTCGGTGCCGAAGCTCTTGGAAGCGATGATGAACAGCGTGCGTTCCGGGGCACACCGGTTAAGCACCCGGTTCAGCGCGGCGCCGTCCAAATCGGAGACAAAGTGTATTGCGAGATCGGCGTCGGCGAAGGGCTCGAGAGCCGCGCAGGCCATCGCCGGGCCGAGGCTCGAACCGCCAATGCCCAAGCAGACCACGGTATCCAGGGGACGCTCGCTAACGCCCCGCCAGCGCCGGCCCCGCAACCGGCGGCAGAACGCCCGCATCTTCTCCCGCGTCGCACGAACCTGTGGCATAACGTCCGCTGAAGCCGTCGGAAAGGCATCGGCGCCCAGATGTCGCAGCGCCGGGTGCAGCGCCGGCCGGTTCTCGGTGTTGTTGATCGCGTGCCCCGAATACAGCTGCCTTATCCAATCCCCAAGCGCGGCCTCGGACGCCAGCTTGAGGAGCCCGGATCGGGTTTCGTCGGTGATCCGGTGCCTGGAGTAATCGAGAAACAAGCCGCAGGCCTCAAGCCGGTAACGCCGACTCCGCTCCGGGTCGGAGGCAAACAGATCCCGCATCTGCACGCCGGCGATCTCCGAGTGGTGAGCCCGAAGCATCCCCCATGCGGTTTGCGAGCGATCTCCTGACGCGCGCGTCATTTATGGACGGATCCCGTGAATTGCGAAAATCGAGGGGATGACATTATATGGTGATCGACGATTCCTGGTGCTCTGCCGGTTGCGGTTCGAGTGCACGACCCAATCTGAGATTAAGGGTCAACTGAGAGGAATTTAGACCATGACATCGATGCCGGTCGTATTCGTTGCCCACGGGGCGCCGACCTTGGCCACTGATCCCGTCAAGGGCGGCGATCTTGCCCGATGGGCCGCCTCCCTGCCGCAACCGAAGGCAATCCTCGCGGTCTCGGCCCACTGGGAGCAGACCCCGCCCGCCACCGGTGCCGAAGAGACCCGGGCGCTGATTTACGACTTCTCCGGCTTTCCGAGAGAGCTTTACACCTTGGAATACCCCGCGCCCGGGGCGCCGGACCTCGCTGCAGAGGTTCGCAAGCTGCTCAAAAACGACGGCATCGTTGCCGGTCAGAATACCGGACGGGGCTGGGACCACGGCGTCTGGGTTCCGTTGCTGCACCTTTTTCCTGACGCCGAGTTACCGCTGCTTCAGCTCGCCCTTCCAAGCGGATTTCCCGCCGAGCAAATCTATGCGGTCGGTCAATCCCTGGCAGAATTACGGCATCGTGGAGTGCTTATCATGACGAGTGGTGTGCTGGTTCATAACCTTCGCACTATCGACTACCACGAGCGCAATCCCACGCCGACTTGGGCTTCGGATTTTGACCAATGGTGCGCCCGCGTCCTGGAAGACGAGGACCACCGGGCGCTGATCGAATTCGAACGGACATCGCCCGGCTTTCGCCAGGCCCATCCGACGCCGGAACACTTCACCCCTATCCTGGTGGCGGCGGGTGCCGCCAGCGTCGACCGAGCGCCCGCAAGTTTTCCCGTGGAAGGCTTCGAGTACGGCTCGCTGAGCCGCCGCTGCGTGCAATTCGGCTGAGTGCTACTCAAGGAATGTTGCCAACGGAACACCCGCGTGGCTCCCTTGGTCCCCCGGGCACGAGCGGGTATACTGCGCCCGCAATCGGCGGGCTGGAGCACAACCGTTCCAGCCCGCGCGCAGCGCAGGGATGCACTGGCATGAATCCGGGGCAAACACGCTGGATTCATGAAGTGAGCGCGAGACCACCGCGTGTTGCGCGAAACGTAGTGAAAAACGTCAGGATGGCGTTTTTCGTTTTTTTACGGGGGCCCCAGTTTGGCCGCTCCGCACTCGGTGCGGAAACTGTCTTGAGCGAAGCGACCATCGTCCCGCGCCGCTCGAGCGCGAAATTTCTCAAGGGAGCCATATGAACAGAAAAATCGTGCTTGGCACGCTGCTTTCAGTTGTCTGCACCGTATTGCCGGCCGCGATCAGCGCCCAGGAGGGCGACGCGAAGGCGGGCGAGGTCAAAGCCATTCCCTGCATGGGTTGCCACGGGATCCCCGGTTATTCCAACGTGTATCCGAGCTACCACGTTCCCCGAGTGGGCGGACAGCACGCGCAGTATTTAATTGACGCCCTCAAAGCCTACAAGAACGGCGATCGCGGCCACAAGACGATGCAGGCTCAGGCCGCGACCTTGAGCGACCAGGACATGGCCGACATCGCGGCTTACTTTGCCGCGGCGAAGTCCGAATAGCAGGCCGAACCAGTACGGCACGATGTGTACGGAGAACTTGATGAAGAAAACGGTAATGACGATTGCCGGCTCGATATTTCTGCTCGCGGGCTTAGACGCGCTGGCGGGGGGTGACGCGGCTGCGGGTAAGGAGAAATCGGCGGCCTGCGCCGCCTGTCACGGAGCCGACGGCAACAGTCAGGCCCCGAACTTCCCGATACTCGCCGGGCAGCACGCCGACTATCTGGTCAAGGCGCTGGAGGACTACAAGTCAGGTGAACGCAAGAACCCCATCATGGCGGGATTTGCGGCGGCCCTGAGCAAGAAGGATCGCGAGGACCTGGCAGCCTACTACGCCAGTCAGAAAGGATCCCTGACCACCATCAAGCACACGAAGTAGCTTTCCGATCCGGTTTCTCTTCCGCGCCGGGGTGGCTCTGCCAGCACCGCGTGCCGTTTCAGCGCGCGCAAGGCAATGATCTAAGGAAGCTCTGATTTATTCAGAGATTCCTGCGGCACAGGGATATGTCGCCGTTTTCGGCACCTGCAAGGTGCTGGAAAGGTGAGCAAAGTGAAAACCACATTTTTTCACCTTGCGGCAGTGAAAAATCCAAGGATGGATTTTTCAGAGATTACCTAATTAATCCGTTTGACCTCAGCCCGCCCTGGCGACCTTTTTGGGCGCAGCCACCAGAGTGCGAGATATGAAGGTGCCGCCGGAAGACAGATCGGTGATGCCCACGGGACGACCATCGCGGACGTCGACGATCATGTGGTTGCGCGACACCTCGGGATAGTTCGGGTCGACAACCACGTCGTTGTGCAGCGCGCGGCCAATCATATTGCGGCCGTCTTTGAGCTTTGTGGACTGTCCGTGACTGTCAATGAACGACGTCTTGTCCCACATCTCAATGCGAAATCTACGTCTTGCCATCCAAACGTCCACGCAAGCCATATCCTCGGCACGGATGGGCGTGGTCTTCCCCTTCGGAAGCTGAACCACGTCGCGAATGATTGTTTCTGAGCTGCTCAGCTCTTGGGTGACGCCGGGTTTTTGCACTACGAGTTCGGTGACGCTTTCCGCTTCCGAATCCGCGGTGACGTGAATCTGTGACTGCAGTCTATTGGAGCCGATGCTGTTGAGCGCGGCTAGGCGCGCCAGCAAATAGTTGCGGTACTTGCTCAATGCCAGAAGCTTGATGTCGTTGCGCTTTGCAGGAAGCGCGGACAGCGTCATGAAGAGTTTTCGCCAGGAGTGATCTTCGGTGAAAAAAGCGGTTCCGAGTTTCTTGAACAGTTCATCGACCGCGTTTGGACTCGCCACCGCCCGCTTCAGCGCCCGCTGCAGCAGATCCGCTGCCTGACGTGTCGCGCCAGTAAGACTGCTCAGCCGATCGTCGTCGAGGGTCAGGAGCTTGGCAAATAGTTCGGAGGTAATCAGTGTCTTTCGAGCGAGAGCCTGATCGAACTGTTCCAACGACGTAATGCACTCGGGTAAACCTTTCACCGAAAGATGAAGCGGCTGGCTGAACTTGTTCTGCTTAGCGCTTCCCATGAACGCGTCCTCCGTCGTGGGTGCCGTGGTTGTTGTGGGTGACGATCTCGAGGCTTAAAGGCGTCACTGGCTTAAGAGAAAGAATGGTCGCTCTTCCCTTCTGAATCAAGGACTTATTATTGCTACTGTGAGGAATTTCACGAAATTGGGTCAAGATCTCGACCGGGTCGCGCTGGTGGCCGAGAAGCGCCGTCAAAAATGTGAATCACGTTCAGATCAAATATTCCAAGCGTTCCTGCGGGACGGCATTTTCTGGGACTTATTCCCGTAGAGACCGTTTCCTCGGCGACTTTGGTACCCGGCTTGAGTCTAGGCATCTTTTTCCTGCTCATTAGCGCCAAACGGCGATCCGGCCTTCACCGCGGCCGTCACCCTGGCGTTGCCGACAGCACCGGCGTCGAGCAGAGGTTTGAGCTGCCGCCCGCGTGGCAAAAGGTCTGCAGAACGTGTCAAACTTGTTCTTACGCTCACCACTGATTGGCAGGGCGTAAATTACGCCTTGCCGGAAAATGTCTGTGCGACATGACCTTTTTCACCTATGACGACGACGGCATCGAGCAAGACACGCTAGACGTCCTCTCGGCCTCGTCCGCTTTGGAAATTACCGAGTTCCGCTTGTTCGAGCTCGCTTACGAACGTTGGTTTGGCGAGCCCCCGATCGAAGAGAAGATGGAGTCCATTTATACGCGCTACATGTTTCGCGCCAATGCGCCGTTTTGGGTTCGACAATTCTGCCGTGAGGTGATGGCGCGCGAAAAGTTGGGCGCTCTTGATCCCAAGGAGTTCGGCGTCTTTCCAGTGCCCGAGTCGGATACCATGGTCCAGCGCGGACTTCGCTACGGCATGGTGATTCTATTCGTCATGCTGACACTGCACCTGGTTGCCATCCTGGTCTCGAAATACTGAGATCTTCCAGAAGATCGAGTGTCGCTGACAGCCCGGAAACTCTCCACCGAAAAAGTAATTCTCAATGCCTGGTGTCGTGCATTGGAGACAAAATTAGAGCCGCCAGTATCTCCGGCTCGCGGATCCGACGCGTTCTCTGCAGCCCGGCGAGACTTATCCCGCATTTCAAAAAAGTTCGGCGACCCGCTGACCACTGTAATCGGACGGGTGCCGAACTAACTCCCACAGGCCAAACTGAGCTCACAGTTCGGGGCAGATGCTCAGATATAAGTTGCCGTGCATTCCGGCGCGGGCGAAATATCCGCAGGTGCGAAATCCGCATTATTGGAATCTTCGATGCTTTCCGAACCTTACGATGGACAGCGGCCAAGGCCACCTGCCCGGGATCGGGTTTTTCAAGATCGCTTGCTTTGTAAAATCGACCGGAACCTGGCGTCGGATATTCCCGGGCCCGTAAGATCGAGAAAACCGTTACTGTCGAATTGCCTTTTCCAGAACCCTTGTCACCAGACCCGGTCCAACTGCTGATGCATCGAATGCCTGATTTCGCCTGTGGCCGCAGGCCCGAGTCCGAAGCCGGAACGTGGAGATACCGCCCTCCTCGAGCCGGTGACGCGCCGTCCCCAGGGTCCCGGGTCCAATTCGGGGGCTGAGAATGGAAGAAAGCCGTCGAAAACTCGGTCTTTTTACCCTGAAGCCGACTCTGCGTCGGCCGATAGCTATGGAAAAAGCGCAGCAACGTTTCGAAAAGCTGGTCCTGGCGCTCTCGTCGGATATGTACAGATATGCGTTTTTCTTATGTAGGAACGAAGACTTGGCTGAAGATCTTGTGCAGGAGACATACATGCGCGCGTGGCGCTTCCTGGGTAGCTTGAGGGATGAGAGCAAGGCAAAAAGCTGGCTGTTTACGACGCTCAGGCGAGAATTCGCCCGCCAATTCGAGCGCTATCAGCCACGCTTCGACGACGTGGACCCGGACCTGCTGCCGGGCGAGCGCAGTTCGCAACTGGAAGTACTGGTGATACGCCGGGCCATGCTGGGACTTCCGCTCAAGTACAGGGAGCCGATCGTTCTGCAGGTGATTGGCGGCTATAGCGGTGAAGAAATCGCGAACGTGCTTGGTGTCCCCCGGGCCACCGTCAACACGCGCCTGTTTCGCGCGCGCCAGCGCCTTAGAAAAATCTTCGAAGGCGGCGTGAGCGACATCGATTTCGACGAGACCGAGGTATCAAGTTAGATGAACTGCCTGGAATTCAGACGCCTGGTCGATACCGATCCGGATACGAAGGCCGAGGAATTCATTCGTCACAAGGCACAGTGCGAAAGCTGCGCCGCGTTCGCTTCACGCGCGGCCCGCTTCTGCAGTACGCTCAGCGCCGCCGCGCGAATCGAAGTGCCAGAGAATCTGGCATCACGCGTATTGCTCAGGCAATCTTTTTCCGACTCCAGGGTCCTCTTCTCCAGGAGGAGCGCGTTGGCGCTAGCCGCGAGCATCACTGTCGTCGCCGGCCTCGCGCTTTCCGGGACTTACCTGCTCCGCCCGGCGGATCCCCTAGCGCAGGAGATCTTTACCCGCATTCGCCAGGCCAGCGATACCTTTGAATACAAGACGCTCCTCGACAACCAGGCGGTGGCCGAAGCTCTTGCCCCGGTTGGCCTCGACCTCACGGGCAAACTGGAGAAAGTCACCTACGCCGGGCAGTCGATGCTGGGCGGAAAATTAGCCGGGCACATTGTAATTCAGGGAGAGTGGGCGCCGTGCACGGTTTTCCTTGTTCCCGAGATCAATGTCGCGTCCAAATACACTATTCACGGTGACAATTTGAAGGGGGTAGTTGTACCCTTCGACGGCGGCGCTTTGGTCATCGTAGGGTCCCCGGAAGAATCGCTGGAACCGGTGGTCGAGCGGGTCAAGAGCTCATTTCGCTGGCGTCGCGCCTGAACTGCGGACGCCCCTTCACTCACTTTATCTCTATCTGGTGCGCGAAGCGGTCACCATCCGTCACCGTCAGCTGTTGGAATCCGAGCAGCTTGAGCAGGTCGAAAAAAGTAAACAGGTCCTCCACCTCGTAGGTGCGAAAGATCGGTGTCGTTCGCGCTCTCGCCGACAGCATCGCCAGCAAGCCCCGCATCCGGTACAAGGTGTCGTAGCCGTCGTCGTAGAGCCCCGTAATGATCAGCTTCTCGGCTTCCTCCCCTTTCGCAAATATTGCGACCGGCGGCGCATAGGAACTACTGATCATTTGATTGCTAAGCTCGGTTACGAACAGGATGCGTCGCTTTCGGCTCGCATCGGGCAAAGTGGCCGCGCGGGCTGTGTAGATTTCACTGGTCGCCGGGATCGGATAGTAATAGCCGGCATGTCGGTCGTCAGCCCTGGCCCCGGACATCGCGATGGTCACGGTGGCGATTGCCAGGATCCCTCGAACTATTTGCGGCGCGATACTCTCAGGCGGGAACATCGGGATTGAGGCTATAGGTGCCGGTGATTCGGGCCTGGTCGAGAACGTGCCCTTCTATTGCGGCAAGCACGTCCTCTCCAGTGAACTGGTCTCCCACCGGGCAGCGTTCGAGATCCAGCGCGTAAAGAGTGAAATGATAATGATGAACTATGGAGTCGTTCCATGGAGGGCACGGTCCATCGTATCCAAAATAGCTGCCGCCCATGTCCTCGTCGGATTCGAACCATTTGCTGTAGTCGTTGATTCCCTGCCGCGTGCCACGCGGCCCCTGCGGCCCGTCCTTGCCCTGGGGCGTAACCTCGTCGGAAAACTCGCCTTCCTGAATTCCGACGGCGTCGGCGGAGATATCAACCAGCACCCAGTGGAAGAAGTCCACCCGCTTCATTTTTTTCGACAGCTTCTTCCCTTCCGTGTTGACGTTATCGGGCTTCGACGGCACATCCGGGTCGTGACACAGAAGCACCAGCGACTTCGTACCGTCGGGCACGTCGCTCCACGACAATGCCGGATTGTGATTTGACCCAAGAGCAACGTGAGCTTCCGGATCCGGAACGCAAAACGCACACTCTGGCGGAATCGGCGAGTTATTTTCGAAACTGTCGCTCGTAAGTTTCATTCATTAGCCTCCTCCGATGTACACGGGATCGGCCCGGGGCTGAAGCATCCTCAAGCGGGCCGGATTCAAAGCCGGCGCAAGCCTATCACGGAGAAGGATTGGTGAATAAATCCGAAGCGCTTTCCGGCCCGGGTCTGTGGTGCAACAGACTGCTTCCGCGCAGCTACTCAACCTCGTTTAATCAAGCACTTGCGGCCTAGACGCCCTCATCTTTGAGCGCCTGCTCGAGCATTCGTACGTGAGCGCGGGCGCCCTGGGCGTGGGGGTGAATCTCCAGCACGCGCTCGAATGCCTTCAACGCGCCGATTTTGTCGCCACTGCTCAAGAATATTAGACCCAGCCCCGAAACCGCACCGAAGTGACGCGGCTCCAGCGCCAGAGTGCGCTCGATATCTTCTACCGAAGCTGCCAGCTCGCCGTTGAGGTAAAACGCCGTCGCGCGCTTGTTCCATACTTCGGCAAACAAAGGGGATTTTTCGATGATCACGGTGAATAGATCGATGGCCAAATCGAGCTGATCGGAAGCCATGGCCTCGAGGCCGGCCTGCATCATGCGGTTCAGTTCCGGGTCGCCGGCGTCCAGCCAGATATTCCAGATTTTGCGCTCGACGTCGGCAGCGACCTCGGAGTTATGGGTCTGCTTGATGCGATCAAATAGCGCGTTCAGCCGCGGGTCATTCTGGTCGGCAAACGCCAGCGGGGAGTGCGCCGCGGCAACAATCAGAAAAACAGAAACTATTTTCGACCGAAATCTCATCGAATTTCATGCGTGCCACTCGGCTCCGCGCTTGTCTCGAGTCCGGGTCGCGAACGCAGGAGCGACAAGGGCAATTGTTATTGCCTGGGCGCCTTCGACTGCTTGACGTTTTTCGCCATTTGCAGCATTTCTTCATACTGCTCCATGACTACCAGCACCGACTCGCGTTCGCCGCACGCGGGACAAACGCAGTCCATCATCACGCCCAGCGCCTCCGGGTCATCGTAGTTCTCGTCTTCTCTGGTACTGAACGCCATCAGCCCTTGAAAGCCGCACTCGTCGCACTGGCTCCATGATTCAAAGCTCGTCATCTCGAAATCAGGCAAATTTGGTGAATCTTCATGCGAGCCGAAAGACACTCATAGCTCTGGATTGCGAAATCGTTGTGCAGTCCTTCTCGCCAGGAGATCTTGAGTCTCGATCGAGGTTGGTACACATACGGGTGCGCTCGTCTTCACTCATGCGGGCAAAGTCTCCCTTCAGTACCCTGCGCTTTTTTACCGGATGGGCAGCCGGACGCCATGAGCAGGGCAAGATGGACGAAATGAAATGCAGCTCGCATATAAGGTGGAACCTTTGTCTCTCTGGGGATGGCAGCCGGCCGTCACTATAGGCCAAGCGCAAGTCCGACTCCAGATGTTCAACGTTCATGATTGCCGGTGCCGATTCACCGCATCGTCACCAGCTCTTCGGCACTGGTCGGGTGAATGGCCACGGTTTCGTCGAAGTCCCGTTTCCTTGCACCCATGCGTATTGCGACCGCGAAACCCTGCAACATCTCGTCCGCGCCCTGGCCCATGATGTGACAGCCGACGATGCGCTCTTCTTCGCCTCTGACCACGAGTTTCATTACCGTTTTGTGTTTCTTCTTGGTAAACGCATGGTACATGGGCGTGAACTGCACTTCGTAGATGCGCACTTCGTCAGGGAAAGCTGACCGAGCCTGGTCTTCGGTCATTCCAACGGTTCCGATGGTGGGGTGACTGAATACTACGGTTGGTATCATTTCATACTCGAGCTTGCGATCGCTCATGCCGCCGAAGATGCGATCGGATAACCTGCGGCCGGCGGCAATGGCCACCGGCGTGAGCTCGTCATGCCCTGTGACATCGCCCACCGCGTAGATCCCTTCCGCACTGGTATTCTGATATGCGTCGGTAGGGATAGACCCACCCGCCCCGACATCAACTCCAGTAGACTCGAGCCCAAGCCCGGACGTGCGTGGTAAACGCCCAATCGCCCAGAGCAACGCGTCCACGTCTTCGAAACGGCGCCCCTGAGTCAGATGCACGCTCATGTTGTCGCCGTTTCGCTCCACCCGTTCCACCTGTGTTTCCGAGAGCACTTCTACTCCCGACTCCTTCAGCGCCTCATGCAGCGCCAAACGAATGCTTTGGTCGAAGCCCCGAAGCGGCAGGTCACGACGGATGACCATGCTCACCTCGGCGCCGAGCGCCTGGAACATGCCTGACAGCTCCACCGCGATGTATCCGCCTCCGACCACGACGACCTTTTTGGGACAGCGCTCGAGCTCAAAGAAACCATCGGAGGAAATCCCGTGCTCGGCGCCGAGAATGTCCGGCCATGCGGGCGCGCCACCCACGGCGATTAAAATGTGATCCGCGGTTAACTGATCCCCGTTCACCTCTACCTTACTTTCGCCAACGAAACGACCATGTCCGCGAAACTCGGCAATGCCGTTGGACTCGAGCCGCGAACGATAGGCGTCGTTGAGCCGTGCCACGTAGGCGTCTCGTGATGCTTTCAACCGGCTCCAGTCAAAATCAACGCCGTTGACCTCGAAGCCGTAGTCACGGGAATCTTCCAGCACGTGGGCAATCGACGCGCCGTACCACATCACTTTTTTCGGCACGCAGCCGACATTCACGCAGGTGCCCCCCAGCTTGTGCTCTTCAATCACCGCGCAGCGGGCGCCGTACTCGCTCGCGCGCACCGCGGCGGCAATGCCCCCGCTACCACCCCCGAGAACCAGAAAATCGAAATGATTACTCATGAATGAAAGTTTCTCAGCGGAATATGTGTGCTCAGTTCAGTGTTGGGCTGCGGGCAGCTGACGTCGACTCAGGCTAGCGGGTCGTCCTTCCGTACGCGCTGGTAGAAGACTCCCCACGCGCCGGGGCCGGTATGTACGCCGACCACGCCGGTGGCAGGGGCCCGGATCAGCTCGATTACGTCGAAGCTTTGCGTGAGCGCCTTTTCCACTCGATCCAGGGCGCCGCTGGTCGCCATCTCCACCAGTCCGAGTCGCACGCGTTCTCCCTCCTCGAGCTTGCTCTTGACCAGGGCGATGGCGCGGTCAAAGGCCTCCGCTTCTCCTCGAGCGTTGGCCACGGGTACGATTTTGCCGTCCTTGTCGGCGATGATGGGCCTCAAGCCCAATAGTCCGCCGATGAGGGATTTGGCGGCGCCAATGCGTCCTCCCCGACGCAGGTATTCCAGGGTCTGTAGAGAAATCACCAGCCCCGAGTCTTCCCGCCAGCGTTTAAGCCAGGCCAGAATTTCTTCCAGCTTTGCGCCCCGGGACGCCAGCCGCGCGGCGTTGAGCGTCATCATACCCAGACCGAGGCTCGCACTTTGACTGTCGAATACCTCTACTCTTGGATGCGGCGCGAGCGCCGCGCCGCTCTGAGCTGACGTGTAGGTGCCCGAAACGCCGCGGCTGACGGTCACGATGATCGACGGCCGGTCGCTGCGGATGCGGTCCAAGGCCTCGACGAACGCCCTGGGCGGCGGCTGGCTGGTGGTGGGATGGTGGGGATCAGACTGCAACAGCTGGTAAAACTCGTCGGTGGAAAGGTCCACCTGGTCGCGATACACGCGGTCGCCGAAAAGAACCTGCAGCGGCGCCATCTCGATGCCGTGCTCTCGGCGAACGGACTCGGGCAGATCCGCCGTGGAGTCACACAGCACCGCAACCGTATTCGGCTGCGCTTGAAGCTCGACTATCGGCCGTTGGCCTTCTTCGCCGCGCTCGTCGCGCTGGCGCAGCATGTCGTCGACCTTCTGTTCCTCGATGCGGCCCTGGCGCGCGGCGATCTTGAGCACATCGTCGGGGTGATTGGTGTGCAGGTGAAGCTTGAACAGATTGCCGGTGGTGGCCACCAGCAACGAGGTTCCCAGCGGGCGAAACAGCTTCTTAAGCCGCTCGGATTCAAATCCTTTTCCGCGCACCACCACTTCGGTGCAATAGCGCTCGCTTAAATCAGAGGTGTCGTGTTCGAACGCCACCTGATCCACCGCTTCTCGGAGATCCGCGTCGGAAGGTTCCGGTAACGGCTCACCGCGCACCGCACGAAGCGCGCCTTCGAGAAAGTTGACGTAGCCCAGGGCGCCGGCGTCCACCACGTTGGCCTCGCGGAGCACCGCCAGCTGATCCGGCGTGCGCGCGAGCGCCACTTCGGCGGCATCGAAGAGGGACTCCATAAACTCGCCCAGATGGACGCTGTCTGCGACGGCTTTTTTCAACGCCGCCTCGCCAACGGAACGCATGACGCTGACGATGGTGCCTTCCACCGGGTTCTCCACCGCCGAATACACGGTATCCGAAGCTGCCTTGAGCGCCGGCGCGACTTCCGCCACGGCAAGTCGAGACTCTTTAGAAAAGGAATTTGCCAGACCGAGAAACCAGTGCGCCATGATCACGCCGCTGTTGCCTTTGGCGCCGAGAATACTGGCCTCCGCGGCCAGCCTCGAAACCTCACCTAAATGCGGCTCATCCACGGCTCGCACCGCAGCCGCGGTGGCCGACAGCGATAGCGCCATATTCGTCCCGGTGTCCCCGTCCGGCACCGGGAACACGTTGATTCGATTGATATGCTCCCGGGTGTGCCGCACCCAGTCTGCGCCGGCAACGATGGCCTGACGAAAATGCCGTCCGTCGAGATATTGGATGGGCACCACTGAATCGGATTTCGCTAACTAGAAGCCGGCTCACAGCATAGGGACGCCGTCTCCAAGCGTCCAGATTTCAAACCGGATCCTGTGGTTTAGAACCCACCAGACGCTGACCCAGCGGCAACCCCAGGTAGCAGTCTGATTTGGAGTCCCTCCCTCTTGTTTGAGGCGGGACAGGGAGAGGAAAGAGGCAAACGGCAAGTGAACAAGGCCGGAAAGCGGAACGACCTTAAGCTCGCTTCGGCCGGGTCGCGAAGCAACAAACAGCGCGTGAAACCTTGACGACACGCTAAAAAAAACGCCCCGGGGAGGGGCGTAAAGTCTCTTAGAGGAACATCCGTGTTCGTTGGGCGGATGCAGGAACGTCCGTGTCCCAGCGGAGGTAGGTCGGTCAGGAGTTCAAGCTGCTTTCTCGCTGTAAAACCTTTCGCCGCAGAAAAGTTCCGCGGGAAGAGAGATCAATGAGGCTGAGCGTCGAACGCCCGTCCCACTCGATGATCAGATGGGCGCGGGAAACGTGACCGAAGTTCGGGTCGATGGGCAGGTCGCTTTCCGGATGCCGGCCGATCATGTTTCGGCCGGGTCGCAGGAAATACATGACGCCATTCTGGTCGACGAGACACGGCGGGCGGGCGCATACCAGACGGAACAGGTGATTGGCGAGCTTGAGCTCGATCTTTTCTCCCTCTTCATAATCCAGCTGCACGTTCTCGCCCATGTTAAGGCGGACGAACTCTTCCGGATTAAGAACCTCCATGTCCTGCTCGGTTGCGTCCGCGGCGGGTGGATAGAGCGTTTGCGTCTCGTACCCGTCGGTCTCTTCCAGTCCCTGCTTTCGCATCATGATGAAGTCCAGCAGACGCTTCCTGAAGCTTAGGTACTGGAGGTACTTGATCAGAACCGCGCGCTGGTACTCCCCGCAGTCGGCATCCTGGCTGCGAATGGTGGAAAAAATGGTGCGCCAGTCGTGGTCTCGCGAGATAGCCTTCAGGTCCAGAGAGCGGAGAAAGTCGTCCGCCTTGTCAGGCTGCTCTATGGCGTCGACGACCGCTTCCGCGAAGCGCTTCAGGATGCGCGACACAATCTCTGCTTCGCGCCTGATCTTGTCCGGCTCCCAGGCGAAGAATTCAGGCAGCCGGTCCGACGGCACCTTGGTACGCGCGGCAAGCTTGGACTCGAACTGGTCCAGCGCCCCGGGGTCGTGGACCTCGCCGTGGGGCTGTCCTTCGTCGAGTGCGGGCATGGTATTTGCGGTGCTCACCTTAGAAGGCCTTAAGTTCTCCCGTAGCCGCCATATACCGGCAACAACCGGCGTCGTGTGGGCGCCAATGACCCCCTTGCGGGCACTGTTTTGGTAACGCGCCGGGAATTCTGGCGACAGTTTTAGATACAAGATGCGTGCCAGTGGGCGCGCTGGCGGATCCGAGGGCGAGATTCGCAACTGCATTCAGCGATTTAGTCGGGCCACTGCATGTCGAATCTGAACCAGGGGCGGTGCGTCTGACGTAAACGCCGTTGACGGCCCTTTGAGCCAAATCAAAGCGGGAACCAACCAATAAGGCCCGAAAGCATCGTCAACGTCGTTTACCAAGGGAGGAACCAGATGCTAACAAGATTTCCGTTTTCAGGGCCGAATTTCCGCCAGCGGTGGTCCGTTCAGCGGCGACCGTCGTACCACAGGGTGCAAAGGCCCGGATCGCGGAAGAAGCGCCGCGGGTGGCGCAGCATTCGAAGTCCCACCAATAAGATTTCCTTCTGGCTGTAAAGCTCGCCCTTTCGCCCGGAGGTGCGCAGGGGGTGACGGCTCAGTATGACCAACTTCTGACCGCGCCAACCGGCATAGCGTTTGAGTCTTCGGCTGAAACTGATTTCTTCGCCCACGAACAGGCTGTCGTCGAATCCGTTTACCGCCTCGAACGCGTCCCGGGCGCAAAAAACGAACGAACCTGCGACCCACGACAGCCACCGCGAAAGGCGATTCCAGACCCATATGCCCAGGAACAGCAGCGGTGGAAGACCCTGCATCTGCATCAAGGCGCCGCCGCCCGCTACTTTCGGGTCGTCGATGGCTTCCAGCAGATCGCGGATCAGCGCGCCGTCCGGCCATGAGTCGGCATCCACGAATAACAGCCATTGCCCCCGGGCGGCGTACCCGCCCCGGTTTCTAGCCCGCGCGATTTGTCTAATCGGCTCATGCAACACGCGGGCGCCGAGCTTGGCCGCCCTCGCCGCGGTGTCGTCGCTGGAGTTGTTGTCGACGACGATCAGCTCGTATTCGGATCCGGCAACGCCTGCGGAGGCGAAAGCACTGGTGATGCTTTCGACGCAGCGCTCGATGAGCTTGGATTCGTTGTAGGCAGGCACCACGACCGAAAGCCGCGGCGCTGAGTGCCGCGGCGGATTGAAGGTGCTTCGGCTCATGGGACCAGAGGCGATCCCGGCTCCGGACCGCTGGCCACCGGTCGTCCGGGATCACGGCTCCACTCGCTCCAGGATCCAGCGTAAAGCTGCCCCGGCGGCAGTCCGGCGTGGGCCGCCGCCAGCAGCAGCTGGCAGGCGGTGACTCCAGAGCCGCAGTAGTAGACCGCCGACTCCGGCGCATGATCCCCCAGCGTTTTCTCGAAGCGGGCTAAGAGCTCCCGAGGGGATCGGAAGCGTCCGTCGGACTGCACGTTTTCCCCAAAGGGGTGGTTTAGCGCGCCGGGTATGTGCCCCGCGACCGGGTCCAGCGGCTCCTCTTCACCGCGATAGCGGGCCTCGGCGCGGGCATCCACCAGGCACGCCTGCCCCGGCACTTCTCCGAGGGTCACTACCCATTCCCGCCTGGCCCGGCCGCGAAACGCCTTTCGCTCGGCTTCACTCGATCCGGATTCCAGCGGCAAATTTGCTGACTGCCAGGCGCGAATTCCACCGTCCATCACCGCGACCTTGTCGTGGCTCATGTAGCGCAACAGCCACCAGAGTCTCGCCGCGATGCCGGCGTCGGCTTGGTCGTAAACGACGACCTGGACACTTTCATCGATGCCCAGACGGCTGAAGAGCTCGGTCAGCGCCTCGGGTGACGGCAGCGGGTGGCGACCGTGATCGGTGAGAGGTTCCCCGGCCAGGTCGTGGTGAAGATGCACGTAGCGCGCGCCCGGAATGTGACCTTCCAGATACGAGCGGCGACCGGCTTCGGGATCCATGAGATTGTACCGGCAGTCGGCAATCACCCAGCCCGGATCGCCCAAGTGACTCGAAACGTCTTCGACCGTAACCAGAGTGTCTAAACTTTCGGTAGTCATTCGCGGCGGCGTCTGATAGAAAAACGGCCAGATTGTTTCCGGGCGTCATTATAGCGGGGGGTAAAAACGTGCGCGTAACTAAGCGGCGGGTCATCGGTCTAAGCGCAACACACTTTGTGTGCACTACGCAGTTCTCTCCCGATCACCCGGGACCCGTGGTCAGATGACCCGCATCGCTGAATTCGCCGTCGAATACATCCAGTTTCTCGATTCTTCGGGGCAACCCACCCAGGAACTGCCGCCGCACCTGGCCGGGGCGGAAGCGATCACGCCCATGTATCGCCTGATGGCCTTGACCCGCACCTTTGACGCCAAGGCCATCGCCCTGCAGCGCACGGGTCAGCTCGGCACCTATGCGTCTTCCCTGGGCCAGGAGGCCGTCGGCGCCGCCGTCGGTCTTGCCATGCGGGACGAAGACGTCCTCGTTCCAAGCTACCGCGAGCAGGCGGCCCAATTTGCCCGCGGAGTCACCCTCGAAGAGCTGCTCCTGTATTGGAGCGGGGACGAGCGCGGCAGCCGTTTTTCAGGCCCTCAGTTCGATTTTCCCATCTGTATTCCCATCGCTACCCAGTCGTGTCACGCGGTGGGCGCCGCGGTGGCGCTGAAGCTGCGCGGAGAATCCCGGGTGGTGGTGGAAGGCTGCGGCGATGGCGCCACGTCCAAGGGCGATTTTTACGAGTCGCTGAACCTGGCGGGCACCTGGCATCTGCCGGTGGTTTTCGTCGTCAGCAACAACCAGTGGGCCATCTCCGTCCCCAGAAGCCGGCAGTCCGGGGCGCAGACGCTGGCACAAAAAGCCGTCGCCGGCGGCTTCGAGGGCGTCCAGGTGGATGGCAACGATCCGGTAGCGGTGCGATTCGCCATGGACAAAGCCCTGGAACGGGCCCGAAGCGGCGGCGGTCCCACGCTGATCGAGGCGGTTACCTACCGGCTTCAAGATCACACCACGGCCGACGACGCCAGCCGCTACCGCGACGCGCAGGAGGTGGAGGCGGCGAAGAAATCCGATCCCATTATTCGCACCCGACGCTATCTGGAATCGATTCAGGCCTGGAGCGAAAAGGACGAAGCAGCGCTGAACGAGGAATGCGCGGCTCGGGTCCAGGAGGCGGTAGAGGCCTATTTGGCGACGCCCAAGGAGCCCCCCGAGGCCATGTTCGACAGCCTCTACGCCGAGCTACCCAGAGCCCTCGCGGCCCAGCGGACCGAAGCCATGAAGGAGCAATCTGATGGCTGAGGTCAACCTGGTGGAGGCCGTCAACATGGCGCTGGCGCGGGCCATGGAAGAAGACGACAGCGTGGTGGTGCTGGGAGAGGACGTAGGCGTCAACGGCGGCGTATTTCGGGCCACCGTCGGTCTGCTGGATCGATTCGGTGGCGATCGGGTGATGGATACGCCGCTGGCCGAGACTCTCATCGCCGGCATGTCCATCGGCATGGCGGCGATGGGGCTCAAACCCGTGGCCGAGATCCAGTTCATGGGCTTCATCTATCCCTGTATCGATCAGCTGGTGTGCCACGCCTCCCGAATGCGCAACCGCACCCGCGGGCGCCTGGGCTGCCCGATGGTGCTGCGGGCGCCATTCGGCGGCGGCATACATGCTCCTGAACATCACTCCGAGAGCACCGAGGCCATGTTCGCCCACATCCCCGGGCTGAGGGTCGTCATCCCTTCGTCCCCGTCGCGGGCCTACGGCCTGCTGTTGGCCGCCATCCGGGACCCCGACCCGGTCATCTTTCTCGAGCCCAAACGTATCTACCGACTGGTACGCCAGGAGGTTCCGGATGACGGGAGTGCCCTGCCCCTGGATGTGTGTTTCACATTGCGCGAAG
>JBFHVA010000012.1:0-29081 GCA_041589735.1 Gammaproteobacteria bacterium | reverse complement strand
GGTGCGCCACGGAGTGCTCATCGGCGCCGGAGCAAAAATCCTCGGCAACGTGGAGATCGGCGCCTGCGCTAAAGTTGGTGCTGGCAGCGTGGTGCTCGAGGACGTAGCGCCTCACTGCACTGTGGTCGGCGTTCCCGCGCAGGTGGTCGGTGACTGCTGCGACGAGGAGCCGTCGCGGCAGATGGATCATCGCATTCCCAAAAGTCGCCAGGACGGACCCGGCGACGACTGAGGCGGGCTTCGAGATCGCCCGGTCAGCGCCTAAACCGCGCTGACGCTGTCCAACCCGCCGCGGGCGAGGTCGAGTACGATCTCGTCTACCCGATCCGGCGTTCCCGCATCGAAGGGGGGCTTCGGGTCGTATTCGATTCGAAGCTGAATCGCACGCGCTACCGCCTCACCGGCCACAAGAGAGGCGAGCGTCAGCGCCATATCGATGCCGGCGGAAACCCCGGCCCCCATCACGATCTTTCCGTTCACCACCACCCTTTCCCGCACCGGGCTGGCCCCAAAACGCTCGAGATCGGCCAACGCGTTCCAGTGGGTGGTGGCCGGTAGGCCTTGCAGCAGCCCGGCGGCGGCGAGCAACAGGGAGCCGGTGCACACGGATGTCGTCCACTGGCTCGATTGGTGCGCGCGGCGAACCCAATCGAGCACCCGCGAGTCTTCGAGCAGCGGACGCACGCCGGGACCTCCAGGGACCACCAGAATGTCCGCCGCATCCATCTCCTCCAACAGGCAATCCGGCATCAACTGGAATCGGCTCTTGTTCGATTGCAGGATTTCTTTTTTCTTCGCCACGAACTCGACCTTCGCTCCGGGGATGCGGGACAGCACCTCCATAGGGCCGACGGCGTCCAACAGCGTGATCTGATCAAATACGAGACAGGCGATGTTCATGCGCGTCACCTCACCGGACGGACGTTGCCGCAAGAATGGACCGGCGTGTATCCGGAAACCAACATTCCGATTCACGCAGCGGCCGGGAGCAGAGATAATGCCAGTTCAAAAACCCGCCGCCAAAGCCGTTAAGGTTTTCATTTCAAATTTTCTCCATCTCCCGCCAAGCTCATTTTCTCCTAAGGATCAATTTCTGGTGCAACACGCCTCCGCCTCCCGCGCCACCTTGACCGAGGGACCGGTCCGAGCGCACCTCATCAGCCTCACCACGCCCATGATCTGGGGGATCCTGGCGATGATGTCCTTCAACGTCATCGACACCTGGTTTTGCGCCCAGCTGGGTGCGCCGGAGCTGGCCGCCATGAGTTTCACCTTTCCGGTGGTGATGGTAATCATCAGCCTCGGAATTGGCCTGATGGCGGGCACCTCGTCGGTGATCGCGCGGGCCATTGGCCGCGGCGACGAAAAGCGAGTAAGACGGCTTACCACAGACGCGCTGGCGTTCTCGGTGCTGATCTCACTCGCGCTTTCGGTCGTCGGCATCCTCACGCTGGAACCGCTGTTCAGGCTGCTTGGCGCGTCGGAGGATCTACTCCCGCTTATTTCCGACTATATGCTCGTGTGGTACGCGGGACTGGTGGCGGTGATTCCGCCCATGGCGGGCATGGGCGCCATCCGCGCCACCGGAGACAGCCGTTTTCAAAGCCGGCTGCTGATCGTCGCCTCAGTCGTCAACCTGATCCTCGACCCCTTACTCATTTTCGGTCTGCTCGGCCTTCCACGGCTCGAGCTTCAGGGCGCCGCGGTCGCCACCATCGCCGCGCGGGCAACAACCATAGCGGCAGGATTCTGGGCGCTTCACTACAAGCACAGGATGATGAGCTTCGAGTGGCCCAGGCTATCCGAGGTGCTTGGCTCTTGGGGCAGCGTGCTGCACGTGGGACTGCCAGCCGCGGGAACCAACGTCATCATTCCCGCGTCCACGGCCGTCGTGGTAGCGATGATCGCCGGCTTCGGGCACGAAGCGGTGGCGGGCTTCGGCGCAGCGTCGCGCATAGAAGGATTGAGCCTGGTGGTTTTCTTCGCCATGTCTGCCGTCATCGGCCCGTTCGTCGGGCAGAATCTCGGCGCCGGCAAGCAGGATCGTATCGACGAAGCGAACCGGCGCTGCGCGGTTTTCTGCCTGTTATTCGGACTGTCGGTTGCCGCGGTTCTGGCGCTCGCCGCGAAGCCACTGATAGCGCTGTTCTCCAATGACGCCCGGGTGCTGGAAGTGGGCGCGGCCTATCTGTGGATCGTGCCGGTCAGCTATGGCGCTGCCGGGATCGTCATGGTGGTGAACGCGGCCTTCAATGGCCTCGGGCGTCCTTTTCCGGCGGTGGCGGTGTCGACGCTGCGCATGGTGGTGCTTTATCTTCCGCTCGCCTGGGCGGGTGGGCGCCTGTTCGGCGTCTACGGCATTTTTGCAGCTGCCGGTATATCCAACGTCCTCGCCGGCGTCACGGCCTACGTCTGGCTCGGACGAACGGCGAGAAAAGCGTCACCTGAGGGCCGGCAATCGGGGCATCAGCGCGGCGCTGATTCGGCATGAACCAGCGGTGATACGCCGTATACTGTCCGTGATCTGAATGTTGAAACAGTTCTTTTTAAAACTCGGTGCCCTGCGCGCGATGCTCGTCATCGTCGTGCTGCTTCTCATCCTCATGGGTCCCATTTCCGGCGGCGAGGCGCGCATAAGCGGTTTTGCGCTCTTCACCAGCGTGGTCGCGCCGGCCTTTTACGTCATCATGCTGTTCGTATTGCCCCTGGACATTACCATGAGCCGAGTGTTTATGAAGGAAGCGCAAAGCGCCGATCGCGCGCGCTACCGATTCATCATCCGGCTCGAGGTGGCACTGTTTGCGTTGATGCTTCTCGCCTGGCTGCCTTTCATTATTAAGCTGCTGAAGAGCGCTTATTGAAGCGCCTACTCGGGGCGGCCAGCGGTAAACAGGCCCCAGCGCTGCTCGCCCTTAAGGGCCCGGTCGCGCTTCTCCCGCCATGCGGCGGCCAGCTCCAACAGTTCATCGGCCGCTTCGCCGGACTGCTCGAGTCTCTCGAGCTCGAGGGCGTGGATCTTTGCGAAGCGCGAGGTTAGATCGACGGCCTGGACGCGCTCGAATCCCGCGTCCCGAAGCAATTCACCGTAATCTTCTATGGTGATCAGAAAATAACCGCGCCCTTTGACGTAGCTTTCAAAAGCTTGCGACAGGGAACCGGCATCGCGGCAATAATCGGTTATCAACAACCTGCCTCCGGGCTTTAAAGCGCGCAGCAGCACCGCGAACAGCTCGGGCTTCCTTTCCACGTGCAGGAAGACATCGCGGCTGTAAACGGCGTCGAAACGGCGATCTGCGTCGATATCCATCAGATCACCGTGGCGCAAAATCACCTGTCCCTCGAGCCCCAGCGCGTTGCACCGCTCCCTGGCGATCTTGATCATGTTCCTCGACAGGTCGACGCCTTCAACCATCACCCGGCATTCGGTTGCCATAAGGAATGCCGCGCCGCCGATGCCGCAGCCCGCGTCCAGCACGCGCTGACCGGATCTCAATCCGAGCAGGGCGATAAACTCGCGCGCCGTCTCTGCCCCGCCCGGGCTGACAAAGTCCCGGCCATAAATCCGCTCGTACTTCCTGATACTCTCGGCAGAGTACTGGCCGCTGTCCAAGGCGCCGGATTTCATCACCAAGGTCTAGTCTCCATCCCGCTGCCGGAATCAGCTGGCACCGTCCGGCGGTCCGTGACTTCGCCTGTTGATGACGTAGTCTTCGCTCTTGCCCCTGAATGGAATCAGAAGCATGCCTTTGATGCTGACGCAGGTCCGCTCATCGCGGAAGGAGTTCAGTCCGATGGTCATGCCGTGGTGACCCGCCCGCGGCTGGTCCCGGTAGGTTCCGAAAAGCCGATCCCACCATGGCAGGTTGAAGCCGAAGTTGCTGTTGGTCTCGTAGTCCTCCACCGAGTGGTGCACCCGGTGCATGTCCGGCGTCACCACGAACAATCGCAGCAAGCGATCAATCGAGGGCGGAATGTAAGCGTTGCTGTGGTTGAACATGGAGGTCGCGTTCAACAGCACCTCGAAAATCAAAACGCTCACCGCGGGCGGTCCGAGCATGAGAATGACGCCAAATTTGATCAGCATCGACAGAATGATCTCGATGGGATGAAAACGCACGCCGGTAGTTACGTCGATGTCCAGATCGGCATGGTGCATACGATGAAGGCGCCAGAAGGCGGGCACCGCGTGGAACATCACGTGCTGAAGGTAGATGGCCAGGTCGAGTATCACAACGCCGAGCACTACGGTGATCCACCCGGGCCACTGAAGCAGGTTGAACAGGCCCAGACCGCGTGACTCTGCAAAGAGCGCCATTCCTACGGCCGCGGTCGGAAACAGAAGTCTCAACAGAAGCGTGTCTATAACGACGACGGCGATGTTGTTGGGCCAGCGGGATTTTCTTCCGATTCCCCGCCCGCGCCGTGGCCACAGAAGCTCCCAAAGCGCCATGAGCACAAAGACACCGAAGAAAAACCCCAGCCGCACGACGGGTTCGTTGGCGAGCAATGTTTCGCTCATGTAACCTCAAGCAGATTTTTGAGCTAAGTAATCTCTGAAAAATCCATCCTTGGGTTTTCCTTAAGCCGCAAAGTGAAAAACGTGATTTTCACTTTGCTCACGTTTTCAGCACCTTTGAGTTGCCTAAAACCGCGGCACATCCCTGTGCCGCAGGAACCTCTGAATAAATCAGAGGTTCCCGAAATGGCTTCAGCCATGATCCCGGCGGCGAAGCAGATGCAGCACCCTGAGCGTCATCACGGTCTCGCCGCGCTGGTTGACGGCGCGGTAGTCCATTTTGAGAATGCCGCGGTCCGGCTTGGATGAGGAAGGACGGACTTCGACCACCTCGCCTTCCATGTGCAGCGTATCACCCGGTCGGACTGGGGCTAGCCAGCGAAGTTCATCCATGCCTGGAGATCCCATGCTGCACTCCGCGAACACGCCTTCTTGAAGCATCATGCGGAAGCTCTGGGACAGCGTATGAAAACCGCTCGCGATGAGTCCGCCGTACGGAGACTGGGCCGCAGCCTCCGCGTCGATATGAAAGGATTGGGGGTCGTAACGCAGTGCGAAGGAAACGATGTCCGCCTCGGTGAAGGTGACGCCCTTACTGACGAAGCGATCGCCCGGTGAGAAATCGTCGAAGTAACGTGTCACAGGTTCAAAAAAACTGAACGACAACCGGTCCGCAGGCTAGCGCAGGCCGCCTGATCCGGCAAGGCGCGGCTCAAGGCGGTTGGCTGTAATTCCGCTGTTTCTGTGTGAAGATCGGCCTTTCTTCGGTCGTATCGAACTGATGACCGCGCAAAGCGTGTACAGCGTTTGTCCCCACGACTGTCCCGACACCTGCGGCGCCATCACCCGGGTGGAGGACGATCGCGCGGTCGCATTCGTCGCCAATCCGGACCACGAGATTACCCGCGGCTGGCTCTGCGCCAAGGTGAACGACTATCTGGCCCATGCTTATCACCCCGACCGCCTTCGCTATCCTTTGCAACGCACGGGCCAAAAGGGCGGCGCACCCGAGTGGAAGCGCATTACCTGGGACGAGGCCATTCGCGAGATCAGCGAAAGGTGGCGCGAAATTATTCACCGATACGGCGCCGAAGCGATTCTCCCCTATAGTTACAGCGGCACGCTGGGGTTGGTGCAGATGGACATCTGCAACACGCGCTTCTGGAACCGATTGGGCGCAAGCCGCCTTATCCGGGCCATCTGCGGAAGTGCGTGCGAGTTCGCCGTGGGCGCGACGCTCGGCGGCCGGCGCGGCGTTCCCTACCACCACGTGCTAGACAGCGAGATGCTGATCATCTGGGGAGCGAACCCGGTGAGCACCGGACCCCACCTGATGCCCTTCATTCGCCAGGCCCACCGCCGGGGTTGCGAGGTAGTGGTCGTCGATCCACGACGTTCGCGTACCGCGCGCGGCGCGGATCTTCACCTGGCGCCGCGCCCGGGCAGCGACGCTGCCCTGGCACTGGGTATGGCGCGAGTGATCGTAGATCGGGGACTGCACGACCCGGGCTGGCTGGCGTCGCACGCGATTGGCTGGGAAAAGCTCGAGCAGCGATTAAATGAATACCCTCTCGAAAGGGTGGCAAAAATAACCGGCGTCGACGCGGGCGTGATTGAAAAACTGGCGATACGCTACGGCACCCGCAAGCCCGGCCTGATCAAGTTCGCCGACGGCATCAATCGCAATCGCAACGGAGGACAGACGGTGCGGGCTCTGTGTGCCTTGCCCGCAATCACAGGCCAATATGGCGTGCGCGGCGCGGGGATCTGCTATTCCACCAGCGACTACTTCAACTGGAACCACGCCGCGATGCATCATCGCGAAGGCTGCCCGGCCCCGGGGCGCAAGATCAACATGAACCGCCTAGGCGCAACGCTCACCGGCGAAGTCACCGATCCGCCGGTGATGTCTCTTTACGTATTTGGCGCAAATCCGATGGCCTCTTCGCCCAACGCGGCGCTGATCGCCGGAGGCCTCATGCGCGAGGATCTCTTCACCGTGGTGCACGAGCTGTTTATGACCGACACCGCGGACTATGCCGATATAGTGCTGCCCGCCACCTCCCAGCTCGAACATACGGATCTGCACCGCGGCTACGGACATACGGTGCTGGCTTACAACCAGGCGGCGATATCGCCGCTGGAAGAATGCAAGAGCAACTGGGAGACGCTGGGGTTGATCGCCTCCGCCATGGGATTTCACGAACCGTGGCTGCATCAGTCGCCGGATGAAATTATCGACGAGATGATCAGCGAAACCGCCAAGCACGCTCCGGAGCTGAAGGGAATCAACCTGGATCGCCTCAAGCGCGAGGGCGCCGTTCCGCTGACGCTGGATGACGAGGTCCCGTACGCGGACCTGAAGTTTCGAACGCCGAGCGCCAAGGTTGAGCTTTACTCCCAGTCACTCGCGGACCGTTTCGGCATCGATCCCCTGCCGGCGTGGACCGAATCCCCGGACGCCGGTTCACCACCTCACGGGTACGACAGCGCCGAGGCCCTCGAGCTTTTGAGCCCCGCGCCCCACCATTTCGTCAGCAGCAGCTTCGCCAATCAGCCCACCTTGACCCGCAGGGAAGGGGCACCGGCGCTCGAGCTTCATCCGCGAGACGCAAAATCACGCGGTATCGTCAGCGGAGATCGGGTCGAGGTAATCAACAGCCGCGGATCCTTCGAGCTCGAAGCCAGAATCAGCAAGGACGTGATCCCGGGCGTCGCGGTAACCTACAAGGGCTATTGGGCAAAACGCAACGGCGGACGCAACGTGAACTGGACAACATCCGACACCCTCGCCGACCTCGCCGGCCAGAGCACTTTTCACACCAATCGCGTATGGGTAAAGAAATTGTAGTCCGCAACCCAGGCGGACAAGGCATAATCAGGAACGGCTCAGCTGGTAATCAAGAAGGTTAACGATGATCGTCGACGACATTCCCGGCATCCGGCGCATACTCAAGGAAAACCACACCGTCGCCATGGTGGGTCTTTCCGCCAACTGGTACCGGCCGAGTAATTTCGCCGCCAAGTACCTTCAGATCCATGGCTTCCGTGTGATTCCGGTCACCCCCACCTACGACGAAATCCTGGGAGAAAAATGCTATCCGTCCCTGTCGGATCTCCCGCTACCGGTGGACGTGGTCGACTGCTTTCGAAAGTCCGAGGAAATACCGGCGCTCGCGGAGCAGGCCATTCAAATCAAAGCCAAGGTGCTTTGGATGCAGCTTGGGGTCGTCAATCAAGAGGCCGCAAAAATGGCAAGCGACGCCGGGCTCGACGTGGTCATGAACCGGTGCATGAAGATCGAATACGCGAGACTGTTCGGCGGACTCAACTTCGTCGGCGTGAATACGCGCGTTATATCCGGCAAACGACCGAACTACTTGCCGTATTAATTTCCATATCGACGCTCGTGAGATAATTGATCGCACTCGCGCGGGAAGGAATATCAATGGCTGACCGCCAATTCGGAATCGAGACGCTTTGCCTACACGCCGGCCAGCTTCCGGACGCCTCCACCAGCGCCCGCGCGGTGCCCATTTACCAGACCACGTCCTACGTTTTCGACAACGCCGACCACGCTGCCAGTCTGTTCAACTTGCAGACCTTCGGCAACATATACACCCGCCTGATGAATCCGACCACTGCGGTGTTCGAAGAGCGCATGGCGGCGATCGAGAGCGGGCGCGCATCGGTTGCAACGGCCTCGGGGATGGCTGCAACGATGGTCACCATGCTGACCCTGCTCCAGGGTGGGGATCACATCGTGGCCGCGAGCACGCTCTACGGCGGCACTTACTCAATCTTTGACGTCAACTTCCGCAAGCTCGGCATCGAAACCACGTTTGTCGACGCCGACGAGCCGGAGAATTTTCGCAAGGCGATAAAAAAGAACACCAAGGCAATCTATGCCGAAACCATCGGCAACCCGGTGATCAATGTACTGGATATAGAGCCGGTGGCCGGGATTGCTCACGATGCGGGGATCCCGCTGGTCATCGATAATACTTTTCCGACTCCCTACCTTTGCCGCCCCATCGAGTACGGCGCCGACATCGTCATTCACTCCGCAACCAAGTACATCGGGGGGCACGGCACCTCGATTGGCGGAGTGCTGGTGGAGTCAGGCAGGTTTCCCTGGGACAACGGTAACTTTCCCGGTATGACCGAGCCTTCTCGCGGCTATCACGGAGTGCGTTTCTACGAGACCTTCGGAGACTTCGGCTTCACCATGCGCGCGCGCTGCGAGACACTACGCACCTTCGGGCCGGCCATGAGCCCGTTCAACGCTTTTTTGTTTTTACAGGGTCTCGAAAGCCTGCACGTGCGCATGGACCGCCACTGCGATAACGCCATGGCGGTCGCAAAATACCTCGTCGACCATCCCAAGGTGACGTGGGTCAACTATCCGGGACTTAAGGACAACAAGTACTACGCGCTGGCGAGGAAATATACGCCCCGGGGACCGAGCTCAATCCTCACCTTCGGAATCAAAGGCGGCAAGGAGGCCGGGGTGAAGTTCATCGAGGCGGCCCAGTTCATGAGCCACCTCGCCAACGTCGGCGACGCCAAGACCCTGGTGATTCATCCGGCGTCTACCACCCACCGGCAGCTGTCCGAAGAAGAGCAGATCGCGGCCGGCATTACCCCGGACATGATTCGCATTTCGGTGGGAATCGAGACGATCGACGACATCCTCTGGGATATCGATCAGGCATTAGGGAATGCGATCTAGTGGCGCAACGCCTGACTATACGGACGGGGGCGACGTGTTACAGACGTATATCGTATCTTTTATATCGAATATCGGAGAAGAGAAAGACCGGTACAGCTCCGACATACGACATACGAATCCATAGCGAATCAAAGCTGAAACGGCGAACAAACTGAGCGCCGCATGAAAAAAACGCCATCCATATATGATCAAAATCTCGACAAGGTCGAAGCCAACTATTTTCCGCTTACCCCGATTAGTTTTCTAAAGCGCTCAGCAGCTGTTTATCCGGAGAAAGACGCGGTCATTCACGGCGAGCGAAGCTACGGCTACGCGGAGTTGTACGAGCGTTGCCGCCGACTGGCGTCAGCGCTGGAACGGCGCGGCATCGGCAGAGGCGATACGGTTTCGGTCATGGCGCCCAACGTGCCGGCAATGCTGGAAGCCCACTACGGCGTGCCCATGTCCGGCGCGGTGCTCAACGCGCTGAACTATCGCCTTGACGCCGCCAGCATTCGCTTCATCATGAGACACGCGCGGAGCAAGGTCCTGATCACCGACCGTGAGTTTTCCGCCACCATTGAGGAGGCCCTCAACGGCATCGACGAGCGCCCGCTTGTAATCGACATTGACGATCCCTTGTTCGAGGGCGGCAAGCTGCTGGGAGAAAAGGACTACGAGGCCTTGCTGGAGGAAGGCGATCCCGAGTACGCCGCGAGGCCTCCGGAGGACGAGTGGCAATCCATGTCGCTCAACTACACATCGGGAACCACCGGCAACCCCAAGGGTGTCGTCTATCACCACCGCGGCGCGTACCTGAACGCCATAGGTCAGATCCTTGCCTTCGGTTTGAATCCCAATTGCGTTTATCTGTGGACGCTGCCGATGTTTCACTGCAACGGCTGGACCTACACCTGGGGCGTGACGGCCGCCGCAGGCACCCATGTTTGTCTGCGCGCGGTCGATCCTGCGCAGATCTTTTCGATGATTGAAAAACACCGAGTGACCCACATGTGCGGCGCGCCGGTAGTGCTGAACATGCTTATTCACGCGCCGGACGAGTTAAAGATCAAATTCGAACACACGGTGGAGGTGGCGACGGGGGGCGCGGCACCGCCCAGCCGGGTGATCGAAGCCATGGGAGAAATGGGTTTTCGCGTGCTGCATCTTTACGGGCTTACGGAAAGCTACGGACCCGCGACGCTGTGCGCCTGGCAGCATGCATGGGAGGGACTCGGCCTCGAGGAGCAGGCCGCGCGCATGGCGCGCCAGGGCGTGAACTACAACACCCTGGAGGAGCTGATGGTCGCCGATCCGGAAAGCATGGAGCCGGTGCCTGATGACGGAAAAACCATCGGAGAGCTGATGCTTCGTGGCAACACCGTGATGAAAGGCTATCTCAAGAACCCGTCCGCCACCGAGGCCGCGTTCACAGGCGGTTGGTTTCACACCGGCGATCTTGCCGTGCGCCATGCCGACGGATACGTGGAGGTCAAGGATCGGGCCAAGGACATCATTATCACCGGCGGAGAGAACGTCTCCAGCCTCGAGGTCGAAGAGGTATTGTACAGGCATCCCGCGGTAATGGAGGCCGCCGTAGTCGCACGACCGGACGATCACTGGGGCGAAACCGTATGCGCGTTCGTCACGCTGAAGGCGAACGCACGACAGGCGAAGGAAAGCGAGATCATAGACTGGTGCAAGAAGCGAATGGCCCGCTTCAAGGCGCCTCGCACCATCGTTTTCGGTCCTCTGCCGAAGACCTCAACCGGAAAAATCCAGAAATTCGTGCTCCGTGATCGGGCAAAATCTCTCTGATTCGAGAACTTTCATCGAAGCCGAAACTGATTGCTTGCAACGGGAAAATTCCGACACCAGGAGTACTTTAGGTTGACTCGCTGGTGAATCGCGGCCACCCCATTGCCTATCTTCTGCTCAGCATCTCAGCCCTGGCTTGGGCCGGAAACTTCATCGTCGGACGATATGTTCATGATCAAGTCACGCCGGTTACGTTGAGCTATGGAAGGTGGGGACTTGCGCTGCTGATCCTGCTTCCCTTCACGCTGCGAGGAGTCCTTCGCCAACGGAGGCTGGTGCTTACACACCTGAAGCTCTTCGCCCTTCTCGGTCTTACCGGCATGACTCTGTTCCACTCCTTTGTTTACGCAGCCCTCGAATTCACCGGCGCCATCAATGCGGCGCTGATTCTTTCCCTGACGCCGGTGATTATCGTGTTGCTTTCCCGGATCCTGGATCGGGAGCACATCTCGCCGGTGCAGGCTGCCGGAATCGGTCTCTCCATCGTAGGAGCCGGGATCCTGATCACGCGAGGCGACCCGTCGGTCATAAGCGCCCTGGATTTCAACCGCGGAGATTTGTGGATGCTCATCGCCGTTCCGAACTGGGCGCTATACTCGGTGCTGTTGAGGCGCCGCCCGGCGACTGTAGAGCCCATGGTGCTCCTCACCGTGACTATCGCTGCCGGCCTCGCCTTTCTTACACCGGCGCTCATATTTGAGCTTGCCCTCGGACCCGGCTTTCAATTCAGCCAAGAAACCGTGGCCAGCATCGTCTACGTGGCCCTCTTCGCCTCCGTGATCGCCTATATTTGTTGGAACCGAGGCGTATCCATAGTTGGAGCAAATCGTGCCGGACTGTTCATGCATCTCGTTCCAGCATTCAGCGCCATGCTGGCCATCGCCGTGCTCGACGAAGCGTTCCTCCTCCACCACGCGCTCGGAATCGGCTTGATCATCGTCGGCATTTATCTCACTACTTCAAGGAATCAGCCTGGGTTCCCTGAGAGTAAATATCAGTGAATTAGAGGAGTGGAAAGAAACGCCGCAACCCGACTCCATCCGGGATCCGTTGACCACAACACGCTTATGAACTCATCCGCCTTGAAACGGCGTTTTTACGCTGCGGGAATACATTTGGCCATCAGCGCTCTGGTTCTACTGGTGCCGCTCATTCTTATCTACTATCTCTGGTTTCCTGCTCCGTATTTTGACAGCGACGGCGGGCTGCAAGCGGTGGTGATTCTGGCTTTGGTTCATTTCATTATCGGACCGGTGCTTACGTTTGTAATATTCAGTCCCAATAAGCCTATCGGAAAAATAAAGTTCGATTTTATCGTCATTGGCGCGCTGCAGATTTCCGCGCTTTCCTTGGGCAGCTATGTCGTATATGACCAGCGTCCGGTGGCGGTGGTTCTGGCAAAGGACAAGTTCATTTCCGTATCGGCAAACATCATTCGCCAGCAGGGCGCTTCCGTTGCCGATCTTCACGATCTCGGCGGGCAATATCCCGCTTTGGTAATTTCCCGTCTTCCCGCGGATAGGGAAGAATTCGATCAGATGATGCTGCTTGCATTGAATGAAGGCATCGACATCGTGGCCCAAATCACGACCTTCGAACCGCTGGCGGATCATCTCTTGGAAGCGGCAGCGCAACAGCCGGATCTGGGTGAGCTCGAAAGCGAGAACGCCGACTTTGCCGATGAACTCAACGCCTTCCTGAAAGCGAGGAACGCCCGTAGAGAGGATTTCTTTTACTTGCCCTTCAACGGGCGCTACAAGAGACTCTTACTCGTCATCGATGAACGTGGCCGTCTCGCCGGAGCGCTTCGTCGCGCGTACAAGTCCTGACGGCTAATCGGCCTGCCGCCTCTCGTGCGCCAGCGCACCCAAATTCCGATTTATAAGGGGAGCGCGATAAATGAAGCTCAACAGGCGCGACAGTATCTGCCTTGGGGCGGCGCTCACCCTTGGCGCCGTGCTACCCGGATCCGTGAAGGCTTGCCGCCTGTTTCCCGACGACTCCACCGATCGCTACACTGCCTACCAGGAAGGGAAGAAAGTGGGCTCGCAGTGGTTCGAGTTCTCCCGGAACTCGGGCCGCTTCATGGTCAACAGCGAGCTCGACTTTCAGTACCGCGACCACTCCAATCGCATCGTTTCGTTTCTTCACCGCGCGCGCGAAATCTGGTATCGAGGCTGGCTCAACGCCTTCAGTTCAACGACGCGCGCTGGCGACAGGGAAATTGAAATCGAGGCTCACAGCGTAGAACATGGAATGTTATCCGTGAGTTCGAACGATTCCAACATCACGCTGCAGGTTTCCGGCTACGTCGTTCCAACCAGCTTGTGGCACCGGGATGCGCGGCTCGTCAATCGCCTGATCGATTTGGTGGATGGACGGGTGAAACTGGTCAACGTTTATTACGCGGGAAAGGACGTTCTGCCCCACGAGGGCGGCGTAAGGGTGGCGTCCCACTACCGCGTACGCGGTGAGTTTGTTCGGGACGCCTGGTACGGGGACAACTGTCAGCTTCTGCGCATCAAGATGCCAATTAAAAATGCCAAGCCGGTGACGTTCGAGCTCCTGCCCATTGTCACTTGATCTTAGTCGGGCGATTTTCTGAATCGCATATACTGATGGACGAACCAGACGCCCAGATACACGAAATACCCCAGCAAAACTCAATAGATAGCATCTGACATGCGCGGCGGACTTTTGAAATTCGCCAGGATCGCAAGCTGCATAACAATCGTTGCAAGTGCGAGGCTGGCTACGCCCGCCCAGAGAAAATTGCGGCGCAGGAACGCGGTCGTTTCTTAACTGCGCTCGGGAGCGAGCCAGTATTTCCGGTGAGGAAGCCGCATGTCGGGCCGGCGCCGAATCAATGAACCCGCACTCAGAAATATCAAAGCAACGAGGGCAACAATCAGGAGGTAAATGTCCGAAGAAAGATCTCTTGCCTGACCAGTCGTTAGGCTGGCCGACAGCGCGAAAATGTGAGGCCAAGGTTTCCGGCAGCTGCGGGTAGTACCACAACGTCTGCACCAGCGCGAGCAACACCAGCAGCCAGATCAGGTTTCGCGATAGAGTCAAGCGATTTGGCTCGGCACTATCCGATTCCGTAGCGCTTCGCCCAGTCGAGGCTTTCCAGCGTGTTTCCTTTCGGCCTGTATTCGCATCCGACCCAACCCTGGTAACCCAGTCGATCAATCAGCTCGAACAGGTAGTGGTGATTCATTTCGCCCTCGTCGGGCGGCGTGCGATTCGGCAATCCCGCGATCTGCATGTGGCGGATAAGGGCAATGTTCGCCTCAAGGGTACGGGTAATGCGTCCTTCCATAAGCTGGGCGTTGTGAAAGTCATACTGGATACCGACATTGTCGAGGCCGACCCGCTCCACGGCTTCACGCGCCTGGGTGGTCAGGGAGACGAGATAGCCGGGCCGTTCCACGGTGTTGATGGGCTCAAGCAAAACGCCCACGCCCGCCGGCGCGCAGGTCTCGGCGGCCCAGGTGACGTTTTCCAGATAACACTCCCAGCAGCGGGTCACGGAATCACCATCGGGTACGACACCAGCCAGCACGTGGATCAGACGGCAGTCGAGGGCAGCTGCGTAGTCCAGCGCCTTGCGGATGGAATCGCGAAACTCCTGCTCACGTCCGGGCAGCCCCGCGAGTCCGTATTCGCCTGCCTTCATATCTCCGGGCGGCGCGTTGAACATGATCTGCTTCACCCCTGCGGCTTTCCGTTTGGACGCCAAATTCTGCGCCGGAAAATCATAGGGAAGCTGGATTTCCACCGCCTCAAAGCCCGCGTCCGCGGCCGCCTGAAAGCGATCGGGAAACGCGAGCTCGGTGAACATCCAGCTCAAGTTGGCGGCAAACTTAGGCATGATTGTGTTGCTTGCCTTAGTTTTCTGTGCGAACACCCCTGACTGCGAGCGCCCGCGCGATGAGTGAAATACTGCCGTCGGTCGAGACGGGAAGTCTTTGCTTCAGCAAGTCGCGCAAGGCATCGCGATCGGTAGCGTCGAGCTCCATTGCGTATCCGGGCGCCGGTCCCTGCCCGCCGAGGAACGGAGTCCAGTAATCATCGAAATCCCGGAACTTCATCGGCACGTCGATATTCTTCGCTTCAATCTGCTCAAGACCCGCCTCTTCAAATAGCGCGCAGAGGGCATCCCGGTTACAGATCCGGAAACGAAGACCTTCATCGAGCTCTTTCGCCTGGTTATTCAGTTCGACCGCGGCATCCCAAAAGTAGCGGATCAGCTCCATCTTCTCGGCGTAGTCCCATACGTATACGGCTACCGTGCCGCCGGGCCGGGCGACCCGCGCCATTTCGGCCAGGCCTGCGCGCGGATTGGGTACGAAGTTGAGCACCAGAGCGGAGGTAACGACATCAAAGCTCTCATCTTCAAAGGGAATGGATTCCGCGCCGCCCTCCGAAAGCACCACGCGCGCGTCATCGAGAATATTTCGAGCATGATTGATGAACCCTGCGGACGGATCGATGCCGTGGAGAGATTTAGGGCTGCACCGTTCAACAACTTTTCTGGAGAGCGCTCCGGTTCCGCAGCCGACATCGAGCCAGCTCATTCGGGGAGGACAGGCGAGCCATTCGAGAAATACGTCGGCAACGGGCCGACTCCAGCGGCCGACATAATGCTCGTACTTCTCGCCCTCCGCCCAGGTATCCCGATTCATGCCTCAATACCGGATACTGCCACCGATCACGTAATCTCGCGCCCCTTGCCGATATCGGCGCGATGTTCAGTTCATTCTACGTCACCGCCCCAAAGATGCGAATCTCCAAAGGCGGGAGCATGACTGCGTGTGGCTACGCGCAACTTTCGGGTCGCGCGATCGGGCTTTAGTCATTTAACATGCGTGCCTTTCAAGCCTTCGCCTTGAACGAATGCAATCAGGCATGATTAAAAGCATGGGCGCAGCCGAGTGGCTGCTCCTAATTTCACTCTCGGTACTCTGGGGAGGGTCGTTTTTCTTCGTAGAGGTTGCACTCGATGCTTTCGGACCGTTTACCGTCGTTCTTGGCCGCGTAGGCATCGCAGCACTCACCCTGTGGGCGATTATCGCATTCAAGGGATTGACAATTCCGAGATCGCCGTCGGTGTGGCTGGCGTTGCTTTGCATGGGCGCGATCAACAACATGATCCCCTTCAGCCTGATTGTCTGGGCGCAGACCGAGATCACCGGCAGTCTCGCTTCGATTCTGAACGCCACCATACCGCTGTTCACGGTGCTGGTGGCGCACGCGCTAACTAAGGACGAAAGGCTCAGCACCGGGAAGGTTTACGGAGTGACGACGGGGTTCATCGGCGTGGTGGTGATCATCGGACCCGACGCGCTGTCGGGGATCGGCGCCAACGCTATGGCCCAAATCGCGGTGCTTTTCGCGGCTGTCTCCTACAGCTTCGCCGGCGTGTTCGGGCGACGGTTCAGCGGGCTGTCGCCCCTGGTGGTCGCCGCCGGCCAGGTCACCTGCTCCACTTTGCTGATGGCGCCGTTGGCGCTCGCTCTGGAGCGGCCCTGGACTGTTGCCGATCCCGGCGTCATCGCTGTCGGCGCGCTGGTCGCGCTGGCGGTGTTCAGCACCGCGCTGGCCTACGTCCTTTACTTTCGTATCCTCGCCACCGCCGGAGCCACCAATCTTTTGCTGGTGGCTTTCCTCATTCCCGTGAGCGCCATGCTGCTCGGCATTCCCATCCTCGGAGAGAGCCTGGATGCGGAGGACTTCATCGGCATGCTGCTCATCGCCGCCGGCCTCGCCGCCATGGACGGCCGCCCGGTGAAGTTTTTAAGGAGTAGTATTTAGACCACAGCGGCATTTCTGCCGGGTATGTTTTTTGCGAAAATTCCGCGGGTCCAGGTCCAGGTCGATGCCCGCCATGAACACCCTTAGAGCCGGTTGTATATCCGATCAGCAGATCGCTGAGTTCGCTCGCGACGGGGTGGTCGTGATTCGAGGTATTTTCAACGGATGGATCGAAGCGTTGCGGCGTGGAGTCGATCGTAACATCGCGGATCCCGGCCCTTACACCAAGGGATACACTCCCGAGGGCAAGCCCGGGCGCTTTTTTGGCGACTATTGCAACTGGCGGCGCTTTGGCGAATATGAAGATTTCATTTTCAACTCCCCTGCCGGCGAGCTTGCTGCGAAGCTCATGGGATCCAAAACGGCGCGAATTTACCACGAGCACGTGTTGGTCAAAGAGCCCGGAACAGAAGAGCGCACGCCCTGGCACCACGATCAGCCGTACTACGGTGTCGACGGCCGCCTGAACGTGAGTCTGTGGATGCCGCTGGACCCGGTGCCCGAAGACACCTGCCCGGAATTTATCGCCGGGTCACACCGCTGGAACCGCTGGTTCCTGCCGCGAATGTTCACGGGACAGGATTATGAGCGGCCGGCAGACGGCCTTGAGCCGATACCTGACTTTGACAATCACCGGGCTGAATACGACATCCGCGCCTGGAACTTAGAGCCGGGCGATGCCATCGCCTTTCACTTTCTCACCGTTCACGGCGCTCCACCGAATCTTTCTTCGACCCGCCGGCGACGCGGCTTCTCTACCCGCTGGCTCGGCGATGACGCAGTTTACGCGGTGCGTTCGGGAAAAATGTCACCGCCTTTTCCGGAACTCGAAGGCCGGGTTAATCCAGGCGATCCCATGGACCTACCAGAGTTTCCCGTCGTCTGGCCTGCCTAGCTGCTTGCAGCGCCCGGTCATCGGCGGTCAACAGAAGTGGTTGCCGCCGAAGTCTCAGCGAAACGACTTCTCGCCTGCCTCTATCTCAATAGAGAGCACGTTCTCTCGCGGCACCAGCGGGCATACCCAGTGATCGTTATAAGCGCAGGAGGGGTTATAGGCGTAGTTGAAATCCAGCACCATGGTCTCTCCGTTGACGCCCAAATCAGCGCCCTTGATGGTGTCGTAGAGATAACGGCCGCCGCCGAAGGTCGCTTTTCCCCTGGTGGCGTCACCGAAGGGCAGCCACAGTCCCCCACCGTATCCCTCCATCCAGAACACGGTCAGCGTATTCGAACGTCCTTGGAGCTCGAACTCAACGCGCCCTGCCGGCGACACCTTGAGCACACCGTCTCTCGCGAGCGGAATCTCGAAGCCGTCGCCGCTCGCCGCTTGCACCCGACCCACTACGCGCCATTTAGGTTCGTAAGGGAAATACTCGATGCCGCGAAAGGCGCTCAGCCGATCGCTCGAAAGTGGCGTATCCGGATGACTCCTAAACAAAGCGTCACGCGCCTCCCTGAATCGGGTGCAGACATCGGCCAATGAATCGTCGTCAGCGTCGCGGATCTGGGCATACAACTCACCCACGGTTCGTCTCCAGCTCGCCAGCGTGAATCGACTTGGTAGCTCGCTCATGACCTGCCGTTCATCGATAAAGCGGATTTGGATGATCGAAGCGGCAGCCGGCCTCCCACTTGGTGCGCTGATTGCCGTGGGCCGGAATCCCGCCACTGTCTTTGAGCATGCGCGCGAGATGCAGCAGGTTCCAGGTCATGAAGGTGGTGTTGCGGTTGGTAAAGTCGTTCTCAGGACCGCCCGAATCCGGATCGAGGTACGATGGGCCCGGGCCTACGTCGCCAAGCCAGGCGGAATCCGCCTGGGGAGGAATCACGTATCCCAAATGCTGCAACGAATAGAGCATGTTCATCGCGCAGTGCTTGGCGCCGTCTTCGTTCCCGGTGATGAGACAGCCGCCTACGCGTCCATAGTAGGCGTACTGGCCTTCATCATTTAGGTCACCGGAGTTCCCGTACAATCGCTCGACGACCTTGGTGCACACGGACGATTTCTCTCCCAGCCAGATGGGCGTAGTCAGCACCAGGATGTCCGCTGCTTTCACCTTTTGATAAATCTTGGGCCAATCGTCGCTTGCCCAGCCGTGCTCGCGCATGTCGCCGTAAACACCATAGGCGATATCATAATCGACGGGTCTTAACGTTTCCGTTTTTACTCCGTTTTTTTCCATAATCGCGACAGCGATATCGATGAGTCCCGAGGTATGGGAAAGTTCCGGTGTTCGTTTGAGAGTGCAGTTGAGAAATAGAGCGCTGAGATGCGAAAAATCCCACTGACTCGATTCGCACATTTCGAGCTGCTTTTCGCCAAGACCCATATCCAAGTTCTCCTGTCCGAATTTATTCACCTTGAGAAAAACTGCGACGCGATAACGACGGCCGTAGTGATCTGATCAGCCCGGATCAGCGCTCAATGCCGCGGCCTCGATGCCGGCAATGGCGCACGCTTCGTCCTTTTCCGAGGTGTCGCCGCTGATCCCCACCGCCCCGACGACATCTCCCGCCGAATCTCTGATAAGCACCCCGCCCGGTACTGGCACCACGCGCCCTCCCGAAACGTCGCTCAACGCCCCGAAGAAAATGCGGCTCTTATCACTCGCCATCGCCCGCTGGTGCAGGGTATGGGAGCCGAAGCCCATGCCCAGCGCACCCCAGGCCTTGGCCGTGGAAATGTCCCCCCGCAGGATGCCGGAGCCATCCTCGCGCGCAAAGCATTTAAGATGCCCGCCGGCGTCTAAGACCGCCACGGTGAGCGGCGCCAGGTTGGTAAGACGTCCATGAGCCAGTGCTTCACGGACGATGGTCTTTGCCTGCTCGAGAGACAGATCGGTCACGTTTTCAATTTCCCCCATTCGCCATCCGAGAAATCACCGCATCAGTCAAACGCGACTTCACCGCGCGCACGAAGCTCCATTGGCAACAGGCTGGAATAGAGAAATCGGTTGATGGGCGTGTCGACGCCGGCCTCCTGGCCGAGCCTCAACACCGCGCCGGTCTGCATATTGAGCTCGGACGGGCGACCACTCATGAGGTCCCGCTGCATCGACGCGGTGCCGTCTGCCGACAGCCCATCGATACCGTTCATTGTCTTGTCGACGATGTCCGGGTCGAGCCCGATCCCGCGCGCCATCGCCACGTCGTAAATTTCGGCAATCGCCCGGCGCATCATCTCGCGGGTTTCCGGCCGATCGCGCAGCACGCCTACGGGCGCGCGGGTGACTGCACCAACGGCGCCCCAACCGGCGATGAAAAGAAACTTGGTCCACATGGCCGCCTGGATATCGGCCGGAACTTCGACCCGGATCCCGTCCGCGCGCTGGAAGGCCTTGCGCAGACCGTCAATGCGGTCACTGGGACGGTTGTCCAGCTCGCCGAACTTGATGAAAGGGGGGATGGCGGTGTGACGAATGCGGCCAGGTGCCGCAATGTAGCTCAACAGCCCGCAGAGTCCGCCCACCACGCGCTCACCGCCCAATACGCGCACCAGAATGTCCGGCGCTTCGACGCCGTTTTGCAGCGGCACCACGAAGGTGTGCTCTCCGAGCATCGGGCCCATGGCCTTGGCGGCCTCTTCCACCTGCCAGGCCTTGGTGGCCACAATCACCACGTCCACCTGCCCGGCGTTTGCCGGGTTATCGGTGGCCGTCACGGCGTCGAGCTCGAAATCACCCGAGATGCTCTCGACCTTAAGGCCGCGGTCACGCAAGGCCTCCAGATGTTTACCCCGCGCAATGAACACGACGTCGACTCCGGCCTGCGCCAGACGGCCGCCGAAATAGCCCCCCACGCCTCCGGCACCGTAGACCGCAATTCGCATCGATATCTCAACTCGTCCCTGAATTCATCGGCGTCGCCGGAAGCGAGTTTTAGCCCGCTTCCTTATTCCTCAACGAACCGCGAAGTGTGTTTAGCCCTCGTATTTGAAGGACACCTTCACTTTGGCCCGATAGGACTCGACCTTTCCGTCCTTGATGTGCATGTCCAGATCGGTCACCTCCGCAATCCTGAGATCGCGCAGGCTTTTGCTGGCGCGTTCGATGGCTGCGGCCGCGGCTTTCTCCCACGATTGAGTGCTCGTTCCGACCAGCTCGACGACCTTGTAGACGCTTTCCGCCATTTTCCTACTCCTTATCCGCCGTTTTCTTAGACGGGTTGTATTGTTGGGAGCCCCGAGAGTAAGACGGACGAGCCCCGGAGGCAAAATCTCGAGGCGCCGTTTTCTAAGCCAGGATCGGATTTTCAGCGCCTGAAAAAGGAAATTTCTCCCAAGTTCAACGGCTTGGGTTCAGCACATGATCAGCTCTGGCCAGCATCAGATTCGGGTATCGAACGGGGTCTGCTATCTATAAACGCGCCTTAAACCACGCCCGTCGCGCCTTGATCCGTGTACATGAGCGCCCAGATATGGCCGTCGAAATCCTGAAATCCATGCCCGTACATGAAACCGTGGTCTTGTGGTTCGCGGTACGTTTTACCGCCCGCGTCCACAGCCTCTCGAATCATGCCGTCCAGACATAAGTCGGCATTGACTCAATAATGTCCGGCACGGTAACTCTCGACAGCAGGACGTGGCGTGTTGACTTCAAAAATCAACAAATACTTAACGTCTGAGTTGGTTCAAGAAATTCAGATAAAGATCCTCGTCCCATCTGGATAGCTGCGCGCTCATATGCCTTTTGCCATCCGCCATAACGACAAGAATACGTGCTGTTTTGTATGTCCAGATGTCCCCCGTAAAACTCTCAATATGGGAGATTTCGCTCGCTGTTATCGTTCTTGTTCTGGATGGCAGGTAATACTCGAGCCGCCAGGCGCCGTTTTGTTCGATGGTGATCCAGTAGAATTGGTCATAGAACAACCAGCGGTAGATGATTCCGTAATACAAAACTAGAGGCACGAGTAGCGGCAAGTACCCGTAGCGCTTGGCAAACAGCCATCGCTTGCTTTCAACGCCTTTCCGGCGAGCCAGCGCGCCGGCTACGATGATAAGGAGCGGAAGCGAAAAGAAGAACAACGCGGCAATGACGTTGCCCATGACGTTGAAATGGATCGCGTGCATTATCCGGTTCCTACTCAAAGGAACTAGCGAGGTCCGGATTCGATCGTCTTCAGCCGCTCGCCCGCTTTAGCCAGCCCGGCATTCCCCATTCGAACGGATCCGGCTCAACGGACGATTCGATAAATCCGTCGTCGGCTACCGAAAAAGCCCTAGATTCCAGCTGATTGGCATATTCGGCGAGGAAGGCATGCAGTGAATCAGCGATTACCTGATAAGAGCAGCCTTCCGGATCCACCTCGATGATTTGCCCGGCTGTGCCCCCCGGAGCGGGGTCAAAATCGAAATAACGAATGACGTCTCCGTTCATTGAGGTAAACGGTAGCCATTTGGGATGCAGCATCAGGGGCTTAACCGCCCCTTTGACGAAGATGACGTGATCGGCAATGCGGTCCTTCCAGAATGCTACTTTATGCATTGCGGGGTCGTAGAGGCTCTTGCCAATCTCCTGATCGAGCTTGTAGTGCTCCACGAGCTCTTTGCAGGAAAGCATCTGGTTGCCATTTCCGAATATCGCCAGCCAGGTCCCCAAACCGTCGCCATCGAAGCTACTCCACAGCTCACTGAAGCCCTCTGGCAACGGCATTCCGAACTCAGATTCGATTGCGTCCAGATCCGAGTTTGACGCCGGCTTGTTTAAATTGGCCACGGTCTGCGGTGCGTTCTCGTTCGCCCAGCTCAGGATTCTGTCGATGTTCTTTTTAATCTTTGCCGTCATTTGACTATCTGCTCTGGATCGAGAATCGAAACCACTCGTTGATGGGGCGATTTAGGCACGTCAATTGAGTATAGACCCGCCATGGTGCAGCGTGCGGTTTGCTACCGGGCCACGATAAAATAGCGGCGGGGAAAAATGCCCAATCACGGAGAGTGCCATGGCCTGCTGTCACCATTACGAACTCATCGACGGTAATGAACAGATTTTCGCCGTGGATCCAACGGCGATTCGCTTTGGTCCCGGAGCGCTAAAGGAGATCGGCCACGACGCAAAGGAACTGGATCTTTCGCGCGTAGCGGTGTTTACCGACAAGGTGGTCGGCGGCCTCGAAGCCATGGACACGGTGAAGAAGTCTTTGTCAAAGAGCGGCGTCGATTTCGAGGTCTACGACGAGGTGCGCGTCGAGCCCACGGATCAGTCCTTCGTTTCGGCGAGTGAGTTTGCCAGCGAAGGCCGGTTCGAAGGCTATATCTCGCTCGGAGGCGGTTCCGTGATCGACACCGCCAAGGCGGCGAATCTCTACGCCACCTACCCGGCGGATTTTCTCGATTACGTGAATGCGCCCATCGGCAAAGGGCGGCCGATTCCGGGCCCGTTGAAACCTCACGTCGCCTGCCCCACCACGTCGGGCACCGGCAGCGAGTGCACCGGGATCGCGGTTTTCGACCTGATTTCGAAGCACGTCAAGACAGGCATCGCCTCGAAAAGACTTCGCCCCGCCCTGGCCCTCATCGACCCCTCGGTGACGGCCACCCTGCCGGCCAAGGTGGTGGCGGCCAGCGGCTTCGACGTGCTCGCCCACGCCCTGGAGTCGTATACCGCCTCGCCGTTTACCCGGCGCAAGGCGCCCGACACGCCCGGCTCCCGGCCCATGAGCCAGGGAGCCAACCCCTGGAGCGACGTGGGCTGTATGGAGGCCCTGAAGCGGACCGGCGAGTACCTGGTTCGAGCGGTGCGGGACAGCACCGACCAGGAGGCCCGCCACGGCATGATGTACGCCGCCACCCTGGCCGGTATTGCCTTCGGCAACTCCGGGGTGCACCTGCCCCACGGAATGGCCTATTCCGTGGCCGGGATGATTCGGGACTACCGCCCCGACGGCTACCCCAGCGAAGCGCCCATCTGCCCCCACGGCATCTCGGTCATCGTGGACGCGCCGGCGGTCTTTCGTCACACCGCGCCGGCGGATCCCGCGCGTCACCTGGAGGCGGCGCAGACTCTGGGCGCCGATCTGCGCGGCGCCGGCGAGGAGGACGCCGGTGAGGTGTTGGCCGGACGTGTAATCGACATGATGCGGAATACGCAGATGCCCAACGGACTTGCCGATCTCGGATACGGCGAGGCCGACATTCCCGCTCTGACGGACGGCGCCTGGGCCCAGCAGCGGCTGCTGGCCAATTCACCGGTGGAAGTCAGCCCCGAGGTGCTTGCAGGGCTCTACCGGAGCGCGCACAGCTACTGGTAGCCTGAAGCGGCTAGAAAGTTACACAAGGCGACGGTATAAAGCGGCTCCCGGCGCCGTTCGAACCGGCTTCTCAATGATGTTATCGTGAATAGATCAGAATTAGTGCCCGCGGAGGGAGACCAATGGACGTCAAAGTAAAAGCGAAACCGAGTCTGAAAAACGACGCGCTGTTTCGCCAGCAGTGTTACATCAACGGGGAATGGATTGACGCCGACGACGGCGAAGTTATCGAGGTCAACAACCCGGCGACCGGGGAAATTATCGGCACCGTGCCGTCGCTGAAGACCGAACAGACCCGCGCCGCGATCGAGGCCGCCAACGCGGCGTGGAAAGAGTGGCGATCCAAGACCGGCAAAGAGCGCTGCAACGCTCTGCGCAAGTGGTACAACCTGATGATGGAGAACCAGGAGGACCTGGCTGTCCTGATGACCACGGAGCAGGGCAAGCCGCTGGCCGAATCCCGGGGCGAGATCGCCTACGCCGCCTCGTTCATCGAGTGGTTCGGCGAAGAAGCCAAACGTATTTACGGTGACGTGATCAATCATCCGCTGCCGGGCAAACGAATCGTTGTGCTCAAACAGCCCATCGGCGTGGTGGCGTCGATCACCCCCTGGAACTTCCCGGCGGCGATGATTACGCGCAAATGCGCCCCGGCGCTGGCCGCGGGCTGCCCGGTGGTGATCCGCCCGGCCTCGTACACGCCGTTCTCGGCGCTGGCGCTGGCCGAACTGGCGCACCAGGCCGGGATCCCCAAGGGCGTGCTGAACGTCATTACCGGGCCGGCCAGCGTGCAGGGCAAGGAGCTCACCTCGAATCCCATCGTGCGAAAGCTCAGCTTCACCGGCTCCACCGAAATCGGCAAGAAACTCATGGAGCAGTGCGCAGGGACAGTAAAGAAGGTATCGCTGGAGCTCGGCGGCAACGCGCCGTTTATCGTTTTTGACGATGCGGATCTGGATGCCGCGGTGCAGGGCGCCATCGCCTCGAAATATCGCAATACCGGCCAGACCTGCGTCTGCGCCAATCGCATCCTGGTTCAGGACAGCGTGTATGACCGCTTCGCAAAAAAGCTCGCCGAGGCAGCGAAGCAGCTCAAGGTGGGTAACGGCCTCGAGGACGGCATGCAGCAGGGTCCGCTCATCGATGAGCGTGCGGTGGAGAAGGTCGAGGAGCACATTTCCGATGCGACAGGGAAAGGCGCCAAGGTCATCGCAGGCGGCAAACGCCACAAGCTCGGCGGCACCTTCTTCGAGCCCACGGTGCTCACGGGCGTCACCACCGACATGCTGGTGACGAACGAAGAGACCTTCGGCCCGGTGGCGCCGCTGTTCCGATTCAAGGACGAGGAGCAAGCCATCGAATTGGCCAATGCCACCCAGTACGGCCTAGCGTCTTATTTCTACGCCCGCGACATGGGACGAATCTGGCGAGTGTCGGAAGGTCTCGAGTACGGAATCGTCGGCATCAATGAGGGCATCATCTCCAACGAGGTGGCACCCTTTGGCGGCATCAAGGAGTCCGGCATCGGTCGCGAAGGCTCGAAGTACGGAATCGACGACTTCGTCGAGATCAAGTACCTGTGCATGGGCGGTGTCGACGGGTAGCGGCGTCACGCCCGCTCTATTGATTGAAAGGCCGGGGTAACCCGGCCTTTTTCTTTACACCACCTTGGTCTCGATTTCTCCCACACCTTCGACGCCGCCTTTGATGTGGTCACCCCGCTTGACCGGTCCAACCCCGGCGGGGGTACCGGTGAATATGAGATCGCCCGGCGCCAGGGTAAACAGGCCTGACAGAATGGCGATGGTCTCGGGGATCTTCCAGATTAGCTGGGCGAGATCGCCCTCCTGGCGCAGCTTGCCGTTGATTTCCAGCCACACCCGGCCCTTGTCCGGATGCCCGATCTCAGCCGCGGGGACAATGGGTCCGATGGGAGCAGAATGCTCGAAGGCCTTACCCACCTCCCACGGACGGCCGAGCTTCTTCGCCTCCCCCTGAAGGTCCCGGCGGGTCATGTCGATGCCGACGGCGTAACCGTAAACGTGTTCCAGGGCTGACGACTCGGCGATGTCGGCGCCCCCCTTGCCAAGCGCGACCACCAACTCGATCTCATGGTGCACAGCGCTGCTCTTGACCGGCTAAGGAAAATCACTGCCGCTTGGGAGCAACACGTCTGCAGGCTTTTGAAAGAAGAAGGGTGGCTCGCGGTCGGGATCGTGACCCATCTCCCGGGCGTGCTCGGCGTAGTTGCGGCCAACAAGATAAATGCGACGAACGGGATAGCGCTGCATGGTGCCTTTCACTTCTACCGTGGTGACGCCCTCGAACGGAATAACGTAGTTGATGATTTTTCGATCCTTATCTAAATATGGATGAATTATTTCGGTGGCACCGCACGGGCCCCATTCGTAACCGATGCGACAAGATCCGGTCTTCGACTACCGCCGAAGTAAACGAGTATTAAACATTCGCCGGTGAGACTGAAGAACACCGTTCGCCAAATTTCGCCAGAAGGTAGCCGGCGGCAGCCTAAACATAGATAGCGGTTCCCACAATCACGAGAACCCGAACAAACAGTAAGGAATGCAATTCAGAGGATGCCGTTCTCCATCCGCGTTATAATCCGGGCCAGTCCGGCGGGCGGTCCGGCGAGACGGCGTTTGAATGTGCCGTCTTATAACAAAAACTAAAAGTCGAAGATTAAGGGTAGTGAGTTCGCTTTCGGGCAAGCTGACCTGATGGTCAAAACCGGAATTAGAACTCGCACCTTAGGTTCACCACCGACAAAGGAGGAACCTCGCCCGTGAATCTGAGCCCCGGTTACGGTCGCACGGCAGGACTTTCTCCAAACGATCCTCGTTTCCAGGGCAGGCGTTATCGACAGCTTGTCGCGGCTTTCAATGTCTACCGGGTTTCTCCCATTGCCGCGGAGTCGGTTCCCCCTCCCAAGATTCATACTACCTACCGCGGCGTGCCGCTCTCGTGCAATGCCAGAGTGCTCTCCGTCGGAAAGTCGGACGTCACCTTCGGCATGGAAAAGCTACATGCCAGGGCCATCGCGCGCACCGGACAATCCGTCATCATGAGCCCGCTACACGGTATGAGCTTCCAGGTCACGCCGAACGGCGTGGATCCGGACGCCGGGCGCGCTTCCTTTTCCCAGTTCATCACTCAGCGCCGCGGAGGCGCCGAACAGCGAATCAATCCCAGGGTCGAGCCCGAATTCAACATCAATGTCTGCCTCGAGTGCTTCGACAAGGAGCGTTCCGGCCGGCTGCACGATTTGTCAGTGGTCTCTGTAGCCGTTTCCTTCAACGAACCCGAGTTCGAGGGAATGCGAAACGGCGATATGGTAAAGGTCCACATCCCCAAGCTCGCCCCCGGCAGCGGACTGTCTGTGGACGCCCGCGGCAGAATTATCCGCACCATGCCCGTTGAAGGCAGCGAGGGAAAGGCCCGCGACGTAGTGATTTCTCTGCAAATCGATCCCGACCTTTACTGCCGGCTCGAACGCTACGTGGATGTTCGCCGAATCGCCATGATTCGGGATCTTGCGGGATCTGAAACCTTGGGCGACCACCAGGACGCCAACCAGCAAGGCCTCCTGCTGCGCCGGCCATCAGCAATCTGAATCCTCGTAGTCGGATCAACCTCAGAGTCCTGATCTCAACGCTGAGGTCCCGTCGGAAAACTCCGCCAGGTTAGATTTTTTATTTCAGCAGCCAGTCTCTGACGCTGGCGATTTGGCTTTCGGACATAAGTGTCGGCGCGTGTCCAATGCCTTTAAGCTCGATGAATTCGGCCCCCGGTCCGCGGCGCTGCATTTCATCCGCTGTCTCCGCCAGCAGCACGTCCGAGGTTTCCCCGCGCATAAGCAGCACAGGGCAACTGACCTGGTCCCACATGGGCCAAAGGTCCACGTCTTCCGGCGGCGCGGATTTCAATGGCGTGACGATCGCCGGGTCGTAGTTGAGGCCAAAATCTCCCTCCGCGGTCGCCCTGGCGCTGCTTTCCACCAGGTTTCGCCATTGAGCATCGCTAAGCGGGCCGAAGGGAGAATAGACCTCTCGGAGATACGCCTCGAGGGCATCCATTGATTGAAATCGCGGGTCCTCTCCCGCGTAGGACACGATGCGCTCGACCGCCGCCTTTGGAATCAGCGGCCCCACGTCGTTCATGACTAGGCGCCTGATGGGGCTTTTCGACTGCGCCGCCAGCAGCATGCCGATGAGCCCGCCCATGGATGTGCCCACCCAGTGGACTTCCTCCACGTTCAAGTGGGCAATAAGCGCCGCCATGGCGGTGCAATAGAGCGGGTAACCATAGTCTTCTTTTACCGCAAGCCAGTCGCTGCGTCCCCGTCCCGGAACATCCGGACAGATAACACGGTAGTGATCGCAAACTGCTTGGGCAAGCGTATCGAAGTCTCGGCCGTTGCGCGTGAGTCCGTGAACACAGATCAGTACGCGTTCGTTGTCAATATCGCCGAAGTCGCTGTAGACGACGCGATGAAAGCCGTTCGGGCTGAGAGAAAGGAAAGAGTGTTCACGCATGGCGGTATTCAAATTGCAAGTAAAAATTCTGACTGCTGACTGGAGCCCGTAGATGGTAGATAGGGAACCAAAACCTCGCCCGAGTCTGCCCGTCTACCATCTACAGTTCCAGAGCGTTCGAATAGCGCATATACGTTGTCCAATTCCAGGATTGCGCAATGCCGCCCGACCAAAAAAAACGGCGGCCGAAGCCGCCGGTAGTTAGCTTGGCATTGTTATTGGCTTTTATTAGTGCGCCAAAATCTGGCTTAAGAAAAGTTTGGTGCGGTCGTGTTGAGGATTGTTGAAAAACTCGTCCGGCTCGTTCTCCTCGATAATCTCGCCTTCGTCCATGAATATCACCCGGTTGGCGACGGTCTTGGCGAAGCCCATCTCATGAGTGACCACGAGCATAGTCATGCCGGTCTTGGCCAGC
>JBFHVA010000011.1:0-31083 GCA_041589735.1 Gammaproteobacteria bacterium | reverse complement strand
TCCTCGAACTCATCGCAAAGCTCAGCGGTCTTGATGCGTGTGCGGATCTCCCTAGTGTCGACCATGGTTTGAAATCCCCCCTTGCGATCCTGAAACCTCGAGGCGTTGCTGAGTTATTATAGGGCCTGCTCCGCTACATCCATGACCATCAGGCACCATCCGCCGGGTCGGTCAAAGAACCATGCCGCGACGCGGCGCCGCGTGCGCCCCCGCAGGCCAGGAGGTTGTCTCACATGCGCGGCCCGGTCATCACCATCACCCTCATCGTCCTCGTCCTCGTCGGGGTGTATTTCTATTTTGGTGACCGGCCGCTGCCCGGCGGCTTGGGGTCGCAAACCGCCAAAACTGAGGCGCAGCCGGCAGGCGACCAGAGCGAGGCTGGTAAACCTCAATCACTGGACCAGGAAGCGGAGACGTACATCTCCAAGCTCACCGAACCCAACGCCGATCCGGTGGCGGTGGAGAAGGCTGACCACTTCATTTCCAAGGATCAGGTGCTGTCGCTGCTGCCCGAGGGCATCAGCGAGGAGATCACCCGGGAGAATCTCGCCAGCGACCCGAGCCTTTCCCCCAACACGCCGATCACGGTGGTGAAAAAGGCGGAGCAGATTGAGATCACCACCCCGGAGAAGGTCATCGCCGAAGCCGAAGGCGACCTCGACCGCAAGGTCAAGATCCTCGAGGGCGGCGACGTCCGCGAATCCACCGCGCGGGAGCTTTTGGAGCAATATCGGCAGGACCCCGATGCGGAAATCGCTATCGTCAAGGACGTGGAGTATTTCATCATCACGACGCCTAAAGAGCTGCTGGAAGATCCCACCGTCGTGGCCGGGGAAACCCTGACCATCATCCGCAAGCCTTACCGGCTGGAGGCTGCGACCATTGCCGATCTGTTGAGGGAACAGCAGGCGCTGTCACCGGACTCGGTATTCTACGTGCGCACCGTTCGGCCGAGCGACAGCCAAGGAATATGGGGTATCGTCCACGACGGCCTGATTGAAAACTTCGCCCGCGGAATGGCGATTCGCCGAGGGGAAGAGATCAATACATATCAGGTTGAGATACCCAGGGACGCCGATGAACGCCTCGCCGATCAGTCAAGCTCGTTTCTAGGCAAAATGATTCATAGAAAGACCATAGATTCTTACGTCTATAACTTTAAACAGAATCGCATGGGTAGAAATCCGGATCGCGTCATGCCGGGGCAGGAAATCGTCATCATCAATTTCCATTCCGACGAGCTCATAGACATATACAAGCATTTTGCCAGTCAGCAGGGCTGACGGCCTGTTGCCGGCCACCCTTTCGTGGCCGCGCTCTACCGGTGCTCGAGGTTACGAGTGAGCTGCCTGTCACGCTGCGTCCGAACGTCATAACCGTGGCGCAAGAGTAAGAAAAACTACCGGACGACAGTCTTGCCACAAACATTCAAGGTGTTGCCCGACTCACCGCGGGCCTGGCACGCGCGCGTGTGGGCGCTTTCCTGGCCCATCATTCTCTCGAACATGACGGTGCCTTTGGTTGGGGCGGTGGATACCGCGGTGGTGGGGCACCTTCCGGACCCCGTCTACATCGGCGCTGTGGCCGTAGGCGCCATCATCTTCAATTTCCTCTACTGGGGCTTCGGTTTCCTGCGCATGGGCACCACCGGATTCGTCGCCCAGGCGCTTGGGGCTGGCGACCTGGAGGAGCTGCGTTCCGCCTTCGCCCGCGCGCTGCTGCTGGCGGCGGCGCTGGGTGTGGGAATTATCCTGCTGCAGGCGCCTATCGGCACCATAGCATTGTGGGCCTTCGAAGCCAGCGACCGCGTCGAGGGACTGGCGGCAAGCTATTACAGCATCCGCGTGTGGAGCGCGCCTGCAGCGCTCGCAAACTACGCCATTCTCGGCCTGCTTATTGGCACCCAGAACACACGCGCGGCGCTCGCCCTGCAGCTCTTGCTCAACCTGACCAACGTCGCGCTTGATTTTATTTTCGTGTTCGGTCTGGGGCTCGATGTTAAGGGCGTTGCGGCGGCCACATTCATCAGCGAGTGGACCGCTGCGGCGGCGGGACTTTACGTCGTCTCGAGGCAGCTAAAAGGTCTGGGTGCAACGGGCCGCCTGTCCACAGCACGGGTGCTCGACAGTAGCCGCCTGAGCGCGATGATGCAGGTAAACGCCAATATCTTCATTCGCACGCTGGGGGTGATCTTTGCGTTTTTCTATTTCACCTCGGTCAGCGCGCGCATGGGTGACGTCACGCTTGCTGCCAACGCCGTGCTCATCCACTTTCTGCACTTCATGGCCTACGGCCTCGACGGGTTCGCCTACGCGGCTGAAGCGCTGGCAGGCAATGCCTACGGTCGGCGTAACCTGGGGGCATTTCGCTCGGCGGTAAAAGCGTCGGTGATTCTCGCGCTAATCGTCTCGCTGGGATACTGCATCGTCTACTCGCTGGCAGGGACGGTAATCATCAACGCGCTGACCGGAATCGACGCGGTGCGTGAGCACGCGATCGCCTTTCTCCCGTGGGCGATTGCCTCTCCCATGGTCGGAGTATGGAGCTACCTTCTGGACGGCATATTCATAGGCACCACCCGCACGGTCGAGATGCGAAACGGGATGATTATCTCCGTGCTTGCTTATCTGGCCGCGATCTGGCTTCTGCTCCCCGCCTGGGGAAACCAGGGGCTTTGGAGCGCGCTGTTCATATTTCTGGTTGCGCGGGCGCTCACTCTGGGAGCCTGGTATCCGCGGATAGAACGATCGCTGCGCGATCCGGGATGAAGGTCCGTCGCTTCTAGAACTTGGGGTTTGAGCAAGCTTGATGGAAGTTCACTAACCGCCAGAAATTCGTTTCCGGGCTTTTCGTAACACAGCGGTAAAAGCATGTGTTTGTAGATCGAGTAGACCTTGCAGCCGCAGCAGTGATCGGCGTCAAAAAAAGAGAGTGCCGTAAGGAGGTGCCTGGCGGCCAGAGGCAGGCAGGTGGGTTCGCTCATGGTAATCGCCGCATGGAAAAATCAGGCCCGTTGTCAAAGCCGCGTGGAAAATAAAACCGGCGACAACCCCCCGCTCGTTCAAGTATTCATTATCGACTCGATTGGGCGTCATCATCGGGCTTCAGCGCCCTGGACGAACGATCACAAAGAGCGCCTGGCAGAAACGCCCGGGGCGAAAGCTGGCCAGCAGGGATGAATGAGGACGGCAAAATTACTGCTGCCGCCAAGCGGCCAAGCAACGCAACGCGAAATCCCTCACCAGCGGCCGATAACCCGAATCAAACCGGTCGCGATCCGCAAAGATGCCTGGGTTGAATGTCAGACCACGCACGTCTTGGCGCATCATCGACGTCTGACCATATAAATCGAACGCCCAAAATTCCAAGGAAGCAGATACTGATTTATTGCATTGCATCACAGCCTTTTGCAATCGGACTTACGGAAGCGTAGCGTGAATAGGTTCTTGCAACGTCGCAAGAATCCACGGTCAAATCAATAAACGCCTCATCCGTTTGACGATGAGTCTTAATAGGAGGGGAAACAATGGCCTATAAACTCGAAGGTAGATTGCTGGAAGTCTGCACCTGCAAGGTCCTCTGCCCCTGCTGGGTCGGGGAGGATCCGGATTTCGGTACCTGCGACGGCACGCTGGCATGGCATTTCGACCAGGGAGAGATCGACGGGGTCGACGTTTCCGGACTGACTTTCGCAGCGGTCTGTCACATCCCCGGAAACATACTGGAGGGTAATTGGCGGATAGTGGCCTTCGTAGACGACAAAGCGTCCGAAGCGCAGCAGGAAGCGATTCTGGCGGTCTACACCGGTAAGAAAGGCGGGCCGGTGGCTGACCTCGCGCAGCTGATTGGCGAGGTGGCGGCAGTAGAGCGGGTTCCTTTCACCTTCGAGGTGAGGGAAGGTCGTGGCCAACTCCGCATCGGAGACAGCGTGTCCGCCGAGCTGGAGCCATTCAAAGGCGCCGACGGATCACCCACTGCGCTGACAGATACTGTGTTCACCACGATTCCGGGGTCGCCCGCGTATGTGAGCAAGGCCCATAGCTATAAGGCGAAGGTTTCGCCCCTGGACCTGGCAATTGATCTCCAGAACCACAATGCCGTTCAGGGCACGTTTCGCTTCGAGGGCTAGATCACCAGCGTAATCACGGTGGTGCAGGCTGCCGTAGTGATGCCCGACTTCCGCGCCGGGGTGTGGGCTGACCCGCCCCGTCGCGTTTTTCCCACTGGCGAGGGTCGCTCCGGGCGACTGCGTGGCATCAATTTTTCACCATGACAACCGCCGCTACTCATCGCAGCTACTTTACGTTCGTTCTCGGCGCGTTGATTGTGCTCGCCTGGCTGACCTTGTGGCTCTGGGAGCAGTCGCCGTATGGACGTTACCTTAGCCACGGCGAGCTGGGTAACATCAATCTGGACGCGGAGTCGATGGAAATACTCCGACTCGGTGTGCTTTATGTCGTTGGTTGGACGCTGATGACAATGGCGATGATGCTCCCGACGACGATACCGCTTCTGGACATCTTCAGGCGTCTTACGCGGCGCCGCGCGGATCGGGCTCAGCTCGTTACTCAGGTAATCGCCGGGTATCTTCTAGTCTGGCTGGGTTTTGGGATCGGTGCACATATTTTTGATTTTGGCTTGCATCGATTGTTTGACCAAAGCCGATGGCTTCAGAGTAATGCCTGGGTATTCGGCGCCGGACCCCTGATGGTGGCAGGCCTGTTCCAATTCAGCCGGCTCAAGTATCGCTGCCTGGATAAATGCCGGGCTCCTCTTAGCTTCGTAATTCGACACTGGCACAGGGATAACAACCAGCGACAGGCGCTTTTACTCGGCGCGTCTCACGGAGCCTACTGCGTCGGATGTTGTTGGGCGTTGATGTTGCTCATGTTTGCCGTCGGCACCGGTAATGTCGGCTGGATGCTTGTGTTGGGAGCAGTCATGGCGATAGAGAAAAACATCTCATGGGGCCGACACTTGAGCACTCCGCTCGGATTGATGCTCATTGCCTGGGGCAGCTTGATCGCCCTGAACCATGCGTGGAGCTGGCAACCATAAGCGAAGAACAAAGATCCAAACGAGGCGCTTATCAGCCAGAAAATGAAAATATATTTCTTTACGGTCCTGCTTTGGGTGGGATCGATGTCGGCATCATTCGCACACGAAGGTGAGTTTCATTTTGGCGACGTTCCAGCTTGGCAGCTCATTGGATCAGGGATACTAATTGCTCTCATTTTTCTGGCTGTCAGAGTTTTCAGAGACGGTGGAAGCAAACGGCATCGTCTATCGGAAACAAAGAAACCATTGTCGGTCCACTCGACGGATCCCGAAAAGGAGAGGTGATCTGGGGCGCACCGGTTTCGCGGCAATTACGGTCTGCAAGACCCGGACCCGGCGGCTTGCGACCAACGTGATCAGATCTTAAACGAGCCACAGATCTGCGATCGATCCTTTGAGCATGATTTTTCTCCCATAACCTCTCGCGATCTCAAGACTCAGCGAGATTTGGACATTCCGTAGCGCTCAAATAATGGCAAACACGACGACAACGGGAAGTCCCACACTGAACCAATCAACCGAGACAAGATCCGCGTGGATCATTCTCGTCATCATATTTTCACAATTCGCCGGCACGTCGCTCTGGTTCGCTAGCAACGCTGTTATGGGCGACCTACAGCAACATTGGGGGCTGTCTGAGAGCGCACTGGGATACATGACTTCGGGCGTCCAGTTCGGGTTCATCGTCGGCACGCTCGCGTTCGCGTTCTTCACAATTTCCGATCGTTTCTCCCCACGGATTGTTTTTTTTACCTGCGCGAGCCTTGGCGCATTTTCCAACCTGTGCGTCTATTTTTTTGCCGAAGGATTATGGTCGTTGCTCACGTTTCGTTTCGCCACGGGATTTTTCCTGGCCGGCATATATCCAGTCGGCATGAAGATTGCCGCAGGCTGGTATCGCTTTGACTTGGGCAAGGCAATAGGACTGTTGGTCGGTGCGCTGGTTCTTGGCACCGCCTTCCCCCACTTGCTCAAGAGCCTGGGACAAGAGCTTCCCTGGGGCACGGTGCTGATTTCCATATCTGCCCTTTGCGCTATCGGTGGGCTCTCCATGCTGCTATTCGTTCCCGATGGGCCCTACATTGCTAAGGGAACCAAGTTTGACCCGAAGGCCTTTGCCGACATTTTCAGGTCAAGGCGTTTTCGCGCCTCTGCGTTTGGTTACTTCGGCCACATGTGGGAGCTCTATGCGCTGTGGGCCTTCGTGCCCGTTGTGCTTGCCGCTTACGTTGCGGCCAATCCGGGCATCGACTTGAATATTTCTTTCTGGGCTTTTTGGGTCATCGCCGCGGGAAGCATCGGCTGCGCCGGCGGGGGAGTCATCTCGGTCAGGGCTGGAAGCGCCAAGGTCGCGTTCGCACAGCTCTCATCTTCGGGTGTGTGCTGTCTGGTTTCGCCGATTTTCTTCTTTGCGCCAGCGCCAATATTTTTAGGTTTTCTGATCTTCTGGGGTGTAGTCGTGGTCGGTGATTCACCTCAGTTTTCCGCCCTGAACGCGCACAATGCGCCAAAACATCTCGTTGGATCGGCACTGACCATCGTCAACTGCATCGGCTTTTCCATAACGATTTTCAGCATCGAATTCATCAACTATTTGTCTACGTTTATTAAACCGGAATTACTCTTTCTCCCGCTTACTATCGGGCCGGTTTTGGGCTTGTTGGCCATGGCGCCGCTATTACGCACGCGTGCCCTCTGACGTCCTGTAAAAGCAAAACCCGCCGGGATTAGATTTTTTCAAGCTCGATAAGGGTGCCGAAAAAATCTTTCGGATGAAGAAACAATACCGGTTTTCCATGCGCTCCGGTCTTGGGTTCGCCGTCGCCAAGCACCCGAGCGCCGGATTTCAGCAGCCTGTCCCGCGCGGCGTAAATGTCATCCACTTCGAAACAGAGGTGGTGCATGCCACCGGAGGCGTTGCGCTCGAGAAAAGCGGCGATGGGCGAGTTCTCGCCTAAGGGGTGCAGCAGCTCGATCTTGGTGTTGGAAAGCTCGACGAACACGGTGGTCACGCCATGCTCCGGCAGATCTACGGGATCGGAGACCGTCGCCCCGAGATCGTCCCGATATCTGGCGGCGGCAGCGTCCAGGTCCGGCACCACGATGGCCACGTGATTCAATCGTCCAATCATTTTATGACTTCCTCAATGGTCGTTTTGCTTTTCCTTTCTTGGCGCGAGGTCCGGGTGACGATCGATTTAAAAACGCGTCCACCACCTCAACCGCGGCGTCAGCCACCGCCACTTTGCCGCTGACAACGCCGGATTCCAGCTCGCGCACCTTCGCGGCAACAGTTTGATCCGACATCAGCGCGGCGCTCAGACCCTCTCGGATCTCGTTCCACAGCCAGGCTTGCGCCTGCGCGGCGCGCCGCCTGGCGATGCTGCCGTCCCGGGTGAAACGTTGTCTGAAGGATTCCACATGGCGCCAGGCCTCGACGATGCCTTTTCCCTCCAGAGCGGAACAGACCTCCACCGGGACCGTCCAGCCGCCGATCCGCGGTTTGAGCAGCCGAAGCGCGTTGGCGTAATCGGCCGCCGCCCGGGTAGCGGCCGCCCGAAGCTCGCCGTCAGCCTTGTTGACCAGCACCAGATCTGCAAGCTCCATGATCCCCCGTTTCATCCCCTGAAGCTCATCACCCCCGCCGGGAAGCATGAGCAGCAGGAACATGTCGGTCATGTCGGCAACGGCATATTCCGACTGCCCCACGCCCACCGTTTCCACCAGCACCACGTCAAATCCGGCCGCCTCGCAGAGGACGATGGATTCCCGGGTGCGGCGGGCGACGCCCCCGAGCGTGCCGGCCGTGGGCGAAGGGCGAATAAACCCGGACGGATTGGCAGCGAGCCTCGCCATGCGCGTCTTGTCCCCAAGCACCGAGCCGCCGCTGCGGGCGGACGAGGGATCCACGGCAAGCACGGCGAGACGATGGCCCTGCTCGATGATGTGCTCACCGAAGGCTTCGATGAAGCTGGACTTGCCCACCCCCGGCACGCCGGAAATGCCAATGCGGATCGCGTTGCCGGAGCTCGGAGTGAGCCGCGCAAGCAGCATCTTGGCGTCGGCACGATGCTCGGGCTTTAAGGATTCCACCAGGGTGATGGCCCGCGCCAGGGCGCGGCGGTCGCCGGCGAGAACCCCATCCGCTAACGCTTCAACATTATCTGCGTGCGTATGCTTTTTTGAGCGATGAGACATGCGTTCAGGCGAAGTTCCATACTCCGCAGGCCGCGATCAAAGAGGAGTCGCGGCGTACATCCGTGCGTTCGCCCGTGATGGAAGGAAGAACGGTGTGGTGGGCGATTTGCAACTGTCTGCGATCCCCGGACTGCGATCTGCTGCCTTATTCGAATTCAATAATCGGCTGATCCGCCGCCAGGCTGTCGCCGGGTTTTGAAAGCAGCGCGGCAACGGTCCGCTCTTTGTCAGCGCGCAGCACGTTCTCCATTTTCATCGCTTCTATCACGGCGAGCTCCTGCCCGCCGGCGACGCGGTCGCCGGGCGATACGGTTAGCCGGACCAGCAGCCCCGGCATCGGAGACAACAGGTAGCGGGAGGTGTCCTGGTCGCGCCTTTCCGGCACGTGCCGGAACAGCTCCGCCGCCCTTGGGGTGAGCACAAGACATTCCACGTCGACACCTGCATGAATCAGGTGATAGCGCACCCCGCGTTTCTCCACCTGTACGCAAACGGGATCGCCGTTGACCCTCGCCTCGAAGCGCGGCTCGCCCACGCGCCAACGGCTTTCGAGATTCAATACTTCGCTTGCGCACTTTGCTTCGACTGTCGAGTCGCTGAAGCGCAAGCTCACATCCAAGACGCGATCGCCTATTCGCACCACCCAGGCATTGGAGATCTTCCGAGAAAACCCCGGCATTCCGCCGCTGATGTTGCTGGCGCGCTCCGCGTACGCTTCGTGCACCACGGCCGCAACGGCGGCAATGAGACCGCGCTTCGATCCCGGCACATCGGCGGGATCGAATCCATCAGGGTATTCCTCCTCGACGAAATCGGTGCTCAAAGTACCTTCTCTGAATCTTGAATTACCCGCAATCGCGGCGAGAAACGGCAGGTTGGTGGCGACGCCGCGGATAATAAACCGATCCAGCGCAAGCCCGAGCTGCTCTAAAGCCGTCGCCCTGCTGTCCCCGTAGGTGATGAGCTTGGCGATCATCGGATCGTAATAATTGCTCACCTCCGCAGCCTGATAGACGCCGCTATCCACACGAACGGAGTCGCTCGCATCGGGAGGCAGATATTTGGTGATTCGACCGGGGGACGGACTGAAACCCCGCCCGGGATCCTCGGCATAGATACGCGCCTCCATCGCGGACCCTTTGAGCCGCACCGAATCCTGGCGGATGGAAAGGCGTTCACCGGCGGCGATGCGAATCATCTGCTCGACGAGATCCAGGCCCGTGACCCACTCGGTGACCGGGTGCTCCACCTGCAGCCGAGTGTTCATCTCCAGAAAATAGAAATTGCGCTCAGGATCAACGACGAATTCCACCGTCCCCGCAGACCGGTAGTTCACCGCCTTAGCCAGCGCAACCGCCTGCTCGCCCATGGCGATTCGGGTTGCCTCGTCAATGAAAGGCGACGGCGACTCTTCGATGATCTTCTGATGCCGCCTCTGGATGGAGCACTCGCGCTCACCAAGGTAGATGACGTTGCCGTGAGAATCGGCGAGTAGCTGGATTTCAATGTGTCTCGGCCGCTCGATGAACTTTTCGATAAAGACGCGACCGTCGCCGAAACTGGACATCGCCTCGCTGGTGGCACGCTCGAACCCCTCCCGACAGGAAGCCGCGTCGCGGGCAAGCCGCATCCCCTTGCCGCCGCCACCGGCGCTGGCCTTGAGCATGACCGGGTAACCGATTTTGCGTGCGATTTTTTCCGCGTGCTTGGGGTCCTTGATCACTTCGGTGCTGCCGGGAATGGTGCTGACGCCTGCCGACTCGGCCAGGTTTTTCGACGCAATCTTGTCACCCATGGTGCGCATCGCGTCAGCCGGCGGGCCGATAAAGACTACTTCCGCATTGTCCAGCGCAACCGCAAACTCCGCGTTTTCCGACAGAAAACCGTAGCCGGGATGCACCGCTTCGGCGCCGGTCTGCCTGCACGCCTCGACGATCTTCTCGATGCGAAGATAGCTTTCCGTGGACGGCGCCGGGCCAATGCAGATCGATTCGTCGGCGAACTCGACGTGCAGCGCGTCGGCATCCGCCTCCGAGTACACCGCCACCGTAGCGATTCCCATTCGCTTCGCTGTGCGCATGACCCGACATGCGATTTCACCGCGATTGGCAATAAGAATCTTTTTGAACACGCTTGGAAATTCCCGTCAGGCGCGGCGACTTGCGCCCGTTTTAAATACTGACCGAAAGCGGGGGTCGGATAGCCGGAGATTAGAGAAACTCTGCCGCAGCGATTGGTTTTTTCTTAGGTCTGCGACCCGGGCTTCAAAGCGGCATGTTTTCATGCTTTTTCCACGGATTGTCGAGCTCTTTGTTTTTGAGCATCGCCAGCGAACGGCAGATCCGCATGCGCGTGCTGTGGGGCATGATGACGTCGTCTATATAGCCGCGGTGCGCCGCCACGAAAGGATTTGCGAATTTCTCGCGGTAGCTTTCGGTGCGCTCGGCGATCTTTTTCTCGTCGCCGGCGTCCTGGCGAAAGATGATCTCCACCGCTCCTTTGGGCCCCATGACGGCAATTTCCGCTGTCGGCCAGGCATAGTTCACGTCCCCGCGAAGATGCTTCGAGCTCATGACGTCGTAGGCGCCGCCGTAGGCCTTGCGGGTGATGACCGTGATCTTCGGCACGGTCGCCTCGGCGTACGCAAACAAGAGCTTGGCGCCGTGCTTGATGATGCCGCCATATTCCTGGGCTGTCCCGGGCAGGAATCCGGGCACGTCGACGAAGGTCAGAATGGGAATGTTGAAACAGTCGCAGAAGCGCACGAAGCGCGCCGCCTTGATCGAGGAGCTGATGTCCAAGCAGCCGGCGAGCACCATGGGCTGATTCGCGACCACGCCTACTGTCGCACCCCGCATGCGGGCGAATCCGGTGATGATGTTCCTGGCGTAGTCGGGCTGAAGCTCGAAGAAGTCGCCCTCGTCAACAACGTTATGGATGACCTCTTTCATGTCGTAGGGTTGATTCGGATTCTCCGGAACGAGCTTGTCCAGGGACGCTTCGGCCCGCGCGGGATCGTCCTCGCAGGGTCGCTCCGGCGACGGCTCGCGGTTGCTCGCCGGTAAAAAATCCATCAGCTCGCGCATGCTGTGCAGCGCCTCGATATCGTTTTCGAAGGCGCCGTCGGCAACACCGGACTTGCTCGAATGGGTCATGGCGCCGCCGAGCTCTTCGTGGGTGACGTTCTCGTGGGTCACCGTCTTCACCACTTCGGGGCCGGTGACGAACATATACGCGCTGCCCTTGACCATGAAGATGAAGTCCGTCATGGCGGGAGAATAGACCGCGCCGCCGGCGCACGGCCCCATGATCATTGAAATCTGCGGAATTACGCCGGAGGCGAGCACGTTGCGCTGAAAAACCTCGGCGTAGCCGCCGAGCGAAGCGACGCCTTCCTGGATGCGCGCGCCCCCGGAATCATTGAGTCCTATGATTGGCGCACCCACGCGCATTGCCTGGTCCATGACTTTGCAGATCTTTTCCGCGTGGGCCTCGGACAGGGATCCGCCAAACACGGTGAAGTCCTGACTGAACACGAACACCAGGCGTCCATTGATGGTGCCGTGTCCGGTCACCACGCCGTCTCCGGGAATAGACTGCGATTCCATTCCGAAATCCGTGCAGCGGTGCTCCACAAACATGTCCCACTCTTCGAAGCTGTCCGGGTCGAGCAGAATCTCGAGTCTTTCCCGCGCGGTGAGCTTGCCTTTGTCGTGCTGCGCCTTGATGCGGCGCTCGCCGCCCCCTTTGCGCGCCGCCTCGCGCTTCTCTTCGAGCTTTTTAAGAATTTCTTTCATAGGATCAGGCCACAATCTGAAGGCTGAAGGCCGCAGGTAAGAGGTTGTCCGCCAACGCGCGGACGGTTAAAAACAATGCTCGCACTGGATCGCCCCGCAAAGTGCACGAGCCGGGATGGATCGGGAAGTCGACTCCATTCTCACCTCCCCTCCGGCTTTGGGCTGGCGCCTTCGGCCTTGTTCAGGCCGCCTTTCTCTGCCGACGAATTAATTTGATGACTTCGCTCGCCGCCACGGGAATGTTCGTACCTGGTCCGTAGACGGCCGCGACGCCGACGTTCATCAGCTCATCGTAGTCCTGCGGGGGAATCACGCCGCCGCAGACCACCAGAATTTCGCCGCCGCCTTCAGATTCCAGCGCCTTGATGAGGGCGGGCACCAGCGTTTTATGCCCGGCGGCCTGGGAAGAGACGCCGATAACGTGGACGTCATTCTCCACCGCCTGGCGCGCGGCTTCTTCAGGGGTCTGAAATAGCGGGCCAATGTCCACGTCGAAACCGAGGTCGGCGAAGGCCGTGGCAATGATCTTAGCGCCGCGGTCATGACCGTCCTGGCCAAGCTTGACTACCAGCATCCGCGGCCGCCTCCCGGTTTCCTCGGCAAAGCTTTCGATTTCGCGGACGATCTTGTTGAAGCCTTCGTCACCTTCGTAGGCGGATCCGTAAACGCCGGCGACCGAGTGCACCACCGCCCGGTGCCTGGACCAGATTTTTTCCAAAGCATCGGAGATTTCGCCCACGGTGGCGCGTCGGCGCGCTGCTTCGATAGCCGCTTCGAGCAAACTGCTCTCGCTCGATTCAGCGATCTTGGTTAATTTATCCAGCGCCATTCGGCACGCCGGCTCATCACGCTCTCTGCGAACCCGCTCCAGGCGTTTGATCTGCGCATCACGCACCGCGCTGTTGTCGATATTGAGAATATCGACCTCTTCCTGATCGTCGGAGACGTATTTGTTTACGCCAACGATGACGTCCTCTCCGCGGTCGATCCGGGCCTGGCGGCGGGCGGCAGCCTCCTCGATTCGGAGCTTGGGCATTCCCGCCACCACAGCCTTGGTCATACCGCCCATGTTTTCTACTTCGTCTATCAGCTCTCGCGCCGCCTTGGCGAGGCTCGCGGTGAGGTGCTCGATGTAGTAGGAGCCGGCAAGCGGATCGACGACTTTAGTGAGCCCCGCTTCCTCGCGCAGGATGAGCTGGGTATTGCGCGCGATCCGCGCGGAGAACTCCGTCGGCAGCGCCAATGCTTCATCAAAGGCGTTGGTGTGCAGCGACTGGGTTCCGCCAAGCACGCCAGCCAGGGCTTCAATAGCCGTTCGCACGACATTGTTGTAGGGATCCTGGCCGGTGAGGCTGACGCCCGAGGTCTGGCAGTGGGTCCGAAGCATGAGCGATCGCGGATCCTTCGGAATAAAAAGGTCGCGCATGAGATCGGCCCATAGCAGCCGCGCCGCCCGCAGCTTGGCAATCTCCATAAAAAAATTCATACCGATGGCGAAGAAAAACGAAAGCCGCGGCGCGAACTGGTCCACGTTCAGTCTGTTGGACAACGCGGCGCGAACGTACTCGATGCCGTCGGCGAGCGTGAAAGCGAGCTCCTGCACGCAAGTGGCTCCGGCTTCCTGCATGTGATAGCCCGAAATCGATATGGGATTGAAACGCGGCATGTGCTTCGAGGTATAGCCAATGATGTCCGCGACGATGCGCATGGACGGTTCCGGCGGATAGATATAGGTGTTGCGGACCATGAACTCTTTGAGAATGTCGTTTTGCAGCGTGCCGGACAGCTGAGACTGCGGCACGCCCTGCTCCTCGGCGGCAACGATAAACATGGCAAGTACCGGCAACACCGCGCCGTTCATGGTCATGGAGACCGACATTACGTCCATGGGGATCTGATCGAAGAGAATTTTCATGTCTTCGACGCTGTCAATTGCTACGCCGGCCTTGCCCACGTCGCCGACAACCCGCGGGTGATCGGAGTCGTAGCCGCGGTGAGTCGCCAGGTCAAAAGCGATGGAAAGGCCCGTCTGACCGCCCTCAAGATTCTTTCGGTAAAAGGCGTTGGATTCTTCCGCGGTGGAAAATCCGGCGTACTGGCGAAGGGTCCATGGACGGCCGGCGTACATGGTGGCGCGGGTCCCGCGCACATAGGGCGGGAAGCCCGGCAGGGACTCCAGGTGGTCAAGCGCCTCGAGATCCGACGCGGTATAGAGCGGCTTGACCTCGATGCCCTCCGGCGTCGACCAGTTTAGGTCTTCCGGCGAGCTTCCTTTCAGCTCGTTTTCCGCAAGCGCCAGCCAGTCGGCCAGGGTCTTGTTGGGAAAATCAGCCATCAGTGTTTTCACTCCCGCGTTTGAGCTCTAGCGCGTTCATCTTTCAACCGGAAGAGAATAGCCGCTCAAGAGTTCCTTTCATCAGTACTTTTACCCTAAAAGTATTCACGCGTTCCGGGCGTATCCGACGCTCTTCAGCGCCTCGGTGATCTCGTCGAGGATCGCCGGGTCGTCAATGGTCGCCGGCATCTTCCAGGCCTCATCATCGGCAATTTTCTGCATGGTGCCACGAAGGATCTTTCCGGATCGCGTCTTGGGCAAGCGATTAACCACCACCGCGGTTTTGAAGGCGGCTACCGGCCCGATCTGATCGCGCACGCCCTGCACGGCTTCCCGGACTATCTCATCATGACTCCGGTCGACGCCGGCATTCAGAACCAGAAATCCGACCGGAAGCTGCCCCTTCATCTGGTCTGCCACCCCGATAACGGCGCACTCCGCAACATCCGGGTGCGCCGCCAAAACCTCTTCCATGCCGCCGGTGGAAAGACGATGCCCGGCAACGTTGATAATGTCGTCGGTACGGGCCATGACGAACACGTAGCCGTCCTCGTCGATGAATCCTGCGTCCGCCGTCTTGTAATAACCGGGATACTCGTTCAGATAAGCCTCCTTGAATCTTTGGTCGGCATTCCAGAGCGTGGGGAAGGTTCCCGGCGGCAAGGGCAGCTTGATGACCAGCGCGCCGATTTCACCGGCTTTTACCTGTTTGCCGTCTTCCCCCACAACCTGAACGTTCATACCCGGCGCCGCTTTTGACGGAGAGCCTGGCTTCACCGGCAGCTGCTCGATGCCCACGCAGTTCGCGCAGATGGACCACCCGGTCTCCGTCTGCCACCAGTGATCGATGACCGGCACCTTGAGCTTTTCCTCGGCCCACTGAAGGGTGTCGGGATCGGTCCGTTCGCCCGCCAGAAACAAGGTTCGAAATCCGGAAAGGTCGTAGTTCTTAATCAGCTCGCCCTTGGGGTCCTCCTTCTTAATCGCCCGGAAGGCGGTCGGCGCGGTGAACATCACCGAAACCTTGTGCTCTGAAATTACCCGCCAGAAGACACCGGCGTCGGGCGTACCCACCGGCTTGCCCTCGAACAGCACGCTGGTGTTTCCGGCGAGCAGCGGCGCGTAGACGATGTACGAGTGACCTACCACCCAGCCTACGTCAGAGGCCGCCCAGTAGATCTCTCCCGGCTCCACGCCGTAGATGTTCTTCATCGTCCACTTGAGCGCCACGGCGTGGCCGCCGTTGTCCCTTACCACGCCCTTCGGCTGTCCGGTGGTGCCGGAGGTATAAAGGATGTAGAGCGGATCCGTCGCCGCCACGGAAACGCAGTCGTGAGGGCTGGCGGCGCCCATGGCGTCTTTCCAGTCGAGATCCCGACCTTTAGTGAGGTCGCAGGTCCTGGTCTGACGCTGAACGATGACGCATTTGTCCGGCTTGTGCCTGGCCCGCTCGATGGCTTTGTCCAGAAGCGGCTTGTACTCCACCACCCGGCCCGGCTCGATACCGCAGGAGGCGGAGACAATGACCTTGGGTCTGGCGTCGTCGATGCGCACCGCCAGCTCGTTGGCGGCAAAACCTCCGAACACCACCGAGTGCACCGCGCCGAGGCGCGCGCAGGCGAGCATGGCCACCAGCGCCTGAGGAATCATGGGCATGTAAATGACCACGCGGTCGCCCTTGGCGACCCCTTGCTCTGCCAGCACGCCGGCGAAAGTCGCAACCTTGTCGCGCAGTTCCCGGTAGCTGAAGGTTTTCTTGGTTTCGGTAACGGGACTGTCGTAAATCAGCGCCGGCTGATCGGCGCGCCCGTTTTCCACGTGAAAGTCGAGCGCGTTGTAACAGGTGTTGAGCTTGCCCCCGGCGAACCAGCGGTAGAACGGCTTGTTGCTGTCGTCCAGAACCTTGTCCCAGCGCTTGTCCCAGTGGATGGCCTCGGCCGCCTCGGCCCAGAAGCCATCCGGGTCGTCGATGGAGCGTTTGTAAAGCTGGTCAAAACGGCTGCTCATCGCATATCTCTCCTCGTTTTCGTTCTTGATCGCGGCCATAATAGCAGCATTGTGCAGCGCAAAATAAAGCGCCGGGACTGCGCGTTGCGGAGGCATAATTTAAACACTTATGGACCGGGGATGCGTTATCCGGACGCGCCGGCGGTCCCGCCTCGGGCTGTCAGCTCGAAACCACTCTTCTCCTCTGCGAATCATATGGGAGCCCAACCGTGAACTACGAGAACATCCTGGTCGATAAATCAGACGGCGTTGGCCTGATCACCCTCAACCGCCCCAAAGCACTGAACGCCCTGAATGACCCGCTTATTGACGAACTCGCGGAAGCGCTGGAAGCACTCGAAGCAGACGACGGTATCGGCGCCATTGTCATCACCGGAAGTGAGAAGGCCTTCGCCGCCGGTGCTGACATCAAACAGATGCAACCGAGGAGCTACATGGACTGGTACCTGAAAGAGCAGTTCGCATCCTGGGAAAAAGCCGCCGCGTGCCGCAAACCCACAATCGCCGCAGTCGCCGGATTCGCTCTGGGTGGGGGTTGCGAGCTCGCCATGATGTGCGACTTCATTATCGCGGCGGAAAATGCGCGTTTCGGCCAGCCAGAAATCAAGCTCGGGGTGCTGCCGGGACTGGGTGGCACGCAGCGCCTGACGCGTCTCGTCGGCAAGTCAAAGGCCATGGATCTTTGTCTCACCGGACGCATGATGGATGCAGTCGAGGCCGAACGCTGCGGCCTGGTGAGCCGAGTCGTGGCGAACGAAAATCTTCTCGATGAAGCCAAAAACGCGGCCCGCACCATCGCACAGATGTCACTTCCTGCGGCGATGATGGTCAAAGAGAGCGTAAATCGCGCATATGAGACTACATTGACTGAAGGTATCCACTTCGAGCGCCGTTTGTTTTACTCTGCATTTGCCCTCGAAGATCAGAAGGAAGGCATGCAGGCCTTCATGGACAAGCGGGATCCTCGCTGGTCCAATCGTTGAACGGAATCTACTTCGTAGCGACTAAAACCTAGCTCAGAGTTAGCGAGCGCAGGCGAGACAAGGCAAAAACAGGCTTGATGCGCGGAGTTTACACGTGAGTAAATGAGTTTTTGAGCCTGTTTTTAACGCCGTATCGGCAAGCACAGCAAGTCTGAGGTAGGCTCTAAAAAGAATGAAAGCCCGAAACGGAATAATCAGGAGAAGCCCGTTCTCATACAGCGAATCATGAACGACCAAACCCCGAGTTTTTTCGATCGCACCATCAGGCGCTTTCGGCGCGCCTGGCGGCTCGGCGGAAAAGGTCGCGGGCTCAAGCACGGCATCGCGCCGGGACTGTCCGACGTCGACGTCAAGCGACTACGTCGACAAATAGACGCGTGTCTGGAACGTCGAGGCGGTGAAGTGTCCGCGCGCGCGCGGGCGGCGGAGCTTGGAGAGCTTTACCTGGCGTTGAACGAATCCGGTCGCCGCCGTTTCCTGGTCGTTCTCGCCCGCGATTACGACGTCAATCCAAACGACGTCGACCGGGCCGTCCAAGCCAGGAGCAAAGCAAAAACACCTGAAGAGAAACGCCAGGCTGAATCGGACCTACGGGCTGTCCTCGTGCCTCCGCGAGTTCGTCTGTTGAGTCAGTTCAACGGTCTTGCCCAAGGTGTCAAGTTTCTCGTCGATATGCGCGCCGAGCTTGCGGCACAGGCAGAGGAGCATCCTTATCTCGAAGCCCTTGATCATGATCTGTACGAGTTGCTCAAGTCATGGTTCGACGTCGGCTTTCTGGACCTGGAGCGCATCACCTGGGAAACGCCGGCATCATTGCTTGAGAAACTGATCGAGTACGAAGCGGTGCACGAGATCCGGTCGTGGCAGGATCTCAAAAACCGCCTTGAAGCCGACCGCCGCTGTTACGCGTTCTTTCATCCACGGATGCCGGAAGAGCCTCTGATATTCGTCGAAGTTGCCCTGGTCACGGGTATCTCCGACAGCATCCAAGCGCTTCTGGACCAGTTCGCCCCTTCGGAAGATCCCGATCGCGCGGACACGGCGATTTTTTATTCCATCTCCAACTGCCAGAGAGGACTTGCCGGCATCAGCTTTGGCAGCTTTTTGATCAAGCGAGTGGTGGACGATCTCGCGCGAGAGCTGCCCAACGTGAAAAATTTCGCCACGCTGTCTCCGATTCCCGGATTCATGCGCTGGCTGAAGAACAGCGCCCGCGGCGAGCTGGAAGCACGCTTGACCGAGTCCGACATCAAGGTGCTGAGCACGCTGATAGAAGCGGATTCGGCGTCTCAGGCGTTGCTAAAAATCGTAGAAACACCACGCTGGCACAGCGACAAAATCGTTTCGTCCGCGCTCCAGCCTATACTCACCGGACTTTGCGCCCATTACCTCATCAACGCGCGCAAAGGGAAACGGGCGCGCGATCGCGTTGCGCATTTTCATCTCTCGAATGGCGCCAGTATCGAGCGAATCAACTGGCTGGCGGATACCTCCGAACGCGGTATGGCCCAATCCGCCGGGATGATGGTGAACTACCGCTACCGTCTGGATCAGATCGAGCGAAATCACGAAGCCTACAGCGGCGAAGGGCTTGTGACTGCCGCCTCCGGGGTGCGAAAGCTCATCTAACGGTCAAAAGGCGATCCCCAATCGGGACCCGGATTCCTCACTCGGGGGGCAAAACGACCGTAATTTCCTAAAGATCACGGCCGTACGGCCGACATTTGTTGCTTCAATCCCCGTGGTTTCAGCGCAATGTCGAGCACCCCCAGCACCGCCTTCGAAGCGCCCAGGGTCGGCGATCCGGCGCTGGGTGACGATAGCCCGGGGCAGCTACCGGATTACGTCGACTCCGGCTGGCTGCTCGAGCGAATGCTCTCGCGCGCCGCCACGGCTCTTATGCTGTTCGCGGGGGATGCCTGCGTTTACGCAAGCGAGGGCGCCCGTTCAGAGCTAGGACTTGGCGCCGCCGCGATTGAAAACCTCTCCCTGAAAAGCTTTTTCGCTGATCCCGAACGCCCACCGATAGCGGCCAATGAATTTCACCACTGGCCCAAATCACGACTGAAAGGAGCGTCCGGGCACGATGTCGAGGCGGAATGCTGGCTCGAGGGGCTGCCAGGGAGAGACCCCGCCATCAATGCGCTCATGTTCCGAACGCTTTCAGTGATACGACCCCCTGATTCGGGGCGCGATCAGCCGCAAAGTCACTACGACCTGGCAAACGTGCTGATGATGACCCTCGACCCGGAAGGGCGAATCACCAGCATCAACCCCAAGGGCCTGAGCCTGCTCGGCTGCACCCAGGCCGAAGCGGTAGGCAGCAACTGGTTTGACGAGTTTCTTCCCTCCGATATCCGGGAGCGCGTTCGCTCCAGATTCATCGAGGTGATGAGCGGTCAGTGCGAGCCGGTTGAGTACGAGGAAAACTGCGTGATGAACCGCCGGGGCGAAACACCGTTGATCGCGTGGAGTTGCCGCACGCAAAAGAATGATCGCGGGGACGTTACGCTTTTACTCTGCTCCGGGCTCGACATTACCCATCAGCGCAAAGCAGAAGTTGATCTTCGCACAACCGAGCAGCGCTTTCACGATTACGCCGCGGCGTCTTCGGACTATTTCTGGGAGATGGATGAGAAGCTGCGTTTCTCATGGTTCTCGGAGCGCTTTACCGAAGTCACCGGCGTGCCGAGGGAGCGGCTCCTGGGAAAAACCCGGTCGGAGACCGGAATTCCCGACGTCGATGCGAAGGTCTGGGAGCAGCATCTGGATGACCTGGAGAATCATCGCGCCTTCCGTGATTTCGTACATCCGCGGACAATGCCTGACGGTAGGGTCGTATGGCTGTCAATCAACGGCCGTCCTGTTTTCGACGAGGGCGGAATCTTTCGAGGATACCGCGGAACGGGAACCGATATCACGGAGTTGGTAGAGACAACCCGGGCATTTAAGGAAAGCGAGGAGAAGTATCGAAAAATATTCGAAGCCGAAACCACCGCCATCACCGTGTTCGAAGCGGACACGCTGCGCTACATAGACGCCAACGAGGCTGCACTCAAGCTTTACGGCTATACCCGCGACGAATTCATTGGCTTGACCGTAACGGAGTCATCCGCTGAGCCTGAAGCGACGCGAGATACCATAAAGAAAATCATCAACGGAAAGATCAGTCACATCCCGCGTCGCCTGAAGCGGCGCAAAGATGGCAGCGTCTTTCCCGCCGAGCTCACCAGCTCGGTGTTCAACTTCAAGGATAAGAAAATCGTTTGCTGCGTAGCCCGGGACCTCTCTACCGAAGAACAACAGGCCCGTGCTCTCAAAGAGAGCGAGCAGCGCTTTCGATCTTTCGCAGAGAACTCCAGCGCGGAGATCTTCATCAAGGATGTTGAAGGTCGTTACATCATGGTCAACCGGTATATGACCGATCTTCTTAACTTGCGCGAAGAGGAGATGCTCGGAAGGACCGCCGCACAGCTCTATTCTCCTGAGATTGCCGCACGGGTGGAGGCCCATGACAAGGAGGTGCTCGAAAAGCGAGAGACCATCATTCGTGAAGCGGTTGAGGACTGGCCGGATCGCCAGCGTATATTCCTCTCTGTCAGGTTTCCAATGTTTGATGCGCTTGGCCGGATCATTGGTATAGGCGGGCTGAATCAGGAAATTTCCGAGCTTGCCGAGGCGCGCCGGGCGCTGCAAGAAAGCGAACGCCGCTTCAAGGACTTTGCCGAGACCGCGGCGGACTACTTCTGGGAGACCGATTCCGAGGATCGCTTCATCTATCTCTCGGAGCGATTCCAGCAGGTGCGGGGGGTTCCGCCGGAGCAGGTTCTGGGAAAGACGCGGCGCGAGGCGTTTGGTGAAGCGCTGGAGGACGCCGCAGACGGCGAGCACGCCGCCGCGGTTCGGGAACAGAAACCGTTTACCGTGGAGTTGGCCCGCCGTCGTCCGGATGGAACGATTGTCCGGCTTCAATCCACCGGCAAGCCGGTCTTAGACCACAACGGGCGGTTCCGCGGCTACCGCGGGTCTACCCGCGACATTACCGACGCCCACGTGCTCTCCGAGGAGCTCACTTACCAGGCAAACCATGACGCGCTGACCGGACTTTTGAATCGGCGCGCCTTTGAAGATCGCCTGAACCGTGTTCTGGAAGCGGTTCGGAAAGAAGGCAGCGAGCACGTGATGTGCTACCTGGATCTGGACCAGTTTAAAGTCATCAACGACACCTGTGGTCACGACGCAGGCGATGAGTTACTGCGTCAGCTTTGCGTTCAGCTCAAAGCCAAAGTTCGAAAGCGGGATACCCTGGCGCGGCTTGGGGGCGACGAGTTCGGCGTCCTCATGGAGCACTGCGCGCTGGACCAGGCGGATCGAGTCGCAGACGCACTGCGCCAGACTATTACCGATTTTCGATTCGCCTGGGAAGGCCGGGAGTTTCGTATCGGGGCAAGCATCGGAATGGCCGCCATCAACGCCTCCAGCGACAGCATCGCGGCGGTAATGAGCGCCGCAGACGCGGCCTGCTACGTGGCAAAGGATCAGGGACGAAACCGCGTACACGTCTCCCGCGAAAACGACGCCGAGCTATCACGGCGTTATATGGAGATGGAATGGGTCGCGCGAATCAACGCCGCCCTTGCCGAAGACCGTTTCCAACTTCTTTATCAGCCGGTCTACCCAATCCGAACCGACAAACGTGTAGGTCATCATTACGAGCTGCTGCTGCGAATGGTTGAGGATGGCAAGAGCATCTCGCCCGCCGAATTTTTTCCCGCGGCGGATCGTTATAACCTGTCGTCGTCACTGGATCGCTGGGTGGTGCGCACCGCCTTGCGCTGGCTCAACGATCATCCCGACCATTTACGCGATCTCAGTCTTTGCGCTATCAACCTTTCAGGACACTCGCTTACCGACAGAAATTTTCTCTACTTCCTCACTCAGATGCTCGATGAAAGCAACGTTCCCGCGTCAAAGCTTTGTTTCGAAGTCACCGAGACCGTCGCCATCGCCAACCTGACAGCAGCAACGTCTTTCATCGAGGGTATTAAGTCGCGCGGCTCGAGGTTCGCGCTGGACGACTTTGGGAGCGGACTGTCTTCCTTCGCTTATCTCAAGGCGCTGCCAGTGGATTTCCTGAAGATCGACGGCGTATTTATCCGCGATCTGGAAACTAACGCCGTAGACGCGTCGATGGTAAAGTCCATCAACGAGATCGGGCATGTGATGGGTAAGAAGACTATCGCCGAGTTCGTGGAAAATATGGCCATTCTCGAAGTGCTACGCGAGATTGGAGTGGATTATGCGCAGGGCAACGCGCTCGGCGTGCCTGCGCCCCTGGATTCCCTGGCGTGACCGATTCCGACGCTATCGCGCGCGTTCTGAATCGATTTGCTCGAATTCGGGTTGCGCATACCCCCACACCTCTCGAGAAGATGCCGAGGCTGACACAACGACTTGGTGGCGCCCGGCTGTGGGTCAAGCGCGACGACTGCACCGGGCTGTCCATGGGCGGAAACAAGGCGCGCCAGGCCGAATTTTATCTCGGCGACGCTCTCGAGCACGGTGCCGACACCATAATCACCACCGGAGCCGTGCAGTCCAACCACGTTCGCATCATCGCTGCCGCCTGCGGCCGGCTGGGACTCAAGTGCGAGGTGCAGCTCGAGGACCGGGTACGGGACATGCCGCCAGAGTATCATCTGTCCGGGAGCCCGCTTCTCAGCCGACTGCACGGTGCCGTAATTCACCATTATCCGGAAGGTGAAAACGAGAACGCTGCCGACAACGCGCTCGAATCTATCACCTCGCGGGTGCGCGCCGAAGGCGGCAAGCCCTACGTCATTCATTTGGGTCCGGAACACCCCCCGCTGGGCGCGCTGGGTTACGTCGATGCGGCAGCCGAGCTTTTGCGCCAGGCTGAAGACGCGGAGCTCGAGATCGACGCTATCGTTCTGCCTTCGGGCAGCGCCTCCACCCACCTGGGCGTGCTCGCCGGGCTGGAGCTTTCGGGCGTGGATATTCCCGTCCACGGCATCTGCGTTCGGCGCGACGCGAACTCGCAGGCAAAGCGACTCGCATTTCGATCGGAAAAGCTCTCGGCACTGCTCGACGGCAGCGTAAGCATCGCTCAGAGCAAGTTCCTGCTGGACGATTCCTACCTCGGGCCGGGCTACGGCAAAACCACGCCGGAGATGTTCGAGGCGGTATCCGCCGCCGCCTCGCTGGAGGGGCTGCTGCTGGATCCCATCTACAGCGGCAAATGCTTTGCCGGCCTCACGGGATTGGTGCGTTCCGGCGCCTTTGCCGCCGACGCCAACGTCGTATTTCTGCACACAGGCGGCGTTCCCGCGCTGTTCGGCTACACCTCTTTGTTCGAACCCGCGCTGGAAGCGGATACTCGAACGAAGCTCGCCGGAAGCGGACCGAACCCGGCGGAGACGCGCTGAAATGATCGCCCAACTGAATCGCGCTCAGGCCTCCGCGCTGTAAGAGACCCAGTCCTGGCGATTGTTGAATGCCGAGGAACGCGCCTGCTTTCGGCTCAGGGTTGACAGGCTGTGCACGCGGTTTCTGGAATTTCACCAGGCAGTGGAGGTTTGCCTCAGCCGTCGCGTAGGCGTGGGCGAATACCTGCGTCCGCAAGTGCTTCTGGATGAGCTGACCGGAAATCTCCCCGCCCCGCCCATCGAGGAGATGCTCGAGCTGGTGCCAGTCGAAGCGCTTCCGATACTCGTAGCCTGAAGAGCAGTCGAATACGCCGCGCGTTTCGCCTTCAGCTCGAACCGCTAATCCGCTGCCTCGCTGTACGCCTCCATGGGCGGACAGGTGCAGGCCAGGTTTTTGTCTCCGTAAACGTTGTCGATTCGCCCGACTGGAGGCCAGTACTTGTCCTCGCGTACACCGGAAAGCGGAAAGAATGCCTGCTCCTTGGAATACGGCCTGTCCCACTTCTCGGCAACAAGCAGCTGGTGAACGTGAGGCGCGTTCTTGAGCGGATTGTTTTCACTGTCGCTTTCGCCGGATTCGACCGCAGCAATTTCTCGCCGGATGGCGATCATGGCGTCACAGAAGCGATCCAGCTCGCGCTTGGCTTCGCTTTCCGTCGGTTCGATCATCATAGAGTCGTGCACCGGCCACGACATGGTCGGCGCGTGGATGCCGTAATCGACCAGGCGCTTTGCCACGTCATCCACGGTAATTCCGCAGCTTTCCTTTACCGGCGCCAGATCGATGATGCATTCGTGGGCCACCATGCCATTCTTACCCGTATAAACGATGGGATAGTGATCGCTCAAGCGCTTGGCGATGTAGTTGGCGCTCAAGATAGCCACCTGGGTCGCCTTTTTAAGACCGCTGGCGCCCATCATCGCAATGTACGCCCAGCTGATGGGAAGGATGCTGGCCGAGCCCCACGGAGCGGCGGATATCGGACCGATGGTGCCTTCCGGATCCGCATTCGGATTGACGCCCTCCACCAGAGGGTGGTCCGGAAGATACGGCGCAAGATGCTTGCGCACGCCGATGGGACCCATACCAGGCCCCCCGCCCCCATGGGGAATGCAGAAGGTCTTGTGCAGATTCATATGCGAGACGTCCGCGCCGATTTCTCCCAAGCGGGCGATGCCAAGCAGCGCATTGAGATTGGCGCCGTCCACGTACACCTGACCGCCGTTGTCGTGAACGATGTTGCAGATGTCCATGATCGCTTCCTCGAACACCCCGTGGGTAGACGGGTAGGTGACCATCAGGGCGGCGAGATTGTCCTTGTGTTCCTCCGACTTCTTTTTTAAGTCGTCCACGTCCACGTTGCCATCGTGATCGCAGGCGACCACCACCACCCGCAGCCCCGCCATGATGGCGCTGGCCGGGTTGGTTCCATGGGCGGAAGAAGGAATGAGGCAGACATCGCGATGCGGATCGCCGTTTCGCTCGTGATACTTGCGAATGGCGAGCAGCCCCGCGTATTCGCCCTGGGAGCCGGCGTTCGGCTGAAGCGACACCGCGTCGAAACCGGTCACTTCGCAGAGCATCTCCTCCAGCTCTTCGAAAAGTTGCTGATAGCCCTGGGTCTGATCCAGGGGCGCGAAGGGATGCATGGCGCTGAACTGCCGCCAAGTCACCGGAATCATCTCGGTGGTGGCGTTGAGCTTCATGGTGCATGAGCCAAGAGGAATCATTGAGCGATCCAGTGCGATATCTTTAGTCTGCAGCCAGCGCAGGTAGCGCAGCATCTCCGTCTCGCCGTGATAGAGCTCGAACACGGGGTGGGTCAGAAACTTACTTTCGCGTTTAATGCTCTTGGGAATGCATTCCTTTACCGCGCCGTCGATTTCCTCGATATCGAGCAGAGCGTCGGACTTAGTGGAAAACACTCGCCACAGCGCTTCCAAATTCGTGCGGCGAGTGGTTTCGTCGAAAGAGATCCCTAAGTGGTCGGCATCAATAAAGCGAAGATTGATGCGGGACTCCCGCGCCCTCGCGGCGATTTTCGCCGCCAGGCCCGGAACACGAACCGTCACCGTGTCGAAGTAAGCATCGTTGACGACTCTGTATCCCAGTCGGCGAAGGCCCTCCACGAGGATTTGAGTCATCCGGTGCACCCGGCCGGCAATGCGTTTGAGCCCGTCCGCGCCGTGATACACCGCGTACAGGGCGGCGATGACCGCCAGCAACACCTGTGCGGTGCAGATGTTGGAAGTCGCTTTTTCTCTCCGAATATGCTGCTCGCGGGTCTGCAGCGCCATGCGCAGCGCCGGCCGGCCGTTGGAGTCAATGGATACACCGATGATGCGCCCTGGCGTCTGACGCTTGAATGCTTCGCGGGTGGCGAAAAACGCCGCGTGGGGACCGCCATATCCCATGGGCACACCGAAGCGCTGGGCGGACCCGACAGCGATGTCCGCGCCCAGCTCGCCCGGCGGCTTCAGCATTACGAGACTCAAGAGATCGGTTGCAACCGTGACCAAAGCATTCTGCCGGTGGGCAAGCTCGATCACTTTCCCGATGTCCTCGATATTTCCGCCGGTACCGGGATACTGAAGCAGCACGCCGAAGGCGTCCGAATCCTTCAAATCGGAGTCCGGGTCGCCTACTACGATTTCGAAGCCCAGCGGACGGGCGCGCGTTTGCACCACCGCAATGGTCTGAGGATGACATTCGGAGGAAACAAAAAAAGTATTCGACTTGCTTTTCTTGTTGACCCGCTTACTCATGGCCATCGCTTCAGCCGCGGCGGTAGCTTCATCGAGCAGCGATGCGTTGGCGATTTCCAGGCCCGTCAAATCTACAACCATCTGCTGGAAATTGAGCAGAACTTCCAGGCGTCCCTGGCTCACTTCGGCCTGGTAAGGTGTGTAAGCGGTGTACCAGCCCGGGTTTTCGAGCACGTTACGTAAAATTACTCCCGGGGTTACCGTGCCGTAGTAGCCCATGCCGATCATGGATACGAAGACGCGATTTCGATCGCTCATGCGGCGAAGGTAGGAAAGCGTGTCTCGCTCGGACATAGGGGCCTCTAGACCAAGGGATCGATCCGAAACGATCGCTTTGGGCACGGCCTTTTCCACTAGATCATCAAGGGACTCCATGCCCAGTAAATCAAGCATTTGAGAAATCTGGGTCGCCCCCGGTCCAAGATGCCGTCGCACAAAGTCTTCGCGCATCTCGAGGTCGACCAGTGTTTGCCGTTTCGTAGCCATTGCTTGAAGCTCTTAACCTTTAGTAATTGTCCTGAGTACAGCCGTCCCTCTAGTTCAGGCCTTGTAACATCAATCCAGTCCATCGATGTACTGTTGGTACGCATCTTCGTCCATCAGCGCGTCCAGTTCGGACGAGTCCTGCACTTTGATCTTGATGAACCATCCGTCCCCCTGAGGATCGTTATTCACGATCTCCGGCTCGTCCGCAAGGGTTTCGTTGACCTCGACGATCGTTCCGCTGACGGGTGCTTTGAGTTCACCGGCCGCCTTTACCGACTCGATCACCGCAGCTTCGCTTCCCTGGGAGATCTCGATACCGGTTTCGGGGAGTTCGACGAACACCAGCTCCCCGAGCTGATCCTGAGCATAGTCGGTGATGCCGCAGACACCGGTCTCGTCATCCTCCATGCGAATCCATTCATGGTCTTCGGTAAATTTGATATCGCTCATTTTTTGATCTCCACGAAAACTAACAGGACTGCAGTTTGATCATATGCTGCCGGGGAGCGCCAATCCTAACCGCGATAATATCGTGGCCTGACAAACGGCAACTTTGCCACCCGAACCGGCCGTGCCCTGCCCCGCACCATTGCGTCAAGGCGGGTATCTTCAGCTCCCGAGGAGGTTTTGACATATGCCATGGCAACCGGTCCCCCCACGGTCTCACCGTAACCGCCGCTGGTAATCTTGCCAACCTCTTTGCCGGACTTGTCAACGAGGACCGTCTCCCCCCTCACCGGCGCGCGGCCTTCGGGAACAATCCCGACCCGGCACCTTTTCACGCCGCCTTCGAGCTGGCGGGCAATCACCTCGAAACCGGGATAGCCCCCAGCCCTTTCGCCTCCGGGGCGCCGGTCCTTGGAAAGCGCCCATTTGAGACCGGCCTCAACCGGTGTGGTACTGTCATCGATATCCTGGCCGTAGAGACACAACCCCGCTTCCAGTCGTAGGGTGTCGCGGGCGCCCAGTCCCGCAGGCCGCACCTTTTCCTGGCAAAGCAAGGCCCCGGCGACCTCCATGGCCGCGTCCGCCGGCACCGAAATCTCAAAACCGTCCTCACCGGTGTAGCCGCTGCGGGTGACGAAACAATCGATGCCGGTGACTTCCATCCTCGCCGCCTGCATGAACACCAGCTCGCAGGAGAGCGGCGCAATGCGCTTCATTGCACCGGCAGCGGCCGGTCCCTGGATCGCGATCAGCGCGTGATCTTCAAGCACAGACAATTGGCAGTCTCCATCGAGGGTGGATTCGAAATAAGCCAAATCCTCGTTCTTGCGGCTGGCGTTGACGACCAGGAAAAGATACTCGCCCGCATTGGTTACCATGAGGTCGTCCTGGATGCCGCCTCGCTCATTGGTAATCAACGCATACCGCTGACGATTCTTCCCAAGCCCAAGCAGGTCCACCGGAAGAAGCCGCTCCAGCGCGGCGGCGGCATCTTTTCCGCTGACCGTGAGCTGCCCCATATGGGAAACGTCGAACAAGCTGGCAGCTTCTCGAGTGTGGGCATGCTCTTTAAGAATACCGTCGTCATAATTGATCGGCATGGTATAGCCGGCGTAGCCTACCATCTTCGCAGCGTGCTGCTGATGGAGTTCGAAAAGCGGTGTTTTTTTTGGGGCCGGGGTTTTGTCCGCGTTTTTATTCTCCATGAGTAGTTCCCCTGACCGGCACGAATTTTGTTATTGAGGGGAAAGTATACGTAATTGCAGTGCCAGGTTGTCTCACAGCCAACGCGCTGCATCCGCAGTAGTTGAGATCAGCATAATCGCAATTACGGATACTTTACTCTGACTAAAATATCACGCAGAAAAATCCTTCAGCAGCATTCCCGGCAGATTACCGTCAGCGCACAATCCGGATTCGTTCACGATGCGGGTCCCGTTTACCCACACCCCATGCACGCCGACAGCATCAGTGGTGAGCCGGCGCGCGCCGCCCGGCAAATCGAATACGCGCCGAGGGGGGCTGCGAGCGACCCGCGCGGGATCAAACAGCAACAAATCGGCAAATGCCCCTTCGGTGAGCCGCCCCCGATCGCGGATGCCGAAAATTTCGGCGGGCTGACTGGTGAGACGGCGCACCGCTTCCTCCAGCGGCATCACCGATCTTTCCCGCACCCAGTGCCCCAACAGATGCAGCCCGAAACCCGCATCGCAAAAGAAAGTTAGATGGGCACCAGCGTCGGACAGGGCGATGGTGCTATGGGGGTCGGTAAGCAGCCGCGAAACGGCCTCCTCGTCGGAGTTGAGCAACACCGCGGCGAAGGTCGTCTTGAATCCTTCCTCGAGGCTCAAATCCAGCAGCCAATCGAGGGGATGCACTCCCGCTTCTTCTGCCGCCGACTTGACGCTTTGTCCTTCGAGGCGGCGGTTCTCGGGCTTCACGACTTCTACGACCTTGAGCTTCTCCCATTCACCATTGAACAGCCGAACGGCGACCGGCTGCTCCAGATCTTTCCGGACGCGGGCCCGAAATTCCGGATCCCGCAGCAACAATTCCAGCCCGTCCCCGGCGTCCATTGCGGGACGCCACGATGCTATGCCCTCGAAGGGATATGGGGCTTCTAGCGTGAACTCCATGGTCAGCGGGCAGCAGGAAACCTGACCAAAAAGCTGTCGCCCCCGGGATTGCGCCTCACCAATTCGCTTCAGATCCTCGAATACCGCGCCGGGTCGGGTACTGTTGTGGAGTAGCGCGGCAATTACCACCGGTCGTCCACTGCCAGCAGCGAGGGACTCGAGATATTCCACCGACGTGCCACCGCCCTTGGTGAGCATGAACACACCGCGACCAAATTCACCCAACACTCCCACAAGCGCCTTCATCTCCCGCTCGTCCGCGAGGCGCGACGGCATGGGATCGCCGCTGGCTCCGTTATGGGAGGGCGAGGTGGAGGTGGCGAAACCCACTGCCCCGCTACTCATGGCCTCGCGGACGATCGACTCCATTCGCCGTAGTTCATCCTCGCTGGCGGCCCGCTTGGGCGCGTCGTCGCCCAAGACGTAGGTGCGCACTGAGGAGTGACCGACGAACGCGGCCAAGTTGGGACCCAGCCCGCCGCGTTCCAGCATTCGCAGATACTGCGGGAAACTTTCGAAGCCCCAGTCAATTCCCGCGCGCAGCGCTTCGATAGTCATTCCCTCTACGCGCACCAGATTACGCATGGTGAGGTCGCGGTCTTCCGGCTTGCACGGCGCGATGGTGAATCCGCAATTTCCTATGACTACAGTGGTTACGCCGTGGCCGGGTGACGGGTCAACCATGGGATCCCATGTGATCTGAGCGTCGTAATGGGTGTGGGTATCGATGATCCCGGGCGCCAGCACCAGATCATCGGCATCGACCACCTGCTGCGCCGGCCCGACGTCATCGCCGATTTCGGTGATGCGGTCTCCGGATACAGCTAGACTGCCGGGCGTGATCGGAGTACCGAGTCCGTCACAGATGTGCGCGTTCTTTATTACCAGGTCGTGCACGAGGTTTTGGTTCTTCAGCTTCGCCGCATCCTTCGAGGGGCGCATTATATACACCGTTTCTTGCCCACGCCGCCAAACGGGGATCTGTCAAGAAACGGGCCGTCGGGCAGGAAGGGAGCCAGGGGTGGACGGCGTGCCTTGGCAAGTTTAGGCTCGTTCGGCACGCAATTTTTTTCTCCCTGTTTGGATTTGATTAAGTGGGCTCTAAACCAAAACGGTTGAAAATCGAACCATTGAACGCGGTCTTTGGCGCGCAGGCCACCGGCATCGATCTCGCTGACGCGCAGCTGGACGCGGGAACATTGGCAACGCTCGAAGCCGCGTTCATCGAGCACCACGTGCTGGCGATTCGGGAACAGGAGCTCGGGGTGAACGACGTGGTTGCGGTGAGCCGCCACTTCGGTCCTCTCTAGCCCCACGTGCTCGATCGCTTTCATCACCCGGAAACTCCGCTGGTGCTGGTGCTATCAAACCGAGTGGATACAGAGGGTCGTGCGCTGGGCCTTAGAGACGCGGGATCCTTCTGGC
>JBFHVA010000010.1:0-32198 GCA_041589735.1 Gammaproteobacteria bacterium | reverse complement strand
CATTCGCCAGATGGCGCACGAAGAGGGCGTCGAAGACGCGTTCGCATTTCCGGGGTTCGTCCCCGCCTACATCCGCCCGCTGTTTTGCCGCGGCGTTGGACCCTTTCGCTGGGCGGCGCTGTCTGGAGTCGAAGAAGACATCTATCGCACCGACGAAAAGGTGAAAGCGCTGATCCCCGATGACGCGCACCTTCATAACTGGCTCGATATGGCACGGGAGCGGATCCATTTTCAGGGATTGCCGGCCCGCATCTGCTGGGTGGGTTTGGGACAGCGGGCTCGACTGGGCCTGGCCTTCAACGACATGGTGGCCAAGGGCGAGTTGTCTGCACCGGTGGTCATCGGACGCGATCACCTGGACTCCGGATCCGTTGCAAGCCCCAACCGGGAGACCGAGGGCATGCGAGACGGTTCCGACGCGGTTTCCGACTGGCCGCTGCTGAATGCCCTGCTCAACACCGCCAGCGGCGCCACATGGGTGAGCCTACATCACGGAGGCGGAGTGGGCATGGGTTTCTCCCAGCACTCCGGGATGGTGGTGGTCTGCGATGGCAGCGAGGCCGCCGCTAAGCGGATCGCCAGAGTGCTCACCAACGATCCAGCGAGCGGGGTCATGCGTCACGCAGATGCGGGTTACGAGGAGGCGATTGCTTGTGCCAGGGAGCAGGGACTGGACTTGCCGATGCTGTCCTGACTGCGCTGTCACGCGCACACGATGGTATTGCGCCCTTTCCTTTTTGCCTCGTACATGGCCTCGTCCGCGCGGGCTAGCGTGGCATCGAGGCTCTCATTACGGCGGAACTCGGTGACCCCCACAGAAATGGTTACCCTGAGATTCGGATCGATCTCGCGAAACCGTTCCCCCTCGAACGTGGCGCGAATCCGCTCGGCGACGATTTCTGCCATATCAGCGATGGTCGCGACGAGGACCAGCACAAACTCCTCTCCGCCGTAGCGTGACAAATAATCGCTGTCGCGGATTATTCTCTGCGTGATCGCGCTCACTCTCTTGAGCACTTCGTCTCCCGCGGCGTGTCCGAGGTCGTCGTTGATCTTTTTGAAATGGTCGAGGTCGAAGAAGCAAATTGAGAAGCTGTAGTTACCCCGATCGGCAAGCGCTTTCTGTTTGGCCATGACCTCAAGCAGGTAGCGTCGATTGTAGGCGCCGGTGAGCTCATCTAGGACGGCAAGACGGTTCACCTGCTCGAGCGCTTCCTCGAGCCGCTGGTTGCGTTCGACGATTCTCTTTCTTAAAGCGAACATCTCGTGGCCCACCAGCGTCGTGCCGAACAACGCCGCAGCGAAGCCAGCAAGAACAAAGAGCTCGATCTGCAGGACTAACAAGTCAGGATGATTGCGATGCAAGAAATAGATGACCACGACATAGGCCGAAATTGCCACGCTTGAAAGTCCAGCCAGTTGGGACAGATTAAGACGGAAAGCGCCGAAATTGATTATCAGCAGGGCAAGCATAAGCGCCGCCGGCCGCGCCTCGTTAAGGTAATAGGTCAGCAGCATCACCCAGAATATGGCCCAGAGGATCTGAAAAAGGGTGAGACTCGGATCTTTGAATCGGAGATTTAGGCCGCTTCGGATCAGTCCCAGAATTATCAGATTGCCAATCCAGAAAATGGTAAGAATCAGCATCAAATACGGCGGCGCAAGCCGCACCATACCGCTCTTACCGGCAATCCAGAAAATAAGCGTGAGCGCGACCGCTGCAAGTCCGGCGAGTAGCGATCGCCTCAAACGAAGCGACTGCCGCTGGTCCTTTGGGAAGACTCTCATCGGGCTCTCGCTCTTGCGTTCACCTACATCTAAAGCTTCATTTCTGATCATTGATAGATCTTGAGCTAGACCCGTATATGCCGGATCATCGGCGATGGCCGATCGCTGTCCCTCGTTTACCGACTCCCGGCTAACTATAGTTTAGCTTTGCCCGGGGGTCGGTCTAAATGGATATTCCGCCGTGCCCATTCCGGGTCTTGAGCGGCAGGCTGACTCAAGTATCGCTGCTGGTAGCTTTTGGGCAAAGGATTGCAGGAAAGCGATATCGGGCACTGAGTTTAATACTTAGCGAAGACCAGTATCTTACAGGTCCGAGCTACTGCTTCGTTTTCTCTCCATCGTCTTTCTCGCGTTAGGGGGTCGAGCCTCGCGCGGAGAATTGCTACGCTACAATGAGGTCGAAGTTTCGAACACGCCAATGCGATTGCCGCTGTTTACGTTTGGTACTTTGCAAGATGCCGACGTTCTCGAGGTGGTCCTTGAGCGAGCAGCGGCAGAGGTCGAGCGAGTGCCGGCGCGCCTGCGCGGTTACCGCATTGCACGGCTGCCCGACGAGAGCTACCCGGTGCTGGTCGAGTCGCGTGGCGACAGCGCGAATGGATTGCTGCTTCGGGGGTTAAGCGAGGTCGATTTCCACCGCATCTCTTTTTTTGAGAACGCCGAATATAAGCTCGAGCATTGCCGGGTCGAACTTACTGATGCAAGCGAAGTGGACGCGGTCTATTGTAGCGAAGGGGTAACCAACTCTGGGTTGAGAGAGCCCTGGTCCCTAGAAGCATGGCAGCGCAGCGAAAAGCCGAAGTTCATCGAGGAAGTGCGGCGATATATGCAGCTTTACGGCAACTTGAGTGCCGAGGAGGCGGATTCGGAATGGATCAAATGGAGATGTCAGTGAACCGTCGACAATGGAATGGTTCAACCAGGCTGCGCCGACAATTGACAGGTTCCGTCTGGGCTGCGTCAATCATGGGCATATGCCTTTTTTCGTTGCCGGCTGTGGCCGGGTCCAACCTAGAGCAGAATTATCCGGCGCACCAGTGCGGCGAGAGGCCAGAGCAGCCGCGACGACCGGAAAAATTTCGTTACCGTGCAGAACTCGATGCCTACAACGAGAAGGTCCATGCCTACAACGCCGCTATGGAGCAATACATTACATGCCTGCAAAGCTACGTGGACAATGCCGCATCGGACATCCGCGCGATCCGCGAAAAAATCGAATCCGCCCTGGAATCAGTAAAACCCTGAGTCAAGGATTGCCAGCCGTGGCCGCTGAGGCAAGCGGGCGCTGCGCACGCAGGGGAAATTTGTTGCCGAACAGGATTCAGCGCCAGGCGGCGACCGCTTGCTCGGCGGCAACGTTTGCCGGTCGGGCGATGAGCCCAGACTGGGTGATGCTGATTTCGTAACGCGCGCCGTTGGCCATGGGCAGATACGCGGCGCTTCCGTATACCGCGTCCACAAACGGCAGCCAGCGTTCGTAGCGCTTGGCGATACCCCAGAGATCCAGATCCTCCTCCGGGGCAAGCCCGTAAACCGTCCTCGATCCATTGCGCTCGGTCGAGACATCGGCGTAGCGCCCGCTCAAACGCTCGAGACGGTAGTGGGAATCCAGTCCGAGCAGGTTGGCCAGGCCGTGCCACTTCAGAACCCGGGCGTCGATCTGCCATTCGTCACCGCGAATGACGAATCGAAGCGTGTCTCCCGCGCCGGATGGACTTAAGGTAGCGCCGAAGGCGTTGGGCTCGAATTGTCGAAACACAATTTCCGCCACCGCTTGCTCATGGGTCAGCCGCTGATAGCTGTGCAGGTTGAAGGCTATGGCCACCAGGGCGCCGCCCAGCAGCAACACACAGCAGCCCGCGGTGCCGTGAAGGCCGGCAGCGGCAACCTTTCGCCGGCGCAAACGGGCGACCGCGAGGGCGACGAAGATCAGGCCAACTAAGCCCAATACTGCCGACGTGATGGTGAGCGTATCCATGTGTACTTACTGCTTCGCTGTCTTGCAGTTTAGATGAGAGGGCGTCGGATCGACGACCGGCTAACGCTAAACTCGGGCCCTTGAGTCAAAGGCGGCGTTCAAAAGCGCTTCAAGTTTGTTTCCCGAATAATCAAAAGTTGATAGCCGAAAATCGCGTTAAGATGGTGGAGGTAAGCGTGTTGCCCGTGTTCGCGCCACAGAGTGGATACATCATCATGAATGCCACGGTAGTACTCTGAAACATCTGCCGTAGATGTTCGATCGAGCGGTGGCCGCTGTGCTTTCGCCTCGTCAATAAGCCTCAGCCAAGACTGGCTTACACCCATGATGAACCAGGGCCAACCGCGCTGGATGGCTTCGGGCCAGGCCGGGTCGCTGGTGGCGCCGATGTCTTGCGCCGCTGCCTGATCGAGCCGGGCCAGTCGCACCTCCTTTATGATTCCCGCGCCCAGCAGCTGCGCGGCCAGCGGCGAGTTTTCGACCCCGTTGTTGACGATCCCGGCGGTTTCGGCGTCGGCATAAAAGAGAAAACTGAAGCGGTGCCCGCTGTTGTCACGCGCCGCCCGGCGGTGAAACCGCCACAAGGATATGCGTGGCTCCGCGTGGGCGATGATGGGCGCCATAATCTGATCTGCAAGCAGGGCGTCCAGGTGCCAGTTCGGTTCTGCCTCCTGGCCCCAGGCCAGCTCGAAAGACACCTTCCACCAGCCTTTTCCGGATTGCTCGAAAGTGGTGTAAGCGGGCGCCGGCGTCGGCGTGTCCCGCTGCATGGAAACGTCAGAGGCGCAGGCGCCAACCAGAGGAAACAGGGCCACTGCGGCAAGCATCCGGACGAATGCGCCGGCGCGAATCAATGAGCCGTCTTTCGCCTTCATCGGGTTGGCGCGGGAAGATGTTGCTTCAGCGTTTTCGCCAGGCTTTCAGCGCTGGCTATCTGGTCCGGCAGCAGGTGCTGAGCGGAGCGATCCCGGTTGGCCACCAGCGCTGAATCACCGCTCGAGGCCGCGAGCAGATACCACACGTGTGCCACCACCGGGTCTCTGGGAACTCCGCGTCCCGTTTCGTACAGGCGAGCCAGGTTGTTCTGGGACAACGGATACCCGAGCACCGCGGATTTGCGATAGGTTTCTGCGGCGCGCGCGTAATCCGCGGAAGTTTTACGTCCAAGTTCCAGATCCACCGCGAGAGAATGCAAGCCGGACATGAAGCGTAACTCGGATTCGCCCACCTGAAGACCGTAGGGAGGATAGCTCTGCTGTGCGGAGGCGGCGCCCGCCGACAACGCCAGCAGCAAAAAGCCCAAGATGCGCATCGTTATTTCCTCCTGAAGCAGCTTGAGGGGGACGTTAAGCCGTGCGCCTCGCTATCGAGGTTGCCGCTGCGTAACGTCTTTTAAGAACCGCGCGACCTTCTCCGCGAGTCTAGCGTGGGGAAACCGCGTTGTCTTGGATCCGGCACCTGGATAAGAGCGTGCTTAGAGCCCTGGTCGCAGGCTGCAGTAGCGATTGATCGGGATCAAGTCGATACCGGGGCGCTTAGATAGAGTAGAAGCTGCCGAACGCGAAAGAGCGTCTCCGTGTAATAACGTGCTCTTCAGAGGAAGTGGGAAATGGACAAGCGCATTCTTGTTCCCGTAGACGGATCAGACTATTCGCTCAAGGCCCTTGATATTGCCGCGGACCTGGCCGAGAAATACGGCTCGACGGTAATCATACTGCATGTCGTTCCAAGCAATGAGGTACCAGAAGGTCTAAAAAAATGGGCAAAGACGGAGCAGTTTCTGGATCCCCCGGAGGCGATTTATGAACAGGCGATCGCAAATCGCATCTTGGAGGCTGCTGAAACACGTCTGAACGGGAACGATATCAGCTCAATCCAGCGCGCTACGGAACACGGCGATGCCGCTAAGCAGATACTTGAAGTAGCGAAGCGGGAACACGCAGATCTGATAGTGCTAGGCACCCGCGGTTTGAGCGATATCCAAGGTCTGGTTTTGGGCAGCGTTGCGCACAAAGTCACACACGCAGCCCCTTGCACGGTCATTACCGTTCACTGAACGTCGCTGATGCGCGCTCAACGCCTCAGCTCGGTCTCGCGGCCTTGTTGACGGACGATCAGTGCCCAAACCTCCGCCAGCTCTCGGGCAACCACGCCGATGACGTCGTCCGCGGTGAGTATGCCCACCAGCTGACCCTCGTCGTTCACCACCGGCAGCCGGCGCACGCCGTTCTCGCGCATTTGCATCAAGGTGGCGAGCAGATCGTCGTCCTCATTGGCGGTGATCAGCTGATCGGTCATTGTGTCACGCACCGTGACTTCGTCCAGGCCCACGTGCTCGGCGATCACTTCGACGACTATATCCCGATCCGTGAGGATGCCGAGCGGACAGAGAGATTTACCGCTGCGTTCCGCAACCACCACGTCGCCCACATGATGCTGACGCATCAGCTCCGCCGCCCTTCTTATCGAATCGTCGGGGGAAACGGTTACCACGTGGTGGTTGCAGATCTCGCCGGCTCTCATCCGCTGCTCCAGAAACGTTCCCGGCTCAAGTACAGGCGAAGCCGCCCCGAGCGTCATTGATCCCGGTCAATCCGGCTGCGAATCCCTTAAAACACAGGGCCCGCCGGGGCGGTTCGGCTGCTCAATCGAGGTTGGGGGTTCGAAGGTGCCAGTCGGTTGCCTGCTGGTACGCGTGCCCAATTCGAAGAACGGTCGCCTCGTCGAAGGGCTTGGCGTAGATCATCAGCCCGACCGGAAGGCCATTTGAAGTGAAACCGCAAGGAACCGAAAGCCCGCACAGGTCGAGGACGTTGCCGATAGAGGTGTTTCTCAAGTATTTCAGGTTGGCGTCGGAATAGCTTTCGATATCCCGATCCGCTTCACCAACGGGAGCTGCTGGCACCATGGTCGCCGGGCACAAGAGCGCATCCACCTGGCGGAAAGTCTCGAGCGCCTCGGCGCGGATCCGTTTCCAGGCAAGGGTCGTGTTCAGATATTCGTGGGCGAGGATCTCCTTGCCCTTGATCATCCGGTGCGCGACTACCGGATCCAGCTGGGGGAAATTGTTCTCGAGCAGGTTCTTGTTCAGCGTGTACGCCTCCGCAGCGATGATTAGACCGCGGGGATTGAGGTCGCGTGCCTGTTCCGCCACCTGAAACCGCACGCTGGTGACGTGAGCGCCTTGAGATTCGAATGCTCCCCGGCTGGCGCGGCACGCGCTCTCCACTTCGGGGTCGACGTCGTCGAAAAAAGCGCATTCGGCAAATGCGATTCGCATGCCCTCGATTCCCGTGGTCAGGCTGCTCATTACTTCCGCTGGCTTGGCCGCGGCGGTGGAGTCGTCACCGGGGTCCGGTCCCGCAATGGCTGCGTATACCAGCGCCGCGTCCTCCACGCTGCGGCTCAGCGGACCGACGGAGTCGAGGCTCCAGCTCAGCGGATAAACACCAGCCCGGCTCACCTGGCCGACGGTGGTTTTGAGTCCGGTGATTCCGCACAGCGCGGCCGGGATGCGCACCGAGCCGCCGGTGTCGCTGCCCAGTGCCATCGGCGCCATACCGGCCGCCACGGCGACGCCGGAACCGCTGCTGGAGCCGCCGGGAAGATGCGGCACCTGGTGCCAGGGATTCCTAGGCGTACCGTGGTCGTGATTGATTCCCGTGCCGCCGTACGCGAACTGTACCGTGTTGGTTTTACCGAGCAGCACCATGCCTGCATCGAGAAGTCGGCGTACCACGGTAGCGTTCTTTGAGGCAACGTTATTCTCCAGCAGCCGGCAGCCGGCGCTTGTCGGGAGCCCCTCGACGTCAAAGAGATCTTTCACTGCGAACGGAATCCCGTGAAGGGGTCCGGCATCCTTGCCCGCCGTGATGGCCGCTTCCGCCGCGCGGGCTTCATTCAGCGCGCGCTCGGCGCAGGTGAGGCGAAACGCACCCAGACTTCGATCGTGTTTTTCGATTCGGTTAAGAAAAACCTCGGTTAGCTGGACCGGCGAGAATTCGCGGGCGCGGATGCGGCGCGAAAGCGCCGAAAGTGACTCGAAGTGAATTGGGGATTCCGGCATGTATTTTCCAGGCGTTGAATCGCTAGTGGGCGGTGATTCCGCGCGTCACCGGGCAAAGCTGGAAACAATGATACGCACGCCTTGTGCCGGTTTATAGCAGCGTTCCTTCCGCCAAACGTCATTTTTTACCCGCGTCTCAGGGGGGCTCCGCTCACCGCAGAGCGAAAATAGCCTGCGCCCGGGCCAAAGAATCACCCCTGATTTTGGCCTAGACTTCAAGCATATAGCCGGCGCTGGCGTAGCTACGGATCCATGAATTTATTGCGACCCAGCAGCCCCGATGTTGCCGAAATCTCTTGGGCTTAACGCCCCTGTCGAGGGTCGCTAGTCGGCTAAAGAAATGCCTCGAACGGGCCGATATAGCACAGAGGCGGTTGCTATTCCTGAAGCGGTGCTCCGGCAAACCTGCTGCCCAATGTATCGGGCCGCAATGAGCCATGTCCGAGTCTTGTCCCGGGTAGATGAACCTTAGAAAAAAGGAAATCGTAACCAAGCTGCTTGGCTACCGAAGCTTGGGATTGATCGTTATCGCGCTGTTCTTTGTCGGCAGCTACACGCCGGGTCCCCAGCGTATCGAAGACGGCGTATTTCAGGTCACTTCAAGACTCGTCGCATCCTATGACTACACCCCCCAGGTCGCATTACTCGCCATAGACAAAGACAGCCTCGAACGCCTGGGACCGTGGCCCTGGCCGCGTGACCGCATTGCGGGCATCTTGGATCACCTGAGGCGACTTCGAGTCGGTACTGTCGGCCTGATGGTGCCGTTAAACGAGCGGCAAACACCGGAGAAACTGTCCGACCTGTCAAAGAGCGCGCGTTCTTCCTCGTCGAAAGTGCGTTCCGCGCTGAATCGATGGGCCCGGCGCCTGGACACTGACCGCGCTCTTGCCCGGGCCATGGACAAAGCCGGAAATGTGGTCATCTTTTCGGCGGCGCGCGAGACCTACGCGGGCGCAGTGAACCCGCCCTGGTCGGGGCCAGACGCGCCTTCTCAAGGCAGTATTTCCAAGCTGCGACATTTCTTTCGCTCAATTCTGTTCACACCGCCCCTATCCAGCGATCTAGAGTTCGACCAGCCGCTTGGCCGCTTTGAAAAAGCGGCAACCGCTGTCGGGGTTCTGGACTTGGCGCATTTCACGGAAGCAAGAACGGCGGTCAAACTCGCCCTCAGCACAGACAAAGAATTTCTCCCCACTTTCCTCACCGTGCTTACGGCCCGGTCTCTGGGGTTGAGCAAAAAGGCGATAAAGGCGGTGCCGGGGGAAGGACTTCGCGTCGGCGGAAGATTTATCAGAACGGCCCCGGATTTCAACTATTACCCGCCACCTTTGGTTCCGAGCAAGACGGAATCCGGTCTCCACATGCACTCGCTCGCCGATTTCCTGAACGACCCCGCGAAACATAATGACCTGCGCGGCACCACCGTAATCATCGGGCCGACGGCCCCCAAACTGATGTCCGTGTACGGCCTCGCCGATCGAGGCGGGATCGCGCCTGCCATTCAAGCTGCGCATGCGCTCAGCAGTCTGGTCAAGGACACCGGTTTCAGCAGACCCGCATGGTTTTATGCCGGGCAGCGGGGACTGATTGTCGCACTGGGGCTGCTACTGTTTCTTCCGGCAGGATTTCACGGACGCCGCAGCCTGTACCTCGCCGGCGCGTTAGCCGTAATCATGCTGAACGGCGGGCTCGTCGCGCTGGTGACACGGCAGTTATGGATCCCGGTTGCGCTGCCGTCGTTTTGTGCGGTTTGTGTGCTTGGTCTGTTAAGCGTTCGTCGGCTGTTCGAAACCGGTGTGCTTAGCTTCGGGCGGGAAGTCAACGAGCTTCGCTTGCGTTACGCGACGAATCTTCAATCTCAGGACAGATTGGACGAGGCTTTCGACGAGCTCAGGCGATGTCCTCGAAGCCCGCTGATGATGCAGAAGATTTATCAACTGGGGCTGGATTTCGAACGCCGTCGCAAGCTCGATAGGGCGTCGGAGGCGTACCAGCTTCTGCTTGATTACGATGCCAGGTATCAGGATGTCCGCGTTCGCTTGGAACGCTTACAGATGCTGGCGGGGGACTACCCGGCGCTCTCTCCGATGGGTGCCAGCGACGACACTATTCTGATTGCTGACACCAAGCTGGAAAAGCCCATGCTGGGCCATTACCAGCTTGACAGGCAGATTGGTCAGGGAGCGATGGCGCGTGTCTACCTGGCGACGGATTCGAGGCTCAATCGATCGGTTGCAATCAAGGTTCTTTCCATTCGCGAGGGCTACCACGGTGGTGACGTGGAGGCTATAGAGCAGCGATTCCGCCGCGAGGCTGAGGCCGAGGCGCAGATGAGCCATCCCAATATCGTAACCGTGTACGAGGCCGGTAACCATGGCGACCTCGTTTATATCGCAATGGATTACGTTGACGGCACTACTCTTGAGGAGTTTACCGACCCCGACAACCTGCTACCTGTTGGGGAAGTCCTCGGCATCGGTATACAGGTCGCAAAAGCGCTTGACTACGCCCACAGTAAGAAGATTATTCATCGCGACGTCAAACCCAGCAATGTCCTTTACGTTCGGGATGATCTGACGGTTAAAGTCAGTGACTTTGGAATTGCGCGAATAAGTGACGGAGATCAGACCCGGACCGGTACGATTCTTGGTACGCCGTCATATATGTCCCCGGAACAGGCCGTGGGCGGAAAAGTCGACGGTCGCTCGGACTTGTTTTCGCTCGGAACGACCCTCTATCAGTTGCTCTCTGGAACGCTTCCATTTACCGGGGACTCCGTGCCGTCAATCATGCTGCAGATCACGCGGGAAAAGCACCGGAGTCTGAGTCGAGTGCGGCCGGATCTCAGTAGACGACTGTCCAAGATCATCGACACTGCGCTACAGAAGAACCCCCGTGATCGATTCCAGTCAGGACTCGAGATGGCGGAGGCTTTGGAGGACTGTCAGGAATCGGAAGCGAACTCCTCGGCCAAATCGGGCAAGCGCAGGCGTCGATCCGGCCGCAGCCCCCGCTCCCGAAGCTCGGCAGCCTGAAGCGCAGACGTAGCTAACATTATTGGCTATATATAACGTTCGAGAAGTTTTTACGGCTCATTCGGAGATTTGAGCGCCTCAATCGGAATCGCCTTGCGCCAATTTATGCACGATTTCAATATTTTGAAATTACTGACGTCGCTGGCGAAAACGCAGCCCTTGAATCGCCTGAATGCACGCACACCGTTGCGGCATTTCCCGGTGACAACGCCGTGAATGTCTGAGGATATCGTGAATGGCTAAGCTTGTTCTTCTAGTGGAAGGGGTTATGCAGCGGGAATATCCGTTGACCGAGGGCACCGTTCGAGTTGGCCGCGACGCGGGCAACGACATTCAGCTCGATGATGATACTGTCAGTGGCTCCCACGCAGAGGTGGCCGTCAAGCAAAGTCAATATATAGACGGCACAAGCGATTTCTGGCTGCGAGATCTCCAGAGCACAAATGGAACCAAGGTGAACGGACAGCGCGTCAACCGTCACCTGTTACACAACGAGGACGAGATTCTGATTGGCCCGTACACGCTTCGCTTTGTGGATGCCAGTCAGCAGGGCTTGTCACGGACGACCAGAATTTCCATCGAGGACGACGGCTGAGCCGCAGCGGACGCGCCTCGAGCTGCAAATCATCTGAGCAAACTTGCTTCCCCGGATCGACGGGGCCACTTGAGGGCGCTGGATAGGTCTACGGCGCGCGGTATGCCAGTGGTCGCCTTGGAGCCGGCTGGGTTCTGAACGACTCTTCCTCGAACAGCTCCGCCAGCTGCTCCATGACGGCGCCGCCGAGCTGCTCCGCATCCACCAGGGTCACCGCGCGGCGGTAGTAGCGGGTGACGTCGTGGCCGATGCCGATTGCGAGCAGCTCAACCGGGCTCACGTTCTCAATGTAATCGATGACCTGACGCAGATGGCGTTCGAGGTAATTGCTCGGATTCACCGAAAGGGTTGAGTCGTCCACCGGCGCGCCGTCACTGATGACCATCAGGATGCGACGCTGCTCGGGGCGCGAGACCAGCCGCTGGTGGGCCCATAGCAGCGCTTCGCCGTCGATGTTCTCCTTCAGGATCCCTTCTCGCAGCATGATGCCGAGGCTCTTGCGGCCCCGGCGCCACGGCGTGTCCGCCGCCTTATAGATGATGTGCCTCAGATCGTTCAGGCGCCCCGCGTTGGGGCGTTTACCCTCCGCCAGCCAGCGTTCGCGCGACTGGCCGCCCTTCCAGGCGCGAGTGGTGAATCCCAAGATCTCCACCTTGACCCCGCACCGCTCCAAAGTGCGGGCCAGGATATCGGCGCTCATAGCCGCGACCATGATCGGACGCCCGCGCATGGACCCGGAGTTGTCAATGAGCAGGCTGACCGCGGTGTCGCGAAAACGGGTTTCCTTCTCTTGCTTGAACGACAACGAGTGAAAGGGGTTCGCCACCACCCGTGCCAGCCGCGCGCAGTCCAGCTGGCCCTCCTCGAGATCGAATTCCCAGGCCCGCGTCTGCTGGGCGAGAAGTCTGCGCTGTAAACGATTGGCGAGCTTGCCGATGATGCCCTGGAGGTTGCTGAGCTGTTGATCCAGGTTCTGTCTCAAGCGGCTGAGCTCTTCCGCATCGCACAGATTCTGCGCATCCACCACCTCATCGAACTCAGTGGCGTAGGCGTGGTAGAGATCGTCGCTGAAGTCGTTGCGCCCGAAGCGCGGCTGAAACGCCGTTTCTCCGGGGATCTCGGGCATCTCCGCACCGTCTTCCAGCATGCTGGACTCGAAGGGTTCGGACTGTTCACCGTCCTCGCTCTCCTGGTCGGCCGCGTCGCGGAGCTCGAGACCTTCCATCTGCTCGGGTTGACCCTGCTCGCTCTGTCCGGTTTCCCCCTGGTTCAGGGCGCTCGAATCGCCCTCTTCGCTCTCCGAATCGCCTTCCGCAGGCTCGTCCTCGAATTCCTGGGAGTCGTCTTCGATGCCAAGTGCAGCCAGCATTTCCCGCATCACCGCGGCGTAAGCCCGCTGGTCGTCTGCAACCGTGCCCAGCTTGCCGAGCTGAGCGCCGACGGCGGATTCCAGCGTCGCCCGCCAGAGATCCAGGGCGGCGGAGGCGGAAGGCGGAGGCAACGCCCCGGTCATGCATTCCCGAGCCAGAAGGCTGAGCGCCTGAGGCAACGGAACGTCGCCACGGTCTGACGCTTCGGCAAGGCCCTGCCTCTGGCACAGCGCCTCCAGAGCGGCGGCGAGATTTTCCGCCACCCCGGCCATCTGGTTGGCGCCCAGCGCCTCGCATCGAGCCTGTTCCAGAGCATCGAAGATTCCGCGCGCAGGCTCGCTCTTGGGAGCGTGCCTGGCGTGCAACTGAGTGCTGTGATGACGTAGTTTCAACGCCGCTGAGTCCGCTTGACCGCGAACCCGGGACACGTCCGAGTAGGCGAGGTTGAGCGGCGGCTGCTTGAGCTTTAAGACTTTTCCTTCCGTGGGCGCGAGGTCCTGGGTGAACTCCACGTTGAGCTCCGGCTCGTGAGCAATGGCGCGGGTTGTGGCCTCCGTAACGCGCCGGAAGCTCTCGATGCCGGGATCGGTCGTTTTCGATTTCATATCAGAAGGCCTGGGATCGAGTTCCTCCGCGCCTCAATGCTGAAGCACCGCGCGCTGAGGTAACGAGGTCAGGCGAGATTCGCCTTGATCCCGCTCTCTTTGAGCTCGGAGCCGAAACAGCGCTGGTAATACTCTGCGACGATTGGTCTCTCAATCTCATCGCACTTATTCAGGTAGCTCAATCGAAAAGCAAATCCGACGTCCTCGAAAAGCAGCGCGTTTTCCGCCCAGGTGATTACCGTTCGCGGACTCATTACGGTGGAGACGTCGCCGTTGATGAAGCCGGAACGCGTCAGCTCTGCAAGCGCTACCATAGCGCTGACGCTGCTGCGACCGGTCTCGTTATCGTAGGACGGGACCTTGGCGATTACGATTTCCACTTCGGCATCGTGTCCCAGGTAATTGAGCGTGGTCACGATGCTCCATCGGTCCATCTGTCCCTGGTTGATTTGCTGCGTGCCGTGATAAAGGCCGGTGGTGTCTCCCAGTCCCACCGTGTTCGCGGTGGCAAATAGTCGGAAGGCCGGGTGCGGATGCAGGACCCTCGACTGATCCAGCAGCGTCAGGCGGCCTTCGGCCTCGAGCACACGCTGAATGACGAACATGACGTCCGGACGGCCGGCGTCGTACTCGTCGAAGACAAGCGCGGTGGGATTCTGGTAGGCCCACGGCAATATGCCCTCGCGAAATTCCGTGACCTGTTGGCCGTCGCGCAGAACGATGGCGTCTTTGCCCACCAGATCGATGCGGCTGATGTGGCTGTCGAGGTTGACCCGAATGCAAGGCCAGTTGAGCCGCGCCGCGACCTGCTCGATGTGGGTGGATTTTCCGGTTCCGTGATAGCCCTGCACCAGCACGCGACGGTTGTGGGAAAAGCCGGCCAGGATGGCAAGCGTCGTATTGCGGTCGAAGCGGTAGGCTTCATCCACTTGCGGGACGTGCTCTTCGGCCTGACTGAACGCGGGAACCTCGAGGTCGCTGTCGATGCCGAAGGTTTGGCGTACCGACACCTTGATGTCGGGCACGCGCACGTATTCTGAATCCGTACCGAGACTTAGACTCTGTGCCATGCTGCGTTCCTTCAAATCCCGTAACTACCCGATTCGGCCGGTATTTCAATTTAAAATACTAGCATGGGGTATAGATTCCGTGCAGCGGATGCAAGTTCCGCCGACGGGCAGCGCTGGAGCAGGGGCTCAGTGGCTGAGTAACAGGGGGATGGGGGAGTGACCGAGAAAATGACGCGTCACGCCGCCGAACACCAGCTCCCGGAAGCGGGAGTGGCCGTACGCGCCGAGCACAATCAGCTCCGCGCCCTGGGCGGCCGCGTGCGAAAGCAACGCCTCCGGAATCGCGATCTCCGGCCGGGGAAGCGTGACGGGCTCGGCATCGATGCCGTGAAGTCCGAGATGCCTACAGAGATCACGGCTGCTGGGCGTGCCGTCGCCGGTATTCTTGCCGTCGTCAACGCTCACCACTTCCACATCGCTTGCCATCCGCAGAAACGGTAGCGCGTCGACGACAGCGCGCGCGGCTTCTCTGGAACCGTTCCAGGCGATCATCACCCGGGTGGGAGACAAGCTCTTTGCGCCGATGCGGGGAACAACCAGCACCGGCCGAGCGCAGCCGAGCGCCAGCGCGCCCGAAATCCCACCGACGCCGAACACCGCGTCATCCTCGTCGGGCTGCCGGACGGCAATGATATCTGCGTAACGGCCGTACAGCGTGAGCCAGCGGACGGGGTCTCCCTCCTCGTGGTGGAACTCTCGTCTGCCGTCCAAATCGGCTGTATTCGACTCGAACAGCTCCCGTGCCCTCGCCGTGCGGACGCGCTGCTCTTCTTCGAGCGCCTTCAGCAACATTCCGGAGGGCGGCGCATCCACCAGCAGGCTCTGGGTCAAGAACCTGCTGACATAAAGAGCGGACAGGTGTCCGTCACGGGCGGCTGCGAACTCGGCGCATAACTTAAGTCGATCGCCGCAGGACTGCCCGTCGTCGAGATGAACCAGGATACTTTTAATCGAAGTCAACCTATCACCTGCCTTGTCGCTGATCTTTACGGCTCACCACGCTGCGGTCGGGTATTGATTTTCTTCCGGCGCGCCGGCTTGGCGAAATACCGCGCCAGTGGGCAGTTAACCGCCCGGCAGTCCATATCTCTTGCGCAGGACTCTTTTGTCTGGTCGAGCAACACATATCGGTTCGCAACCGGGCAATACTCGATGGGCGAATCAAAGAAGATGGACATGATACTCGTCCTTTGGTCCGGTCACGTCCGGGCCGGCACAGATCATTGGTCATTACCGCAGGAACATTGTCAACTCACATATTCAATCTGTTCCAGCTGTTTCAGTTTGAGCATAGCCGCAGTTTTTAGCACTGATCCGGATCAACGGGAGTCGCAGCCACGTCACTGAGATTCCCGTGGCAGTACCCCGTAGCGCCGCATCCGATGGCTGATGGGGAGTCGGCTTGAGCGGCGCAGGAATTGATGCACGGGTGTCAGGTCGGCGTCGGGCACCGATTCGAGTTCAACCGCGAACTCCTGCTCGCTGGCCGTGAGCCGCTGCATGTCCTTGAGCTGTCGGTCGAGGACTGGCACGGTAGCCTCCGATGGATCTGTACCTTGATCCTCTCGAGCAACAATGCGGCGGACGAGCACATCCCGGGGCGCATTCAAAGAAAGAATACAAAACGGCACGCCATGCTCGTTTGCAAGGTCCCAGAAGCGCTTCCGATGCTTGCGGGAAAGGAAAGTTGCATCGACGATGACGGGAAAGCCGGCCCGCAGGATCTTGTCGGCGCAGACTTCGAGCTGCTCGTAGGTACGATGTCTTGCGGAGCTGGAGTAGCGGTCCTCACCCGGTTTGGCGCGCCGCTGCCGCTCGACGTCGGAACGAATCCGTATGGCGCCCAACTGGCCGACGAGTCTGCCCGAGAGCAGGGATTTTCCGCTACCGGAGACGCCGCAGGTGATGAGCAAAAAGGCGCCCGCGCCGTAGTCCATGCTTTGTCTGGCCAGATCAACAAAGGCCTCCGTTTCACCAAGCGCCTGCTCTCGGGCGTCTGTCCCAGGAATTTCTTGGCTCGCGCGTATTGCCGACACCTTCGCCCGCACCATGGCCCTATAAACGAGAAAATGCCGCAGCAGGGTCAGGCCATCGTAGTCGCCGGTCACTTCCAGGTAGCTGGACAGGAATACGCTGGCAAGATCCTGCCGGTCGTGATGAACCAGATCCATGACCACGAACGCGACCTCGCTTATCACGTCGATCCAGCGGAGATCGGGATTGAATTCCAGCGCATCGAAGACAGTGATTTTGTTATCCAAATACGCCATGTTGGCGAGATGCATGTCGCCATGACATTCTCGTACGAAGCCGTCATGTCTTCGTTTTCGGAACTGGTCAGCGTTCTCAATCAGTGAATCGAGGCTCCACCGACGCAGCTCCTCCAGCGGCTGGTCGTCTGCGCTGTTGCCATAGAGCGCTTTGACGGTTTCAAAATTATCCACGATATCGGAAAAACGCCGTTCAGATTCCTGCGCGTGCTGACCGGGCCCGGCCACGGGGATCGCCGAGTGGAAGTTAGCCACCTCGGCAGCGAGTTTCCGAACCAAATCCTCGTTCAGTTGCCCCTGGTCGGTAAATCGGTCGAGTCGGTGCTCGTCTGGAAACTGGCGCATTTTCACCGCGTACTCGATGACTTCGCCTGCGTCGTAGAACTTCGGCTCGTTGACCGTTCCATGAATGGGCACCACGCCAAGATACATTCGGCTTGCGAGTCGCTTGTTGAGTCGAAGCTCCTCATGACAGGCGTCACGGCGTCGCTCCAGGGTGGAGAAGTCTGCAAAGCCCAGCGAAACCGGCTTCTTGATCTTGTAAGCGAAGGCCCCGGTCAACAGCACCCATGAGATATGGGTTTCCATGACCCGAATGTCCTCGACGGGGTGATCGAAAACGGCGGGCTTGAGCAGGGCCCGAATCAACGGAGGCCGGGAATCGCGATTTCCGTAATCCTTTGCCATCTGCTCTTTCGTCCCGTCTTCGTCCCTGTGCATGTTATCCACGCGAATTTGGGATGATTTGATCCCGATCAAGCTCGGCCGGCGACGGCCCGCGCAGTTGAAGGGAGAGTGATCTCGATCAGGCATGTGTCCGCGGCGATAATTAGTCTCAATCTCATTAAGCCCAGGGTTTGGTACCGATGCTGCTTCGACTATCCGGATTCGTTGAACGCGTGAGCGGCCACGTCACCCGCCCGGTGCTCTCGGTCCGGCCGGAGACCTCGTGCGCCGAAGCCATCCACGAAATGACCAGGGGGCGGGCATCGCACGCGCTCGTCGTGGCCCAGGACGGACGGATTCTGGGCATCGTTACCGAGCAGGATGTTGTGCGAAGAATAACCTTTCAGCTGGGCGGAAGGGTCCCGGTCACCAAAGCGATGAGCTCGCCGGTGAGCGTCATCCGGGAGCACGAGTTTCTCTATCTCGCGATTGGAAAGATGCGACATCTGGGGCTTAAGCACCTGCCTGTGCTCGACGCCTCCGGCGCGCCGGTGGGCATAATCGAGCTTGCAGCGGCGCTGTCAATCGCCGCGGCCCAGACCGTCGATCAGGTTGACCGCCTGACACACGAGGGCAGCCTCGAAGGGATGCGCCAGACCAAGGCCGCCCAGGCGCTTTTGGCGCGGGAGCTGCTGGAGGATGCGGTTCCGGCACCTGACATTCTCGCCCTGATTTCCGAAATCAATGCCGATCTGCACCGCCGGGTGGTGGAACTGTTATTGAAAAAGGAGCAAGAGAAAGGATTGGGTGAGCCGCCCGCGCCATTTGAGTTCATCGTCATGGGATCCGGTGGGCGATGGGAAAGCTCTCTGCACCCGGACCAGGACAACGGATTGATAATCGGTGACTATCCGGATAGCGACCATAACTCCATTGACGGCTGGTTCATACAGTTCTCCGAGCGGCTGGTGGCCGCGATTGAAACCGTCGGATTTCCGCGCTGCAAAGGTTTTGTGATGGCGACAAATCCGATCTGGCGCAAGCGGATCAGCGAATGGTGCGCGCAGGTGGGCTTGTGGCTGGGAAAGAGCAGCGGCCTCGTACTCAGGCTTTGCGACATTTTCTTCGATTTCCGCTGTGTCTACGGAGAAGGAGAAATGTCGAAGCAGCTCAGAGACCACATCACGCGGCTTGCGCCGAACCAATTTTTCCTGCGGGAGATGTATAAGCTGGACGAGGTTCACGGTCCCGCACTCGGTCTTTTCGGGCGGCTAAAAACGGACCCGGTCAAGGGACCTGGGCAGGGAAAAATCAATTTGAAGCTCACCGGTACGCTGCCTCTGGTGGGCGCGGTGCGCATTCTCTCCCTCAAGGAGCGCGTGTCGGCGCTTTCCACGCTGGATCGGATCCGCGCGCTTTGCCAGCGTGGCGCGCTAGATACGGACGAGGCGGATTACTTGAGCGGCGGGTTCAAACTGATCACGCGTCTGGCGCTTAGGCAACAGCTATCCGACTTCGAGTCGGATCGTCCGCTCGGGAATCACGTGTCGCTGGAGTCCCTGACCCGTCGGGACAGGGATATGCTGGTGGATACATTTCAAGCGGTCCGTCGCATCCGCTCGCGCATCCGTTCCGAGCTGGGCGTGGAAATGTTTTAGGCCTGATGTCTATAGATTCCAGGTCTCGCTGTCCCCGGACGGCTAATGGGATAAGAAGACCGGCAAAGTTGCGTGGCGCAGCACGTAGTCCGTCACTCCACCGATTACAAGCTCTCGCCACCGAGAATGGCCGTACGCGCCCATTACAATCAGGTCCGCATTTTCTTCCTTCGCCATCGCCAGCAGCGTTGCGCCATCAGACTTACCGCGGGCCGCCACTTCCTTGGCCTCCGCGTTGACGCCGTGACGCGCCAGGTGTCGGCAGAGCTCGCTGCCGGGTAGATCTTCGTAATCAGGCGCGTTCTTGTCCGGATTCACCATCAGGATCTTTACCCAATTGGCGCTTTCTAAAAGCGACAAGGCGTCGTGGACGGCGCGAACGGCTTCACGTCGCCCGTTCCAGGCGACCAACACTCGAGACCCGGTGTCTTCAGGTATTGGCGTTGATGGGAGCAGAAGCACAGGCCGGCCGCATTCCAGCATGATTCGGCCGGAGCTCTCCCCTGTTGCTGATTCACCATCGTCTTGGGCGCCGGCAAGGAGAACGAGATCGGAGAGGCGGCCTTTTTCAATCACCGTTTGCGCGCGCTCGCCTTCTACGCAGTGCCAGTCCCAGTGAATTCCCGCAGAGGTGCACGCTTCTCTAAAAGCCGCTTCGGCCTCGTTCGCGTGCTCCATAAAATAACTACGGTTCTTGTCGATGACTTCCTTGGGAAGCTGTGCTGCTACGTATCCTGGAAACTCAGGAAACTCAAGCGGGTAGAGGCCAGTAAGATTTGCTTCGCGCTTTTTAGCAAATCGCACGGCATTTTCGATTAGCACAGAACCGGGTCGGACCGGCTCTACGCACAGTAGAATATCGCGAAATTGCATGAATTTACCCTGAACCTTGTTCGCCTTGAATACGCCGTTTTATTTCACCACCATGCAGGAGCAGTGCGATAGCTGTATTACCCTGTGAGAAACGCTTCCCAGCAAAAGCCCCTTCAAATCTGAAAGTCCCCGAGTTCCCAGAACGATCAAGTCGGCGTCAACCTTTTTTGCCACGTCCACAATGGCCTTGGCAGGATTACCCTCGCAAAGCATGACCTCAACGGATTGAGCGCCAGCTTCGCGAGCCGTAGCCGCTGCCTCTTTCAGCAGCCTTTCTCCAAGTGCCCGATGAATCTCATGGGCTACCACAGAAGAAGTAGCCGTTCTTTCGGCCGTAGCGAGATTTCCAAAAACATTGGCGACGTTCTGAGGACTCGACGCTTTACTAGCCTCCGTCATGTGCTCAACCTCGGCCATGTGAGCAAGGGCAGGCGGGATCGGGCCGGAGCCAACGACATGTACTAAGTAAAGATTCGCGTCCCGGTCTTTCGTGAGCCCGCTGGCAGCGTCCACCGCCCGGCGGGCGTTTTCAGAGCCGTCGAGAGCGGCAACAATTCGTTCGAGCACCTCGGTCTCCATTCAGCCGGTGGTCTTCAAGCACATATGCACCTATACGCGTTCCCAGTGGCATCGATATTGAGTCAGATCAATGGATCAATGCGTGCGCGGGCGCAGGTCGGAGGTCAGATCGCGGCAATCTCCCCAATACGGCGACGCAAGGCGCTTCACTTGAATCGCCGGTCCGGCGCCGCCGGCTGTAGACTCGGCCAGGTTGTTAAGCCGCTCGGGTGACTTGATAAGCACCTGATTTCTCCGTACTTCGATCAGTCGCTTGGCTTGCAGTCTCGTCAGCACCCGGCTGACGGTCTCCACGGCGAGCATCAGGTAGCTGCCGATGTCCGTGCGCGTCATGGGTAAATTGATCTCGCTGGCACACAGGCCAAGCCTCGCCTGTCTTCGCGAGAGGTCCATCAGGAACCAGGCCATGCGCTCGTCTGCCGATTTGTGCCCGAGCACGATGAAGGCTTCCTCACTCTCACGAATCCGGCTGCTCAAGCGCCCCATGAGTCTTGCCAAGGTCTCTTCAGAAGACAGGCACAGGCGCTGGAGGTGAGCATAGGGGAGGGTGCAGATACCCGACGTGTCCAGCGCAACGGCGCTGTTGACATAGCTGTCGGAAGAGACAGAGCAGAGTCCGAATACCTCGCCGGGAAGATAAAAGCCGGTCACCTGCTGGTCGCCGTCGGCGGCGAGCCAGTAGGTTTTCACGGCTCCCGATCGCACCATGTAGACGGCGTCAAACGGGTCGCCCATGCGAAAAATATGCGCGCCGCGCCGGACCACGCAACCGGAAACCGCAGCAGATTGACTGCCCTTTCGCCGCTCGGAGGAGTCTGCTTTTGCCAGGCAGTCACGCTGGAAGCGACATGACTGACAGCTCTGTTGACGATCTTTGAGTGTGATGACGTTGCTCGAGTTCCTCATGATATGCCCCCTCATTCTCGAACCGATGGCAGCTCTGCTGTGGTTTCGCTGGCTGTCTGGTTAACTTTTTATGCCTTGCGCAGGAAGAAAATAATTCGCGGATCCACGTACTTTTACAGGCGGACAGAAGGGAAACTACGAGGTACCACGTAGTCCGAGGGGCCGACGCAAGCTGGTGTACGTAGATCTACGTACAGACTGGAAGCATCGAATCAGAGGTGAAGGGACTCTTTGGAGGCGGGTCGACGAGCCGGGCGATCGCGGCTATCAGTTCGTCTCCGCGGAAGGGTTTTGCGATTACGGCCTTGGCGCCGTCGATGACGGCCGTCAGTGTTCTGGGATGGTCTTCGTAGGCGGTTATCACGATCACCGGAAGGTTCATACGCAGGCGGGAAATTTCACGCTGCAGCATGGAGCCATCCATATCCGGCAGCTGAAGATCGACCACGATGCAGGCGGGCCAAGCCGAGGCGAGGGCGGCAAAGAAGTCTCCGCCGCTGGCGCAGGCGAGGGGTTTCCAGCCACAGGATTGCACCAGCAGACTTACGGCGGACCGTACCGCGTCGTCGTCATCGACGATGAATATGATCGGAATACGATTAGACGAAGACATATTAGTTCGAATACGACACCGGTTGGTGCTTAACGCAATTCAGTATATTGAATTGGACGCCTACTGGCGGTTAGAAACGTTGACGCCGATCAAGGAACCGACACGGCCGGAAAGCGCGGGGGAACAGACTCAGATACTAGTGTCGGAAATCATGCGCACCAAATCGGCAACCGAGCGGGCCGCCATTTTCTTCATCATCCGGGAACGGTGCAGCTCGACGGTCCGCTCGCTGATACCGAGATCCAGGGCGATGACTTTGGATGACTTGCCGTCCGCAACAAGGCTCATAATTTCCCGCTCCCGAGCCGTAAGCTGGCTAATCCGGGCCTCGATCTCGGCCGACTTCTGCGCTGCGGCGCTGAGCTCCGAGTCTGTCTCTATTGCCTGCTCGATTCTTTCCAACAAGAGCTTTGGGTTGAACGGCTTTTCCAGGAAATCCACGGCCCCCTTTTGGAGCGCGCGAACGGCGGCTGGGACGTCTCCGTGTCCACTCAAGAATATGATTGGCATACTGCAGTTCAGAGCGTTCAAGCGTTCCTGCATATCCAGTCCGTTCATACCCGGCATGCTCAGATCCGCCACGATGCATCCTCGAAGCGCCGGGTCGAATGTGTCGAGAAAGGAAGCGGCGTCCGGGAACACGCGCACCTTCAATCCTACGGCCCCGATTAGCAGCTTGAGACTGTGCCGTATGGCCTCGTCGTCGTCGACCACATAGACGGTGGCATCGCTATTCATCGCTCTGCCGCCCGGGCAGCGTGAAGTGAACGCTCAAGCCGCCGCCGCGATTTTCCCTGGCCCACAGGCGTCCGCCGTGGGACTCGATGATGGATCGACTGATGGACAAGCCGACTCCGAGTCCGCTGGGCTTGGTGGTGTAAAAGGTTTCAAACAGGCGTTCCGGAACTTCGCCCCCGAGCCCGGGGCCGGTATCCGTTACGCAGATCTCCACTCCCTTTTCGCCCGAGAAACGGGAGGAGATGAACATCTGCCTCGATGTGGCGGACGGTGTCGACAGCACGTCGAGCGCGTTGCGTATCAGATTCAAAAGCACCTGCTCGATCTGAACCCGGTCCGCCCTGACCTTGGGAAGCCCATCGGCGAGCTCCAGGGACACCGTCACCCCGCTCGACTTGAGCTCGCTTGCAAAAAGGTTCAGAACTGCGAGCACAGATCGGTTGAGATTCATATCCGTCCGTGCGGTTTGGTCTTTTCGAACCAGCTGCCGTAAATGATGGACGATTTCGCCCGCCCGGCGCCCCTGCGCCGTGATTTGAGTGAGCGCATCCTTTACCAATGTCCTGTCCGCGCTCTTCGAATTGAGCAGGTTAAGACACGCCTGCGCGTAGCTGACGATGGCGGCCAGCGGTTGATTCACCTCGTGAGCGATTCCGGTCGCCATTTCGCCGAGAGCAGAAAGGCGGGAGGCGTGGGCCAGCTCGTCCAGGTGCCGACGGGCCTCCTGCTCGGCGAGCTTGCGTTCGGAGATGTCGCGCATGAGCCCCATGAAACGGCGTTGGCCCGCCACGCGAAATTCGCTCACCGCAAGATCAAGCGGAAAGGTGGAACCATCCTTGCGCCGGCCCTCGACTTCCCGGCCTATACCTATGATCTTTCTCTCTCCGCTGGACAGGTAATTGGAAAGATAAGCGTCGTGCTGATTCAGATACGGTGGCGGCATCAGAATCTTGACGTTCTGACCTATGAGTTCTTTTGACGAGTATCCGAAAATACGCTCGGTGGCGAGATTCAGCGACTCGATGATCCCTTTCTCGCTGATAGTGACGATGCCGTCTACTGCGGTATCCAGTATCGACTGAAGCCTGGCTTCTTTTTCCACCAGCCTGTCCCACGCTTCCTGGTTTGAGGACAGATCGATGGCGGTGACAGCGAATCGGGAGCGGGTCGCGGACTCCGAGTCCAGACAGCCCAACCACCACTCCACCGGGTGGCGCTCGCCAGCGGCGCTGAGCCAGGCGTTGATGCGCGGGCCGCTGTCGGATCCTTCACCCGCCGCTCTAAGGCCCTCCTCGAACGCGTCTCGCTCCTCCTCGGGAACGACGAGGGTCGTGAATCCAGCGTCGCGGAGCGCTTCAGGATTCTTGCCGACGAAACGTGTGAAGGCCTTATTGAAGGACACGATGCGTGCCTGGTCGTCCAGCACCACGGTCAACAGCCCCGGGGATTGCCGCAGCGGGCTTGCGGTTGCCGCAGGGTCTGCCCGCTTGTCCGCCGATACGTCTGCTGAAGACTGGCTTTGAGGTGCCCGCATGATGAGAACGCGTTGTGGTGACCGAAAATCGCTCGCCGATCTTGCCAGGGAATTCTAACAGCGAACGGCCCGCTGCCGCCTAGCGTGGCTTGGGATTGTCGGGCCGGGCTCGCGGGTGATATCGCCGAGGCTGTGCCGGCTTTGGCCGGGCATGCGAACCAGGCTCAGTCCTCAGCTCACCTGCCAGGTGTCGCCGGCGTTGAACAGCGCCTTGAGGTCTCCGTCGCCGCGACTTTTTCGCGCCTCCGCAATCTGGCCGTCCATCAAATCTTCGTAGGTCGGGCGCTCTACGGCGCGCAGCACCCCGATGGGCTCGGGAAAGTGCGGGTAGCGCAGTCGGCTCAACAGATAGGCGAGCGCCGGCTCATCCGTCTTTTCGTCGTGCACCAGCAGATCCGACTCGCTAATCCCGTTGCCCAGTTGCACTACTTCGGGCTCGAGTCCCTTCAACCGAATTCCTTTGTCGCCCTTGGCGCCGAATACCAGTGGTTTTCCGTGCTCCAGCTCGACCACGTGATCCGGCCGCTGCTTGCGGTCCCAGGCGTACCCGAATGCAAGGTCGTTGTAGACGTTGCAGTTCTGGTAAACCTCGACGAAAGAGGCGCCTTTGTGTTCGGCGGCGCGCCTCAACACCATGCCCAGGTGCTTGGTGTGGGTATCTACCGAACGGGCTACGAAGGATGCCTCCGATCCAATGGCAACCGAGAGCGGATTCAGAGGGCCGTCGATGGACCCCATCGGCGTGCTCGAGGTGATGTGTCCGGGCGGGGAGGTGGGTGAGTATTGTCCTTTGGTCAACCCGTAGATGCGGTTGTTGAACAGCACGATATTGATGTCGAGGTTGCGCCGGATGGCGTGCATCAGGTGATTGCCCCCGATGCTCAGCCCGTCGCCGTCGCCGGTGATCACCCACACGCTCAAATCCGGTCGGGCGGCCTTCAGGCCCGTTGCAATGGCCGGGGCGCGGCCGTGTATTCCGTGTATGCCGTAGGTCTTCAGGTAATAGGGGAAACGGCTGGAGCAACCGATTCCGGAAACGAAAACGGTTTTCTCCGGGGCCACGCCGATGTCCGGCAGCACCTTCTTCATTTGCGCCAGTATCGAATAGTCTCCGCAGCCCGGGCACCAGCGAATGTCCTGGTCGCTGGCGAAGTCGTCCGCGGAATAAGTGCCACCTGATTTGGATGCCATGGTCTTGCTCAGATAATCAGACTATTGATGCGTTCTTCAATTTCGACAGCGCTGAACGGTCGCCCCGTGGTCTTGTTGAGTCCGACGGCATCAATCAAAAATTTGGAGCGGATCAGCATGCGAAGCTGCCCCGAATTAAGCTCCGGGATCAGCACCCGGCGGTAGCGGCTCAAGAGCTCGGCCATATTTGAAGGCATCGGGTGCAGGTGCCGCAGGTTGGCAAGGGCCACGCTCGCGCCGGACTCCTGCACCCGGGCGACGGCAGAGGCGCAGGCACCGTAAACGCCACCCCAGGAAAGCACCAGCAGGTCGCCCGACTCCGGACCGTCTACCGCCTGCGGCGGAATCACCGAGGCGATATTTTCCACCTTACGCGCACGCACCCGCACCATGTGGTTGTGGTTCTCAGGGTCGTAGCTCACGTTTCCGGTAATGTCCTGCTTTTCCAGGCCACCCACGCGGTGCATGAGACCGGGGGTGCCGGGCAGCGCCCATGGCCGCACCAGGCGCTCGTCCCGGGCGTAGGGCATGAACGATGCGCCATTGGAAGACGCACCCGGGTGGCTCACGGGGATTGGATCGAGAGACTCCATGTCCGGAATCTTCCACGGCTCGGCACTGGTGGCGATGAAAGCGTCGGAAAGCACAACCACAGGGGTCATGAACGCAGTCGCAATGCGCCAGGACTCGCGAATGACGTCGAAGCAGTCCGCAGGCGTGCTCGCCGCGAGCACCGGCATCGGCGCCTCGCCGCTGCGGCCGAACATGACCTGGAGCAGATCCGCCTGCTCGGTCTTGGTAGGCATGCCGGTGCTGGGACCCGCCCGCTGGATGTCCAAAACGAGCAGCGGCAGCTCCAGCATCACCGCCAGGCCCATGGCCTCGCTCTTGAGCGCAATACCCGGGCCGGCCGAAGCGGTGACCCCCATGGCGCCACCGAAAGCCGCGCCGATAACGGAAGTCATGGCCGCGATCTCGTCCTCCGCCTGGAAGGTGCGGACACCGAACTGCTTGTGGCGGCTCAGCTCGTGAAGAATGTCGCTCGCCGGGGTGATGGGATAAGAGCCGTAGAACAGCTCCTTGCCACTTAATTTGGCCGCCGTGATCAGCCCCCAGGCGAAGCCCTGATTGCCGGTGATGTTCCGGTAACGTCCCGGCGCCATCTCCGCCGGCGGTACGTGGTAGCTGCCGGTGACGCTCTCTGAGGTTTCGCCAAAATTCCACCCTGCCTCCAGGGCCCGGCGGTTGGCCTCGGCCACATCGGGAACGTTCTTGAACTTGGCTTCGATGAACCGCCGGGTCGGCTCCGGGTCCCGGCCGTAGAGCCAGTACACGAGGCCCAGGGCAAAGAAGTTGCGGCAGCGCTCCGAGAGCGACTTGCCGAGCCCGGTTTCCTCCACCGCCGCGCGGGTGAGCTTGGTGATGGGGGCGCGAATCAGCTGATAGCCGTCCAGGGTGCCGTTTTCCAGCGGGTTCTCCGCGTAGTGGGCCAGCTTCAGGCCCTTGGCGTCGAAGGCATCCTCATCCACGATAAGCACACCGTGGGGCTCCAGATCTCTCAAATTCTCCCTCAATGCCGCGGGATTCATTGCCACCAGAGCGTCCAGACGGTCGCCGGGGGTGAGCACGTCCCGGGAAGCGAAGTGGATCTGGAAGCCGCTCACGCCGGCCAGGGTTCCCCTGGGCGCGCGGATCTCCGCCGGAAAGTCGGGCAGGGTGGCGACATCGTTGCCCGCCAGCGCCGAGGTGTTGGTGAGCTGGCCGCCGACCAGCTGCATTCCGTCGCCGGAATCGCCGGCCAGGCGCACGGTGGCCGTTTCCAGCTCCCGCACCGGTCTGGGACGTCCCGCCGGGATCTGTGACTCCGCCGTACTCACGTTTGAAAAATTTTGCGCAATTTACTGGTTTTCAAGGAATTAACCCGCACCCTTTAACATGCCGTCGGGCCGTGTTCAAGCTGAAATCGACTGCAATCCGGGAAATCGGTACTCTATTTCGCCAACCGGGTCGGGGCTCCGGAATTGATCTGACTCAAACGCCGCTGATTGATTCCCTGTAACTTTAGCCAACTGTGGCCGGGGGGGCCCGCATGCCGAGACCGCGGTGTGCGGGAAGCCTAGAGCCGTGACTAAAAAATTCCCCGAAACGATTCGGAGATTTCTTTGATGCCCATACGCCATGTCTTCGGTCTTTTTCTCGATCCCAAAACCGAGTGGCGGCGGATTGACGAAAAGAACTACGGCATTGCCGCCTGCCTGTTCGGACATACCCTGATTCTTTCGCTGATCCCCGCGGCGTCGGGTTTCATCGGAACCACCCAGATTGGGTGGCAAATCGGCGCCGGCGATCCGGTGAAGCTGACGACGGCAAGCGCGGCCCCCATCGCCATTCTTTATTACCTCGCCATGGTGGCCGCTGTCATTGGCGTCGGCGTGGTGATTCGATGGATGGGCCAGACCTACGGCGCCAGCCAGCCGTTGTCGAAATGCATGGTGCTCGCGTCATTAACGGCGTCACCGCTTTTCCTGATCGGCATCATGCAGCTTTACCCGCTGTTGTGGCTCAACTTCGTGGTCGGCCTGGTGGCGCTCGGTTATACCGTTTACATGTTCTATTCGGGCGTGCCAATCATGATGCAAATCTCGCAAGAACGCGGGTTTCTTTTCAGTTCGGCCGTGCTCGCTTTCGGACTGGTGACCCTGGTCGGGATGCTTGCGGTCACGGTATTACTCTGGGGCGCGGGTCTGGCACCGTCGTTCACCCGCTGAGCGAATCGACTTTCATACCGGAGAGACAGGAGACGAACTCGATATGACCCAGGCGGAGACTTATAACTACAAGGTTGTCAGACAGTTCGCCATCATGACCATCGTCTGGGGCATCGTAGGCATGGCGGTGGGCGTATACATCGCCGCAGAGCTTGCATGGCCGGCGCTGAATTTCGATCTTCCGTGGCTCACCTACAGTCGCTTGAGGCCGCTTCACACTAACGCGGTCATTTTCGCCTTCGGCGGCTCCGCGCTGTTCGCGACCTCGTACTACGTGGTTCAGCGTACCTGTCACGTGCGTCTCTACGCCGAGCGGCTGGCCTCGTTCACGTTCTGGGGATGGCAGGCGGTGATCGTGCTCGCGGCAGTTACCCTGCCGCTGGGAATCACCACCACTAAAGAGTACGCCGAGCTCGAGTGGCCAATCGATATTCTGATTACCGTCGTTTGGTTGTCCTACGCGGTGGTTTTTTTCGGCACTCTGGCCAAGCGCCGGATCAAGCACATATTCGTCGCCAACTGGTTCTTCGGCGCGTTCATACTTACCGTAGCCCTGCTTCACGTGGTTAACAGCGCGGCCATTCCGGTGGGATTCTGGAAGTCGTATTCGGTTTATGCCGGCGTTCAGGACGCAATGGTGCAGTGGTGGTACGGCCATAACGCCGTGGGATTTTTTCTCACCGCCGGTTTCCTCGGAATCATGTACTACTTCGTGCCCAAGCAGGCCAACAGGCCAATCTATTCCTACCGGCTTTCCATCGTTCACTTCTGGGCGCTGGTGTTCACCTACATCTGGGCGGGGCCCCATCACCTGCACTATACGGCGCTGCCGGACTGGGCGCAGTCCCTGGGGATGGTGATGTCGCTGATTCTTCTGGCGCCTTCCTGGGGCGGGATGATCAACGGGATCATGACGCTGTCGGGGGCTTGGGAGAAGCTACGGACGGACCCGGTGCTCCGGTTTCTTATCGTTTCAATCTCCTTTTACGGCATGTCCACCTTCGAGGGACCGATGATGTCCATCAAGACGGTCAATGCGCTGTCCCACTATACGGACTGGACCATCGGACACGTGCACTCCGGCGCGCTCGGCTGGGTGGCGCTGATCTCACTCGGGGCGATGTATTACCTCATTCCGCGTCTGTTCGGGCGGGAGCTTTACAGCCTGAAGCTGGTGGAGGTGCATTTCTGGGTCTCCACGATCGGCATCGTGCTCTACATCACCGCGATGTGGGTGTCGGGCGTGATGCAGGGGCTCATGTGGCGAGCCGTCGATCAGGACGGAACGCTGACCTACAGCTTCGTCGAGTCGGTGCAGGCCATGCATCCGTTTTACGTGATCAGGTTTCTCGGCGGGTTTGCTTTCCTGAGCGGCACACTGGTGATGGCCTACAACCTGTGGAAAACCGTCGCCGGCGCCAAAGCGGTGGAAGCGCCGATACCGGCGCCGGCCCACTGAGGACGCGAACATGGCCAAGGGACACGAATCCATCGAGACCAATGTCGGTCTTCTCATCGTGCTGACGCTGGTGGTGGTGAGCATCGGTTTTATCGCCATCGTGCCACCGCTGTTCTTTCAGCCCAGCCTCACCCAGGCGGTCGACGGTTTGAAGCCTTACGGAGCGCTTGAACTGACGGGTCGGGATATCTATATACGCGAGTCATGCATGGTGTGCCATTCGCAGATGATTCGTCCGTTCCGCGCCGAGACCGAACGTTACGGACACTACTCGGTAGCGGGTGAATTCGTATACGACCGACCGTTCCAGTGGGGCTCGAAACGAACCGGACCGGACCTGCATCGTGTGGGCGGGCGATACAGCGACGAATGGCACCGCGTGCATCTGATCAATCCGCGTGACGTGGTGCCCGAGTCGATCATGCCCGGGTATCCGTGGCTCGAAGACACCGTCTTGAGCACGGACACCATTCAGAAAAAAATGCGTGTATTGAGAAGCCTCGGACACCCGTACACGGACGAGGAAATCGAGGCGGCGCCGGCGGCGCTGGAAGGAAAGACCGAGATGGACGCGATCATCGCTTATCTCCAGTCGCTGGGCACCGCGATCAAGACCCGGAAGTAGACCATGGACGGGGCGTTAATACATTCCCTGTGGACGGTTTTACTGCTGGCGATTTTCGTCGGAATCGTGGTCTGGGTTTTCGTCATCAAGCGGTCCGGCGATTTCGACGAGGCGGCGCGCATGCCGCTGGAGGATGACGAATCCGACAACAAAGCAACCCGAGATACAAGGCGCGCAGATGAGTGACTTCAACGGACCGTTCTGGACCATCGTAATCATCATCGCCACGCTGGGCGGAATCGCCGGCCTGTGGCTGTTGACGGTGTGGCAGTCAAGAATCGGAATGTCCGATCAGAAAGAGACCACCGGCCATGTCTGGGACGAAGACTTGACCGAGCTCAATAACCCCCTGCCGCTGTGGTGGCGTAACCTGTTCTATATCACCCTGGTGTTCGGAGTTATCTATCTGCTGCTGTATCCCGGACTGGGTTCGTTCGGGATGCTGCTTAACTGGACGCAGATCAAGCAGTACGAGGAGCAGATGTCAGATGCGGAGGCGCGTTACGGGCCGATATTCGAAAAATATCTCAATCAGCCTGTTGAAGAGGTCGTCCAGGACCCGGAAGCATTGAAAATCGGAGAGCGCCTTTATGCCAGCTACTGCACCGTTTGCCACGGCTCTGACGCCGGGGGCGTCATCGGTTTTCCCAACTTAAGGGACGACGACTGGCTTTACGGCGGCACCGCGGATTCCATCGAAACCAGCATTCTCAAGGGCCGGAGCGCGGTCATGCCCGGATGGAAGGCGGCGCTCGGCGGTGACGAAGGGGTAGAGCAAATGACGGCGTACGTGCTGAGCCTGAGCGGGCGCGACGTCGACGAGGCCAAGGCCGCCGCTGGACAAGCCAAGTACGGCATGTTTTGCATCGGCTGCCATGGGCCCGAGGGAAAGGGAAACCAGCAGCTCGGGGCCCCGAACCTGACTGATGACATCTGGCTTTACGGCGGCTCCCCCAAAGCCGTTGCCACGAGCATCGCCATTGGCCGCAACGGCGTGATGCCGGCGCACGAAGAGTTCTTGGGCAAGGCGAAGGTGCATCTTCTCACCGCGTACATCTATAGTTTGTCGAATCAGTGATCGTTTACAAGAACATTCCGCGGATCCAGCTGGTATCCGCCATGTTGTGGCCGTCGTTCTTGCTCGCGGGCGTCGCTACCGCGGTATTCTTCACTTTTCTCGATCCGGTAACGCTCTTCGAGTACGAAGGCGAGGCGCCGCTTTCGCGTATGGCGGCTTATTCACTGGGTTTTTTTCTTTTCTGGCTGCTGTGCGCCGCGTCTTCCGCCGCCACCGCGTATTTCATGCGACCTACGGACGGCGCTGTTCCTCCAGGCGGCGGCTCGTAACAGCTTCAGCGTAATCCGTGATGCCTGACGCAGAGATCCCTGGCGGCGTCTCCGCAAGGTTCGCCGACGACGTCGAACGTTCTCTTTACGCTGAGCGGGAAAAGATCTATCCGCGCGAGGTGCACGGCTTTTTTGCCGCCCTGCGGGTGACCGCCGTGGTCGCCCTTCTCGGGTTGTTCTATGGCCTTTGCTGGCTCCGCTGGGACGGCAAGCAGCTGCTTCTTTTCGATCTTCCAGAGCGAAAGTTCCACGTCTTCGGATGGACGCTGTTTCCTCAGGACTTTCCGTACCTGACATTCATGCTGATCATCGCCGCGCTATCGTTGTTTTTGTTTACGGCGATTGCCGGCCGGCTGTTCTGTGGTTACGCCTGTCCTCAAACCGTCTGGACCGAAGTTTTTCTCTGGATCGAGCGTAAAGTGGAGGGCGACCGCCAAAAGCAGATGAAACTGGACAGGTTG
>JBFHVA010000009.1:0-33387 GCA_041589735.1 Gammaproteobacteria bacterium | reverse complement strand
TGTCGAATCCAAAGTTCAAGAAAGCGACCATCGTCTCATTGGCTTCACCCGGCTGAACCGCGTCTTCGGTGACGTGTACGTGCTTGTGAGCGTTTCCATGGACGCTGCAATGTTGCCGGTGAAGGAACTTGTGAGCCGGGGAAACTTGTTTTTGGCCCTGACCATGAGCGTCGTGCTCGTCACCTTATGGGCCGGCTTGGGCATCATGATTCTGCAACCCATGGAACGGCTGCGGGCGGCAATACAGCAGGCCTCCCGTGGCGACCTTTCGGTTCGACTGGGGGAGATGGGCTTATCATCCGAGATGCGCTCCATAGCCAACGCCTTCGACACCATGGCAGCAGCCCTCGGCGAGGCCAATGCGCAGCTCGAAAAGCTAGCAACTATTGACCCGCTTCTCGACATCGCCAACCGGCGCAAGTTCGATGAAGTGATGAGCACGGAGTGGCTGCGGGCGCGCCGGGCGGGCAAGCCCCTCGCAATGCTGATGATCGACCTGGATCGCTTCAAAAGCTTCAACGACCGGTATGGTCACCCGGCCGGGGACGAGTGTCTTCAGCGGGTTGTAAAGGCAGTGGACAGGGCGCTGCGCCGACCGGGCGACTTGCTTGCCCGATACGGTGGCGAAGAACTGGTCTGCGTACTGCCGGAAACGGATCTCGAAGGCGCAATTGTGGTATCGGAATCGATCCGCGCCAACGTGTACGACGAAGAAATTACCCACAAAGACGGGATTGACGCGCGCGTTACCGTGAGCGTCGGCGTTGCCGTGGCGGTTCCAGATGCAATCCTGTCTGCAGAAGATCTTCTGGACGCCGCTGACCGTTCGCTTTACGCAGCGAAAGACTCCGGGCGCAACTGCGTGGAATCCACGGCCCTGCGCCCAGATTTGAGACGTGCCGGAGGCAGCGCCTGAGCCCAAGCACAGGCGCCGCCCCGGACACATAAGCACTCGATTATTGCGGGGGCGACGGAAATATCACGTAGGGTGTTGCCGGCTCACGCTCGGGCGGAACGTAGTCCGGTACGGAGTCTTCAGTCGGACCCAGGTGACGGACGAAGTGGTGGATTGACCGAAGATCATCGTCCGACATAAACCGCAAGTTGAACCATGGCATTGGCGGACGCGACTGCAGGTTGCGGGCAAAATGCAGCCACTGGTCTTCTGACAAACTGGCAAGTAGCCGCCGCAAGTTGGACGGATAAGTGGTACCCCAGGGCCCTCTCCAGCCGAGCGAGTCACCGCTCAGCCATTTAGACTCCGGCACTTTGCCCTCGCTTTGGACAAAGCCACTCGTATGACAATCGTTGCAGCCGCTGATGGAAACAACATACCGGCCGCGCTCAATCTTGGACGGATCGAGATCGGCGGGCTCTGTCGCCGCGCTGGCACTAAAACAAACCGTCGCCGCTAGTAGTGAACCAATCGCGGCAGCAAACCGCGCACCCGAACGGTGGGCAGGGCGCAAAGCTCTCGGTCCGCAACAGGTCGGGTGCGGAGCCCTCAGTAAGAGTCCGGACATTTAAGGTAAACCTCGCAATATAGGGAAACGACGCGGGCGTTAAACAACCCGCGCTTCAGTGACGCTTCCCCCTTTCAGGACGCGCCCCTGAAAGCTGACGGGGCCGTTTCGTGGAGGGGTTTCAGCCAAGACTGAATCGAGCAGCAGTATGGGACCGGCGCCCGAAAATTCAATACGGATCCGCAACGCGCGGGGCTCGTGAAAAAGCCCTCGAGTCAGCAAACGCTTGCTGGGCTAGAACCAGGCCTCAGGTTTGGCCGTCTTCTTCGGACCGATCTGGAACCGGCGTTTGCGGCTCGTCCACCTCACGTCGAAGCGGCCAGGTCACCCGGCCGTTGTGAAGATAGTCACCCGCGGCCGCCCGCTTTGCGTAACTCTCCCAAGTTTCGTTCCACTCTCCCAGCGAATAGCCGTGCCAGGGAGACTCAGGTTTTAGCGGCGGCAGTCCCAGCTTCTCCCACAGCGCCCTGGCCGATTCCATGAACTCGCGTTTGGGCAACGCGACGGGGGGCATGTCGGCCTTGAGCGTCGCGTCGATGAGCATGGTGGCGTCGCTTTCCGCTTCCTTGAGCACCGGCCCGTGGCCCCGAGCCCTGTGCTTCAGGATCTGCACGTCCAATTCGGGATTTGCGCGGTAACCAAGCGCCCAGAACACTGCGTCGCCATTATCGGGGTCGATGTCCTCGTTGATGGCGATGACATACTTACCCACCGCAGGCATGAGCGACGCCGTGCCGTACAGCGCGCGCCAGATTTCGGTTTTTGCCACGCCGCGCTCGAACTGAACGAACACGACGCGGCGCAGGTTGGTCAATGGCTCGTGTAATGACACCCGAACTACGCCGGCCACGCCGAGCGCATCGCGAAGGTGGGACAGATACATCGGCTCGTAGGCAACCCTTTTTATGACGCTGGATTCGCTCGGCGTCACCTGAGAAATAATTGAGGGAATCACCGGCTCCCGGCGCCGGGTAATGGCGGTGACCTCTACAATCATGTTGTATTCCTCCAGCGCCACGTAACCATGGGATTCGCCGAAGGGCCCTTCCGGCTCGAGCTCGCGCGTGTCCACCCGCCCCTCGATTACGACCTCGGCCTCCGCCGGCACCAACAGATCGGAAGTCTTTGCCCGAACCACGTTTACCGGCCCGCCCGCAAGGCCTCCGGCGACGCCGAGCTCGTCAACCCCGATTCTCAGTTTTTGCGGACCGGCGAAGGTGACCACGGGCGGGGCGCCGAGCACGACCGCCACCGGCATTTTTTGCCCCCGGGCGCGGTATTTTTTCCAGTGGAAGTACCCGCCCGCAGAAAGGGAGCGCAGCATCATCACCCCCATGCGGTCCGGTGCTTTCAGCTGGCCGCGGTACATACCCATGTTCTGCACCCCGTCGTCGGGGTCCTTCGTGATCCAAAGCCCCGCGGTGATGTACGGGGCAGCGTCGAATCCCGGCGTAGAAACCGGGATCGGCAGTGCATCCAGTCCGTTGCCCCTCCCGCGAAGTCCGTCGCCGGAAATTACTACTTCCTGGCACGGCGCCGCCGCCACTTCCCGGGGGGCAATGGGCGAGGAGATTGCGTGCTTCCATTTCTCGCCGATGGCGTCGACTTCGCAGTCCATCCCAGCGGCGTAGATGCGGGCGTTGGCGGCCAGGGCACCAATGACCACCGGCATGCGGTAGCTGCGACCGCGGCTGTCGACGACGTTTTTGAATAGAAACGCCTTGCGTTCGAACTCGGGAATGCCGCCGCGAAACTGCCACCGCACCAGGGGATGCATCTCGGTATCCTTGTTTACGGGCGCGTCAATGACGTGCAGCAGGCCATGCTGCTTGAGCACCTCGATATGCTCGTGGAGATCCCGGTAAGCACGCATGGCATGCTGTTTGGCGCTCGACTTCATGACCACTTCTCCTGCGCCCGGTGCCTTTCGGGCGGGCGGGAAACCGTGACTCCGCGAAATTTGCGGAATCGTCGCTCCAATGAGGTCCCGGTGCTTACCGCTTAAACGGCGACTCCCGTGGAACATCGCTTTTTCTTGCGACGGCCATGGAGTAGATAGATGCGCGTCGTTCAGGAACGGCCCGGAACTCAAACCGATCCACACCTGGCGTTATCAGCGAGCGCCGGACAAGAGCGTTTGGAGCTTCAGTGATTCCGACCCCCGTCGGGAACCCTGACATAGTGCGCGTTTGTGGGGAGAGAATAAAGCTTCGGCGCTAGGCAGATTTTTTCGTCGCCTTCATTTTCGCCTGCATCTTCTTGCGAATTTCTGCCAGCTGGTCGGGAGTAAGTACCCGCTCCTTGCCATCCAGCTCCTCTTCGTCGCCGTCGACCTCGAGAGTGGGCACGCTGGGAGCGTCTTCCTTGGACTCGGCTTCCGCGGCCTTTTCGGCGGGTGCTTCGTCCACGATTTCTCCCAGAGTCGGCACGTCATCGTCCTCGCCCACAAGCGGACCCGCGGATTCATCCGCCAGGTAGTCCTCCAGTGACTGCCCGACCGCTTCGATTTCCATGTCGATGGCAGGAACCGGATCCGACGGCTCTTCCGCCACGAAATCGTCGCCCGAGGAGGCGTCGTCCTGGATTTCCAGAACCGGCGCCGCGCTTACCGGTTCCTTTGCTTCGAAGTCCTCCGCCGGGGCCGCAGGCGGCGTTTCTTCGATGGTGAGATCGGGCTCATGAATGCCGAGCTCCGTTGGCCCCTGCGGCAGCATGTTCTCGCCCGCCAGTCCTGCTCCGGCGCTGGCCGGCGATTCGCTACCGGAGTCGACTTTGGCCGCCAGGGCGTCGGTCCGTGCGCTTGCGTTTGCGGCAAATGTCTTGAATTCGGCCCTGACCTGGTCCACCCGCGCGTCGGCGTCGGCGCGGACCTCGGCCATCTTGGCCTCGAACTCGGCGCGGGCATCCGCTATCAGCTGCCCCGCAAGTTCCTGAGCGCGTTTCTCTGCCACGGCGCTCGTTTCCTGTTTGTATTTGGCGTAGGACGCTTCTAAACGGGCCCGCTCATCTGCGATGGCTTTGTCGAGCTCTTTTTTCCAGTCGGCTTTCTCCGCGCTCAGAGCGGCTTCGGATGTTGCAATCGCCCTTTCACGCTGCTTGAGCTCGGCTTCCGCGGCGGCGCGTTTCTCCTCGAGTATCTTCTCTTTCTTCTCCAGGATTTTTCCGCGCTCCCGCTGAGTCGCGGCGTCTTGCTCCAGCGCACGTCGTTGCTTTGCAATCTTTGCCTCGGCGTCCTTGCGCGCTGCCTCGACCTTACTTAGACCCGCTGCCTCAGCCCGGGTGGCTGCGGCGCTTTTCCCACCCGTCTTGGCGCTTCGAAGCTGGTCAATTTCCGACTTGGCTTCTTCCAGCTGGGTGCTCAGCACTTCGCGCTCATGCTTGAGCTTTTCCAGCTGCACTTTATCTACCTGAAGCTCGCCGGTCTTTTCTAGGGCCGTTTGCTGATCCTTCTGGGCGGATTTAAGCTTTGCCTCGAGCCGTTCCCGTATCTGCTGCAGCTCTTTGACCTTTTTTATGGCCTTATCCAGTTCGCTTTTGAGCCGCGATTGCTCCATGCCCGAGTGACGCTGCGAATCCGCTTTGAGGGCATCAAGATCCTTCTCCAGGCCTTGCCGCTTCACCTGCTCCGCTTCCAGCACCTTCTGCTGTTTCTCGTAGCGACGTTTGAGATCGACCACCGTCTCTGCTGCGCGCTTGGCATATACGTCCGCTTTGTCCCGCTCGGCCTTCAGCTTCGCAAATTGGGCTCGCAGGTCACCGCTTGTCGGCGGCGATTCCTTAGCTCGCGCCGCGGCTGGAGCTTTTGGTTTCTCGGCCGGAGGCTGCGGCTTGCTGGCGGGTGTTTTTGCCTCCGCCGGCGAACTGCCAACGGCCGACGCTCTCAGTCGGTTCTTGCCTCCGGCCGAACGCTGCGCCCGGTCGAGGCCACCGCTCAGGTAAGACGCCTCGAGCCCCTCTCTAGCCAGCAGGAAGGCTCCGGTTGAGCTCCGCGCGCCGGTGTCGCAATAGATGACATAGCGTTTGGAGTGATCCAGCTTCGGGGCTTCCATTCTCAGAATGTTGAGCGGGATGTTTTGGCTGTTGTCCAGCGCCCCGGTTTTGTGCTCGTCGGGGAAGCGCACGTCGATCCAGACCGCCCCATCCTCGACTAACTTGCAGGCCTCGTCATAGCCCACCGCGTTCAGAGTCGGATTGGATACGAGATCCAGAAATTTCTGCTTCGGCAGACGCATCACAAAGCCGGGGCTCAGCATCTTTACCGACGCGTTGCGGGGAGCGTTGGAAATCAGCGCCTCTTCCCCGAACACATCGCCCACTCTGAGCACGGCAAGCTGATGCTCCTGACCTCCTTCGGCCGCCTTGCGGGTGACCGCGCATTTGCCCTCGGCAACGATGAACAGATAATCCCCGTCGGTGCCCTGTTCCACGACCACGTCGCCAGTGGAAACCGGTACCGCCTCTAGCTCGGTGAAAAAACGCTGAATATTATCGTGGGGCAGGCGGGTAAAGAGTTCGGAGCTGATGAGGCGAGTCATCCAGTCTGCACCCTCTTCGTCTTCAAGCTCCTCCACCTCGACCACACCGGTTTGATCCGACACCTGGTCGTTGCTGAGGATGTGGTCCAGAAGTCCCCGGTCGATTCGAAATATCGTTACCGGGGTCAGTGCGACCGCCGTATATCGGCGAGGCAGCAGCTGGGCCAGCGCTCTGAGCGCGTTGGAGTCTCCGGCCCGCATACGTACGGGCGCTTCGCCTTTGGTTTGAAGCTCGAGCTCGCCGTCCAGTAGATAGAAGGTGTAGGAGTCCCGAGCGCCTTCCTTGAATATTTTCTTTTTCTTCTTGTACTCGAGCAGATGCCCCTGCTCCAGCACTCGATCCTGCAGCCTTCGCTCAAGGTTGTTGATCGGAATCAGGGCAAGAACCCTGTCGGCTAGTTGATGGCTTCGGGAAATCACGGCTTAGGCAACAAATATGGGGCGCAGCTTATCAACATTACTATAGTTCGCGGCAGCCTCTGCCGACGGGTGACAGGAAATTGACGCCTATAAAACGCCAAAAACTCCGGCCGCCCGGAACCGCATCAGCATCATCAGGCATCCCTACCTCCTTCCAATAATTCCGCCCCGGGGGCCGCAATCGTGAAATTCTTTCGTCAGCGGACCTGAAAACTCGAGGCCATGGCCGCTGACTACAGTTTTCGGACCCGCCAGCCGATAAACATTTCGCCGGTAGCGGCCGTGCGCTCGACGCGATTTTCTTTCCACGAACCTGTTTCGTGGGATCTTTCAGGCTTCCTGCGCCGCTCCACTGGGAGTCGACAATAGCCGACACAAATTCACCCAATTTAAGCAGAACCGGCAACGGCCCCACTTAACCTTTAGGAGGAGCGGGACATCGGGAAACTAACAAAGCGTAGACCGTCGGACCGGGCACACAAAACGCTCCAGGCCCGCAGTGTGTCCGCGTTCCGGTCCGGTGCCCGGTGCTCTGAGTCATCGAGGATGGCCACTATGTTGAGAAAACTAGTTCTGATTCTTTGTTTGGCGACCGGAGCCTGGCTCCCCGGAGCTTCGGCCGTGACACCCAAGCCGGATGAAGCCAAATTCCGCATCATCGTCGTCAGCAGCTATCACCGAGAATATCTTTGGTCTCAGGACACCAACGCCGGTGTGACCGCGGCGCTACTGGATTTCGGCTATCTGGACAACGTGGAACAGGGAAAAAGGTTCTGGGAAGACGACTACGTAGAGAGCTCAACGACGGTGGTCCGTAAGCTGTGGATGGACACCAAGCGGCGTAACAGATTGTCCGAAATCGCGGACGCAGTCGCTCAAATCATCGCAGAAATCGAGAAGTTCGATCCCGACATCATTCTTCTGGGCGACGACAACGCCGCCAACTACGTCGGCAGCCACTATCTGGACACCGAGTTGCCGGTCGTCTTCTGGGGCATCAACGGCACGCCGATGAAGTACGGGCTGCTGGAATCCATGGAGCGCCCCGGGCACAACATTACGGGAATCTATCAGGCGGGATATCTGCGCGAGGGACTCGTGGCCCTGAAAACCCTTCTGCCAGAAATCGAACGCTTTGCGGTGCTCTCCGATGACTCACCCACGGGCCGCTCCAAAGCAAAAGAGTTCCTGCGCTGGGCGCGTCGCGGCGAGCTTCCGTTGGAGCTCGTAGACGTGGTGGTGACCAATGAATTCGAGACCTGGAAACGTCGTGCGCTCGAACTCCAAGAGCGAGTCGATGTTTTTTTTGTGCTCAACCACAATACCCTACGCACTGCCGACGGCAAGACGGTGGAACAGCTCGAGGTCGGGCGCTGGTACCTCACCAACATCAAAAGGCCCGACATCGCTCACGAGCGACATTTCGTCAGGGAAGGCATTCTTTCCGCCGTGGAAGACTCTGGCTATAAGCAAGGCTACGAGGCCTTGCGGGTCGCTGATCGCATCCTTCGTAACGGCGAGAAACCCGCTGATATTTCCGTCTACGCGCCGGAGCAGGGTCCTTTCATTGTTAATGCTGAGCGCGCCCGCGGGCTCGGCATCGAAGACAGGATTTTGAACCATCCGCTCGTGGAAGAGACCATCGAATTCTGCCTCGCCCTGAAGCATCCATCCTAATTCTCGAATTTGCATGAAGGAGAGAGCCGCCGGCACTTCCATCGTCAGAACGCTGGTCTACGCACTGGCGGGCACTGGCATCGTCGCAGCTCTCATCTCCGGTGTTGCCCATTACGCCTTCACGGTGCGCCTCATCGAGAACTCCGTGCGCCAGGACATGGAGACGGCGGTATCGGCCGCGACCACCTATCTTGAGCGAAGCTATTCCATCACCGCCGCGGATGACCTTCGAATGCTGGCCGCCTCCCCGGCTGTCGAATCCCTGCTCGTTGGCATGGGCAACGACGTCTACCTCAGACGTCCACCGGTGGAGCGCCAGTTCATTCGTCTCAACAAAAGCCGGGGGGACATATATAACGCTCTTCATCTTTACGACGCTGCCGGAAAGCGCTGGGTCGGCGTGCGTCACGGCAAACGCGAAAGGGCGGACGTCCAACGTAGTCACAATGTAGACGATGCCGTCGATCAAATCGGCGTCGAGCGTTTGTTCAAACGGCTTGAATCAGAGCCCCCAGGCACAATTCTCTATTCCGATCCCGTCTGGCACGTAGACGACCCGGCAGCCGAAAAAGGTCGCTGGCTGGTGGTCGCCGGTATCGCCAGGGAAGAGCCCGAGATCGGCGGCTTCGGCGGCGCCATCATCATCGAGCTGGATCTCACCCACTATCTAAATTACCTGGCTCAGCTACGCATCTTCGGTCGCCAGCTGGCCTGGCTGCTGGACAACAACGGAAACGTCCTTTTTCGTCCCACTTCGAGATCAGCTTCTCTGGATCCACGTCCTTATCTTTTGGGCGACAAGGAGCTGGCCCGCGGGGAAGCGGTGTTTGTTTCAAAGCCTGCCTCAGCTTCAAGCCTGTCAAACCGCGTACGCGTTGTTTTCAGCATTTCCCCGGACGCCTATACCGAACGAATGGGCGATGCCTTGAGTCTTCTTCTGGGAGTATTCGCAACCGTAGCCTTGTTTGGTTACGTTGCGGCGCGAATTTTCGCCCGCATTCTCGCTGCACCCATAGAAGGCCTGTCTCGCGCCGTCTCCAGTGTTGGACAAGGAGAATTGCAGGTAAAGCTTCCGGAGCGTTGGACCGGCGAGGTCGGAAAACTCATTCGCGGCTTCAACCGAATGGTGGATTCGCTTCGAAGCACTACCGTGTCCGTCGGATACGTGAACAACATCCTCAGCTCGATGAACGATGCCCTTATCGTTACAGACGAGCATACCTGCATGGTCACCGTAAATCCTGCGCTCACAAAGATGCTCGGATACGAAGAAGGAATGTTGCTTGGTGAGCCCGTATCCATGTTATTTGCCGATCCAGAACTGGTCGAAGCGGAAACGCGCCTGGAAAACAGCATGAGAGCGGTGGTCAATTTGGAAACGGAGTTCGTAGCCGCTGATGGCGGCCACGTATCAGTCTCCTTGTCCGGTTCACCACTGAGCGATCGAGGCGGACACAGGGAGACGGGGTACGTGTTCGTTGCCCAGGATGAGACCGACCGGCGAAAGGCAGCGCGCGAGCTGGCGCGGCAGAAAAACGTTCTCGAAACCATTTTTGAGCACGTCCCCGACGCCATGATGGTCATGGATCCCAAACGCCAGATCCTGATGGCCAATCGCGCGAACAAACGGATCTACGGATACGAAAAGGAAGAGATGGTCGGCGAAAGCACAAGGATCGTTTATGCCAAAAAGGAAGAATGGGAGCGCATGGGACGGCTGCGCTTCAACGAGGAAATCGAAGGAACCCCGGCGCCTGTGCTCACCCGCCTGAAGCGAAAGAACGGGGAAGAGTTTCCCGGCGAAATTATCGGCTCTCCGGTCCGCGATCAGGACGGCAATCTGATCGGATACGTGGGCCTGGTGAGAGACGTGACAGAGCGCCGGAGGGCGGAAGAAGCCTTGCGGCGGCAGACCAAGTCAGTACACCTGCTTCAGCGTATAGCCACGGCGGCTAACGAAGCCCGCTCGCTCAGAGACGCGCTCAGAGTTTGCTTGAAAGACGTTTGTGAGCTGATCGGCTGGCCGGTGGGGCACGCCTTCGATTTCAGCGCCGTTCCTTCACCGCCGATTGGAGCGATCCACCTCTGGTATCTGGAACGACCAGATGACTTCGAAGAATTTCGCGCCGGGGCCGATGGCCGCGATTTGAGCCCCGAGGGTAAAGGGTTGGCGAACCGCGCCTACGAGCGGAGCAAAGCCATCTGGCTGCCAGACGTGACGATCGAGCCGGGTGTCGATCGCCGCTTTCTCGCCAGTGACGCGGGACTTCGGGCGGGGTTTGCGTTCCCGGTGACTGTGTCAGGCCAGGTGCGTGCGGTGCTCGAATTTTTTGCCGAGGAAGTGTTGAATCCCGACCCCGGGCTCATGGCGCTGATGACTAACGTCGGCACGTTGCTAGGCCGTGTGATCGAGCGGGAAGATGCGGCCAGGGCGCTTCGCGCGAGCGAGTTCCGTTTTCGAGACCTTTACGACAAGACCCCCGCCATGTTCATGACCGTGGACAGCAACGGCACTATCCTTTCAGTGAACGACTTTGGCGCAGCCCAGCTGGGTTACCGACCAGAAGACCTCATCGGCCGCCAGGCTATCGACGTGCACGCAGAGCAACACCGCAAAACGCTAAATCGCCGAATTGACTTCTGCTTTGCCAAGCCAAACCGTATCCAACATTGGGAAACCGGGCTTCTGCATCGCCACGGCGAGGAGATTCACTCGCGCACTTCAGCCAGAGTAGTGTCCGGACCGAGTGACGACCCCCAGCTACTCATGGTTTGTGAGGACATCACGGAGACCAGGAATCTCTCTGAGAGACTCAAGCACCAGGCTAGCCATGACGCGCTGACGGGCCTTGTCAATCGGCGTGAGTTCGAGAGTCGCTTAGAGGCGCTGCTGGCGTCGAGCCGCGAAAAAGGCGGAGAGCACGTGCTGTGCTATCTAGACCTCGATCAGTTCAAGATCATCAACGACACCTGCGGGCACGTGGCCGGTGACGAGCTGCTTCGCCAGCTCGCCGGTGTGCTCAATGAGCGCATGCGAAGAAGCGATACTCTGGCGCGTCTGGGCGGCGACGAGTTTGGAGTACTCATGACCAGTTGTTCCCTCGAGGACGGATACAGGATCTCGGAGAAAATTCGCGCCGCGATTGAAGATTTCCGCTTCCACTGGCAGCGCATGAGCTTCGATGTAGGTGTGAGTATCGGGGTGGTACCGGTAAACGCATCGAGCGGCGGAATGGCGGATCTTCTTAGTGCGGCGGATACGGCCTGTTACGCCGCCAAAGACGAAGGACGAAACCGCGTGCACGTGGCTACGCCGGAAGACCATGAGCTGGAAAGGCGTCGGGGCGAGATGCAAATGGTATCTCGGATCAACGACGCACTGGAGGAAGACCGGTTTCAACTTTTCGTTCAGCCCATCGTGCCTCTAGCGTCAGTCGACGGTGTCACAGAGACGGGTCCAACGAGTTACGAGGTGCTTCTGCGGATGCGAGAGCCGTCGGGCCGCATCGTGCCACCCGGGGCTTTTCTTCCGGCCGCGGAGCGATACAGCCTAGGCCCAAAGATCGATACCTGGGTGGTGAGCAGCGCCCTTCAGTGGTTGAGCCGCAATCCGGAGGCCTATGAGCGGATGGGCGCCCTGTCCATAAACCTCTCTGGCGCTTCGCTGGACAGGCACGGTGTGCTGGAGCGCATCATTCAGGAATTTCAGCGCACGGAAGTTCCGCCAGAGCGAATTTGTTTCGAGGTGACCGAAACAGCGGCGGTGGCGAATCTCTCCAGCGCGATTCGCTTCATCAATGCGCTCAAGGGACTTGGCTGCCAGTTCGCCCTCGATGATTTTGGAAGCGGATTGTCTTCTTTTGCCTACCTCAAAAGCCTTCCCGTTGACGTGCTCAAGATCGACGGAGTGTTCGTTAAAGACATGCTGGATGATCCCATAGATCGGGCAATGGTGAAGTCGATCAACGAAATGGCGCACGTCATGGGCAAGAAGACCGTGGCTGAATTTGTCGAGAACGACGCGCTGATAGACGTGTTAATCGCGCTCGGCGTGGACTATGCCCAGGGCTACGCGGTCGGGCATCCAACCCCCATAGACAATTTATGCGATGGAATGGCCGCGACAGCCGAGGCCGGATAAGACTGGGGTGGACTGAATGATGATCTTCATGTCCATACCTCTGATGACCGCACTAGATGTCGCCATTGTAGCCGGCGTTATCTATGCCTGCGTGATCGTCACACGTTCCCGGAAGCTCGCCGCAGAGCTCGAGCTAATACGGCCGCTGATCGCCATCGTCGCCGGGCTCGTAATTCTCGGGGGCTTTTTTCTTGCTGACTTGTTCATCATGCAGGTCTTGAGCCGGATGACATCCCACGCCTTCGCCATGGCGTTTATGGCCGAATTCTTCCTTCAGTGGAGCTGGGTTGCGGTGCTCATTGCGGTCCTGTCGATTACCGGCGGACTGCTGTTCGGGCTTAAGTCACTGCCGCGAGTACGTCTTATGCTGCACTCCATGACCCGCGCCAATTTGGCTCTCGAGCGCGAGCATGCCGCCCGGGTTAAGAGCGAAAACGAGCTTCGCCAATCCGAGCGCGCACATGCCTACGAACTTAGGCGGCGAACTATGGAGCTCAGAGAAGCAAACGAGCGACTAAAACGGGAAATCGAGCAGCATCGAATGACTGCCCGTTCGCTGCGCGAGAGTGAGGGTCGTTTCAGAAGTCTGTCAGAAGGGTCGATGCAGGGAATCATCGTCATAAATAATGATTGGAAAGTCTTATTCGTCAATAAGGCGTTCGTGCAAATGCTTGGTTACGACTCAATTGAAGAGGTCCGGGAAGGATTACGCTTCGAAACCTTCTATGCGCCGCATGAGTTTGAGCGCATGACCCGCTACCGCGAAGCTCGGATGCGCGGTGAAGCGGCTCCGATCGCGTACGAAGTGGACGTGCTGCGCGCAGACGGCGCAAGCATCACCATTCATAATACCCTGCAGGAAGTCACCTGGAATGGCGAGAGCGCCAAGCAGTTCACAGTCATGGACGTTAGCGATAGGAGGCGTGCGGAGCGGGAACTGATTCGAAGCGAAGGGCGCTATAGAAATCTAATCGAAGACGCTGTCCAAGGCATTGTAATTCATGAGAGTCGCAAGCCTATTTTTGCAAATCAAGCTTATGCCGACACCCTCGGCTATGACTCACCTAAGGAAATTCTTGCCCTCGGCGACATGGAGCGTATATACGCTCCTGGCGAGCACGCCCGGCTCCGCGCTTATCAATTGGCCCGCAAGGAGGGGCGTCCGGCACCTTCCCATTACGAATTCGAGGCAATTCGAAAGGACGGCAGCACGGCGGTCCTTCAGAACGTGGTGCGCATGGTGGAGTGGGACGGGAAAAAGATGACCCAGCACAATGTTATCGACGTCACCGACCGCTGGCGTGCTGAAGAAGCGCTTCGGGCGAGCGAACAACACTACCGTGAGCTCGTGGAAGGATCGGTACAGGGTCTTTTAATCATGCGTGACTTCATACCTTTGTTCGCAAACGACGCCTATGCTCAGCTTCTTGGCTACGATACGGCAGACGATTTTTTGAATCTTTGCAATCTCCGTGACCGTTACGCGCCGCACGAGCGCAAACGGCTCGCCGCTTACTGGAAAAATCGAATGGAGGGAAAGCCCGCTCCCGACGAATACGAAGTAGAAATGCTTCACAAGAACGGGGGCGTCATCTTCGTGCATAACGTCCTGCGCACCATCAACTGGGAGGGAAAACCTGCCGTTCAGGTTGCGGCCATCGACGTTACGGCGAGACGACGGGCTGAACAGGAAAAGGTTCAACTGGTGCGGGATCTCAAGGAGCGCGTCAAGGATCTGACCGTGCTTCGTCAACTTTCCATGGGATTGCAAAGAGGAGGGCTCACTCCCACGGCGCTGTGCGCAAGGACGGCCGAGTCATTGAAGCGGGCATTCCTGCACTCTGACGTCACGCAGGTGCGGGTGGAATTATACGGAGAAGAATTCGCTACTGACGACTGGCGTCGAACGGACTGGTGTCTGCGACAGGAAATGAAAACACGAAATGAACGCACGGGCTGCATCGAAGTGTGTTATCTGGAAGCAAAGCCCGAAGCTGACGAAGGACCGTTTCTAACCGAAGAGCGAAGTCTTTTGAAGTCCGTAGCGGCAATGCTGTGCGCCTATATGGAGCGGGAGCGCGCACAGACCGAGGCCAACGAAAGTAGAATGCTTATGGAAAGCGCGTTTTCGGGTCTGAGCGAGGCCGTCTTCCTGATTGATTTCGCGACCCGGAGGATAATTTCCTGCAACGAATCCGCAGGCCGAATGTTCGGATACGCCAGTGAAGAACTCGTTGGCGAGGAGACCGAAAAATTGTTCGAAGACAAGAAATCTTTCGAGCAGTTTTATGATCTCTATGCTCCGACGCTCGAACGCGAGGGGAAATTCAAGGGCGAGTACCCGTTCAAGCGACGGGACGGCAACCTCGTGCACACCGAGGTCACAATGAACGCTCTGTATAACGAAAAAGGAGCGCGGACTGGAATTGTCAGCGTGTTGAGAGACGTCACCAAGGAAAAATCGCTCCAGGAAGCAATTATGCGCTACCAGCATATCGTCTCCGCCAGCCGTGACGCGATGTATTTTGTTGACGAAACGTACACCTACCTGGTCGCCAACGAGGCTGCAGCGCAGTGGCACGCACGACCGAGTGATGAGATCGTCGGCAAGACGGTTATGGAGGTTCACGGAGTAGACAGGTTTGAAAGCATCATCAAGCCTATGCTGGATCGCTGCCTTGCCGGTGAAGCAGTGGAGTATCAGTCGGTGCTCACGTACCGCGGCCGCGGTCAGTGCGCGACGGCCATCCGTTATGATCCCTGCCGCGATGACGCAGGGCGAGTCATCGGCGCGGCCGTCAGCGTCCGCGACGTTTCCCAATATCAGAATTCGGAAGAGAACGGTCGCGACAAAGACGGCGTGGTCGTGCCGTTAAACGCTCCGCGCCGCCAGTAGGCCGTTAGCCAGCTACCAGGCCGCGGCGCGTCCGTCGCTGCGTGGATCCGCCGCCCCTTCGATAAGACCACCCGGATGGTGCACGACCGCGCCAGCGTGCCCCATGAGATCGCTGAAGGGCGCCACCACTTCGACATCGTGTCCCGCCGCCGCGAGCGCTTCGATCAGAGCCTGGTCGAAACGCGACTCGAGCTTCAGCGTAGTTGTGTCCTCACCCCATGTGCGACCGAGCAGCCATCGCGGCGCGGTGATCGACGCCTGCAGTGCCTGACCGTAGACCGCGTATCGCGTGTAGACCGCTCCCTGGGTCTGGGGTTGGCCTTCACCGCCCATTGTGCCGTAAGCCATGATGCGCTTGTCATTCAGGATCGCCAGCGCCGGATTGAGGGTGTGAAATGGTTTTCTACCGGGCTCGAGCCGGTTGAGAGCGCTCTCTTGCAGACTAAAGCTGCTGCCCCGGTTCTGCCACTGGATCCCTGTATTCTCAAGCACCACGCCTGATCCGAACTCCCAGTAGATGCTTTGAATGAAGCTTACCGCACGGCCTGCGGCATCCACGGCGCCCATCCAGACGGTGTCGCCGCTATTTAAGGGAGCGGGCCAGCTCAGGGCCTTCGCCGAATTGATCGATGCGGCCAGCGCGCTGAGCGCCTCCGGTTGGAGAAAGACTTCAGGCTTGGCCTTCAGATAAGCCGGGTCGGTCACTTCCCTGTCCCGAACCAGGAATGCCTGCTTGGCAGACTCCACCTGGCCGTGCACGTAAGCGAATCCGTCCGCATCCGGGACGCCAAGGCGCTGAAAAATACCGAGCAGCATGAGGGAGGCAAGTCCCTGGGTGGGCGGCGGCATGTTGTAGATTGTTCCCGTAGCGTGAGTGAGGGAAAGCGGCGCCACCACTTTTGCCCGGTGGGCGGCGAGGTCGTCGGCAGTCAAGGGGCTGCCGGCGCGGGTCAGATCCGCGGCGATGTCGCGCGCCAATGCGCCGCGGTAGAAATCGTCCGTACCTCTTTCCGCTAAGCGCCTAAATGTCTCCGCCAGGCGCGGCTGGCGGAACAAAGTGCCAGGCTCCGGCGGCTTGCCCTCGGACAAAAAGGCGCTGGCGAATCCCGGCACCTCGGCGAGCTCCGGTAACTTCTCCCGGGTCAAGCGGTGCTGACCCTCGGTCACCGGCACCCCGGAGTCGGCGTAATGAATTGCCGCCTCCAGCAAGCGCGCCAGCGGCATGCGCCCACCGAGCTCGGCGCTCAGTTTCAGCGCCTCGCCCCAGCCTGACAGAGTCCCCGCCACAGTGTTGACCGCCAGCGGGCCGCGGGAAGGCACCGCGGAGTAACCCCGGGAGCGATACAGTCCCGCCTCGACTCTCGCTCCCGTCGCGCCGCAGGCATCGATGCCCGAAGGTGTCGCGCCCGGCACGTGGATCAGCCAGAAGCAATCGCCACCGATGCTGTTCATGTGCGGATAGACCGCTGCGATGGCGGCCGCTGCCGCCACCATTGCTTCGATGGCGTTTCCGCCGTCGCGCAGCACGTCTATTCCCGCCTCCGCTGCCAGATGATGGGGCGCCGTGACCATGCCGCGCGTGGCCGTGGTGGTTTGAAGCATCGATTAAATTCCGCTCTATTAAAAAAATTCGCTACGCCATCGTCGCGCAACCATAGCCTACAAGGGCAACCGGGAAAAAGTCCCGACGTTTCCAATTGGATTGCTCTCTTCCGTGCTTCGCCAATGCGTCGGCGAGCTCATCCCGCCAAGCACACCCGTTCACGACTGACCTTTACCGGACTCACATGGCTTTACCCAAATCGTGCTCCTGATACATAAGGAATTGATTCCCGAGTCTGTGTATCCGCGTTCGAGAACTCGGTCCGCGTAAACGGCTCTCTAATCCGTCCTCCTCCACAGGTCAATTTCTCAACAGGTACGAGATTCTTATGCGACCCGTGATGGACGTGATTCCCGTCACAGTTTTGCCGTGTGCCTTAGCTATCGATCACAAAACTCACTAACTTATTTCCTTAATAAGGAACGAGACTGACCCGCGCCGGCGTCCGCCGGGGGCTTTTCCCTGCCCGTCACGGAGTGACAGCCGCCCGATTGGCTGGCGGGGGTCAAACGAGTACAACCGCATCGGCGAAACCTTTTGAAAACGGCCGCCGTGTGCGCAGTTGTACGTGTCGCGCGCGTACGACGGCAGGAACGCGCGCCTCGTATTGAAGGACAGTGCATGAGCTCAGTCGCGCCATCCGCCACGGGACAAAAGCCCGACCGGGATGAGGATAAAACAACCGAGGGACAGCACGAAGAGCCAGTAAAACGCACGCATGGTGCGGTTTACCGTTTCGTGCGTAAGTCCCATCTTTGGGTCTCGATTATCGTTGCGCTTCCCCTTCTGCTGCGCCTGGTCACCGGCGTAGCACTCCAAATCCGAAAGCCGGTGGACTGGATCCAGCCGACTACCGAGGTCGGTGTAGTCAAATACGACCCCGATGTAAACCATGGGCAAATACTTGCTGCAGTGAAATCGGTGCCTGAGATGCGCGTTGAGGGCTGGGGCGATATCAAGCAACTCGACTACAGACCCAAAAAAGGCGTTATCAAAATTCACAACCACCACGATCTCGAGACCCAGGTCGACGCCAAGACGGGCGAGGTAATCAGAACCAGCAAGCGGTGGAATAATCTTATAGCTCGCATTCACGACGGCTCCGAATGGGGCATGCGCCTGTGGTTCTTTCTGCCGGCGGCCTTGCTGATCATTTACCTGTGGATCTCCGGCCTTTATCTCGCCGTCGTGGAGACAGCTCGCAAGCTGAGGGTAAAACATCAGCGCAAGGCGCTGGAGGCAAAGCGACCGGGAATTCGTCAACGCACTTCGTCGCGTAAACGCTCGTTCAATCTGGTTAGCTTCTGTCTGCGCTACCACTACTGGCTCGCGGTAATCGTGCTGCTACCCTGGATGCTTGTAACCATCTCCGGTCTCATGCTCCAGCTTCGATACGAGCTTCCCGGCGTCGATCCGGGCCTCCATCAGGGCGTGAGCTCAACGCCGACGCTGGCCTACCCGCGCGTGGTCGAAATTGCCAGCACGATACCCGAGCTCCAGGTGCAGAACCTGGAGGACATCTGGCGCATTTATACCCACCCCGGGAGCGGCGTGATCGCGGTGCGGACCGAACACGGCGTCCGGGCCCAGCTGGACGCGAACACCGGCAAGGTGCTTACCGTCGAGGCGTATGGACGTGATTTCTGGGAAGACGTCCATCAGGGTCTCATCGGCCGGCATCGACTGCGTACCGGCAGCCCCTTCGGGTCGATTGAGGTCGACCTGCGTTTCTGGTTTTTCCTTCCGATACATTTAATCGCGGTGCTGCTTTGGCTTACGGGGGTGACTTATTTTCTGAATACGACTTTTGCCAGACGAAAGCCAGTCTCAGCGCCGGTTGACTTTCGGGCAGCGGCTATCGAGGACGAGGAGATTGAGCCAATCCAACAGCCAAGCGGTGGAGACTGATGCAATTGCGTATTCCCCATGAGCTGCTGCGGATGACCATCCTCGTGGTCGATGACCTTGCGGACAATCGCAACGCGATCGCGACACTGCTGATGGCCAACGGCTTCAACAATCTGCTCGAGGCCTCCAGCGGCGCCGAAGTATTGCGCCTTCTGAACTCGGGACGCGAGGTCGACCTCGTTCTGCTCGACATCCGGATGCCCGGGATGGATGGGCGTGAGGTTCTGGACCACATGAAGTCGCGCGCAGAGCTCAACTCCATTCCGGTGATCATGGTGACCGCCGTTGACGATGTCGAGAGCGTTATCGAATGTATCGAGCATGGCGCCGACGACCATCTCGTGAAGCCCGTGGACGAGGTGCTTTTACGGGCGCGAGTGCGCGCAGGACTCGAGCGGAAGTACTTCAGCAACAAGGAGCGCGAGCTTCTCGCCCAGGTTCAGGCTGAAAAATGGAAGTCTGAGGCGGTCCTCTACGACGTCATACCTGAGAGCGTCGCCAAGCGCCTTCGTAACGGCGAGCGGCGCATCGCGGATCTAGTTGACGATGTTACCGTGGTGTTCGCCGACATAGTGGGGTTTACTCGTCTGTCTTCTCAGATTACCGCATCGGAGCTGGTCGAAGTGTTGAATCGGGTTTTTCAGCGACTGGATCAGCTCGCCGTCAGGTACCGGCTTGAGAAAATCAAAACCATAGGAGATGCCTACTTAGCCGTCGGAGGAATATCGCCTCACGTTGGCAATCACGATGGAAGGTGCATGCAGTTCGCGCTGGAGGCGATCCGGGCAATCGAGTCTTTGGAATATCTGGACCCGTTAAAGCTACAGCTTCGTATAGGCATGCACACCGGCCCCGTGGTCGCGGGAATCATCGGTGAGACGCGCTACATCTATGATGTCTGGGGCGAGACGGTAAACATCGCGAGTCGCATGGAGTCGCAGGGAATGCCGGGTCGCGTGCAGGTTACGCCGGCGACCCGCGAGCGACTAAAAGGAACATTTGAATTCGAATCTCGAGGACCAATCGAAGTCAAAGGAGTCGGCCAGATGCCGGTCTACCTGTGCCTTTCAGGACAACGGGGATGCCGGCGTGTCGCCTGAAAGGCACTAGATTAACTTAGATGAAGCCCATGTCTACAACAGAGTCCAACTTAGGGAGACACATGCAATGAACGTAAATAAGAGCTCAGTTGGCGCGGTATTAATCGCCCTCGTTTTAAGCACTCCGGTTTTCGCCAAGCAGTCGTTATCCATTCCCGGAACGGAGGCGTTCACTCCGCTCCTCATCGATCTGGCGCAAGCATACAACGCCTCACAGTCTGAATTGAAAGTTCATATTCCAAAGCCCGTCGGATCGCGGGGCGGCATCAAGGAGGTTGTAAGCGGAAAATCGAGCCTCGCGGCAGTGTCCCGTCCGCTCAAGCAGCGCGAGCGCGACAAGAAACTCGTGTACCGCCCGTTTGCGATGTCGCAAATAGTCTTCGTGATCAACCCCAAGGTGACGGGCGTAGAGCGCCTTACGAAAGAGCAGATCCTGGGAATTTACTCAGGGAAGATTACCAACTGGCGGGAAGTCGGTGGTCCGGATCATAAGATTTATCCCATCACCCGGGATGCCGGATCGACGCTCAAAGCGCTGGTCAAAGGCTTCCCCGAGTTCGGCGCGCTGGAAAACAAGGTGGCAAAGCAATCCTTCAACAGCCAGGAGAGCGTCGATCTGGTCGCCCAGTACGACTACACGATCACCTACGCACCGCTCGGCCTGGTGTCGGGAACCGACCTGAAGGTGGTCGAGGTGGAAGGCGTTTCCTCCGCCGAATCGAATCTCTGGAACAGCGGCACGCAGTTGCCACTGGTCTACGGACTGGTGCACCGAGCGGATCCGCCGGAAGAGGTTCTGAAGTTTTTGCGCTTTCTCGCAACGCCTGAGGCGCAAAAGGTCATGCACCAGCATGGCGCACGTCCAGTCGATGTGCTCGCGGTCGAGGGCGCGCATTAATTAATTGATGAGAAATGTTGCCCACATGTTCGGGTCTGTCCGTTTAAAGCTGCTCGCCGGGATCATCAGCCTGCTGGTGATCGCGGCGGTCGGCTTTGGCGCGCTGAATTACAAGCTGATCCTCGGCGGGATCTTAAGTGCCCAGGATGATCGACTGCAGAAGCTCGCGAGCTACGAGGCGGCCAAGATCAACTGGACGCTGATGGACTACGGTTCCAGACTCGAGCAAATTGCGCGCTCGGAGGCCACTGTGCGTTTTGCAAGCGCCTCTGCGTACTATTCTCTGGATCGCCTGTTCATCGACAACAACGATTTGTTCCCGGTCTTGAGTTACATCGACGAGGTTGGCGTCGAGGAGCTCAAGTTCGAACGGGGCAAGGAAGATAACAACCATGATGATTTGGGCGATCATCCGCTTTTTCGCAAAGCCTTCGCGCAGCCGAATAGAGTCCACATGCAACTGGTGGAGGATTACCCGGGTTACGGAAGAAGTGTCGGGTTCGCCTATTCGTTGCGCAACTTCTTCGGAGAGTACGGGGGCACGCTGCTGGGGATCGCTCCGCTGAGCCACTTTACCCGAACTCTGGGCAAACAGCGCATCGGCCACACCGGTTATTATCTGGTCATCGATCAGGCCGACAGGATCTTGCTGGGTCCCGGGAACTCATCCGCGGAACGAAGAGTGAACGCTGCCGCCGCCCTGGGATCGGGCGCCATGGATGCGGGTTCGCCGGAGCGGCGCTTTGCCGATGAGCAAGTTGCAAGCGCGCCGGTGGAGCTCCTGCCGTGGCAGGTGCATGCGGTTCTTCCCAACGCCGAGTTTTTCGCCGAACCGAAGCGGCTCATGACCCAGATCGGGCTTGTAGGCGTGTCCGTGATTCTGCTCGCGGGCGCGCTCGCATTGGGGATCGGAAGCGCAGTCACTCGCCCGCTCAAGCAATTGATGTATCTAACGGACGCGATCGGACGCGGTGATTTTTCCAAGGGCGCCAATATTCATTCCGGTGATGAGTTCGAGCGTCTCGGTCAAGCGTTCAACCGCATGATCGACCAGCGATGGGCTGCGGAAGAGAATCTGAAGAAGGCCAAACATATGGCGGAGGCCGGTGAGCGGGTCAAATCCGAATTCCTCGCGACCATGACTCACGAAATCCGGACCCCCTTGAACGGCGTCATCGGCATCGCGGAGCTGATGGGAAAAACCGAGCTCTCGAATCAGCAGCTAAAATACCTGGAGACCATCAAGGACAGCGGGCACTACCTTGCCAGCCTGATCAACGACATTCTGGACTTTTCCAAAATAGAGGCCGGGGAAGTCAAACTGTCGATAGAAAACTTCGATCTGCGGTCCCTGATTCACGAGGTCGCGGACATGCTGGCAACGCCCGCCCAGGAAAAGGGGCTGGATCTGTGCGTGGAATTTCCTTCGGAGTGCCCGGATGCGGTTTGCGCTGATCCCAGTCGTCTGCGACAGGTGTTCGTCAACATCGTCGCCAATGCGATCAAGTTTACCGACGAGGGGGAAGTCGTCATTCGCGTAATTCCCCTCAAATGCGTCAACGAGTCCGCGACATTCAGATTCGAAGTTTCGGATACGGGAGTCGGCATCGAAGCCTGTCACCACGAAAGAATTTTCGAATCTTTTCGTCAGAGTGACGACTTTCAGACCCGCAAGCGCGGCGGCACCGGCCTGGGTCTGGCGATTTGTAGACAACTGGTCAGGCTCATGGGTGGCAACATCGGCGTAAAGAGCGAGCCTGGATCCGGAACGACCCTTTGGTTCGAGCTGTCGCTCGCGCTTCAGTCTAATATTGAACAGAGGCCGTTTCCGCCTCACCCGTCGATCGCCTCGCTTCGGGTCCTGGTGGCGGAATCTCACTCTGCATCTGCGCAGGCAGTCGCTGGACAGCTCAGAGACTGGGGCGCCATGTGTCATCTAACTACGACCTACAGAGAAACGATCAAGCTGCTCAAGGACTGCGCGGTATCCGGCAAACCTTACGACCTCCTGATCATGGAACGCGACCTTGGCGGTCGGGGGATTGGCGACGTCTATTCGGAGATCAAGAAAGATGAAACGAGTAAAGACACAAACCTTATCGTGCTGGTCACCTACCACGACTTCACCGGTCGCGGTGACGATGCGATTCCGGAGTCCGCGGTGGAACTTCGCAAGCCCGTGCACATGCGAAACCTGCACGATGCTGTGGTGCAAGCCATGAACGCCGGAGACGCTGGGATGAAACCGGTCACGGATTCGACCAAGGTGGACGCGACGCCGGTAAGTGCCCATGTGCTAGTCGTGGAAGACAATCCGGTAAACCTGTTTGTCGTTCAGACCATGCTGGAGAGTATCGGCTGCGAGGTCGATGTGGCGGTCGATGGCGCCGAGGGCGTGAGCGCCGCACTATCCAATGAATACGATCTCGTGTTCATGGACTGCCAGATGCCCGTCGTGGACGGCTATGAAGCAACCCGTCGCATCAGGCTTGAGGAGCAAAAGCGTCGCCTGGACCAGCCGACGCCCATTGTTGCTCTGACCGCCAACGCGATGAGTGGTGATCGGGAGCGCTGCCTGGAATCCGGTATGAACGACTATCTCGCCAAGCCTTTCACCGAGGAGCAGTTGCGCTACATGCTGCAAAAGCATCACCGCTCCGCCAATGGCACCCGTGAAGATCCGTCCTGTGCGACCCAAAACGTTGGCTCCGCAGTGAAGAAGTTAAACGGCAAGGACGACGGCCCTGTGCTGGACGCTTCCGTAATCGAAAAGCTGCGAAGCTTGCAAACTCGCACCAAGCGCGATGTGCTGAGCGAGACCGTCCGTCTGTTCTACGAGAGTTCTAAGGCCTCTCTGGACGCGCTTCGTGCAGCGGTGCATGCGGGCGACATCACAGGCATTCGGGATGCCGCGCACAGCCTCAAATCGAGCAGCTATCTGGTGGGCGCGAACAGGCTCGGCGACCTGTGCAGGCGGCTCGAAGAGCAGGCTCGACGAAATCGCATCGATTCGAGCAATGAACTGCTTGAGCGCGTGGAGCCGGAATACGAGACGGTGCGGGACTGCCTCGGGTCGGAACTGGCGGCGAACGGCTAGCGTTTCTGCGAATTCCGGGCACTCATTCGGGGGGCTTGAGAAACTCGCGCAGAAGAAATTCCGCCTCCAGGGGAGATAAATCGAACCGAGCCGCAGCCTCGTCAATCCTGTCACGCGTTATGGGCCCGGATTGCGACAGCCAGCGAACGGCCTCGCGCAGCTTTTCTCCGTGGGGTTTCAAGCTCTCGGCTGTCACAACCTTGGCGGGGCGGGCGTTTAAATGATGTCCTCGACGTAGCCGAGCATGCGCCCTCGGGACCGCTGATCAGGAAGCTCGCCGAAATTCGCACCCATATTCTCCAGCATGTGGTCAACCCGGGAGGTGGCCGGGATGGCGCACGTGACGTGGGGATGGGAAACGATGAACTTGAGCAAAAACTGGGGCCAATTTTCACACCCGAACTCTCCTGCCCACGCGGGCAGTGGTTTGCCCTGTAAACGATCGAGCAAGGCCCCACGGCGAAACGGACGGTTAATGATCACGGCAACGCCGTGTTCAGCGGCAGCAGGCAGCAGGCGCCTCTCCGCCTCGCGGTCGAGAATGTTGTAGGTGAACTGGACGAAATCGATAGGCTCGCTCTTAATCACTTGTTCCAACTGGCCGTGACGGCGGCCGTGAGAGGTGGTGATACCGATGTATCGGATCCGGCCCTCGGCCTTCCACCTAAGCAGAGTCTTCATATGGGTCTGCCAGTCCACCAGATTGTGAATCTGCATCAGGTCGAATCCGTCACCACCCCATAGATGCTCTGAGTGCTTCATCTGGCTGACGCCGAGCAGCTCGCCAGGGGTCCAAACCTTGGTGGCGGAGAACAGCGCCTCGGGCTGTCCAAGCTGCTCGAGGCAATATCCAATCACCTGCTCAGACAAGCCGTACATCGGGGATGAGTCGATCAGGGCGCCGCCTCGGGAGAAGAACTGTCTCAAGATTTCAACCCGGACGGCGCGCTCGGCCGCATTGTCGCCCACGTGAAAAGTGATCCATGAGCCCATGCCGATGACGGGCAACCGCTCTCCCGTACTGGGGATCGCCCGGGTGATGGCCGAGGATGTGAGTGCGCCAAGCGGCCTGACTCCGAGGGCTGCGCCTGCAGCACCCCAACCGCACAGCGACACAAACGTCCGACGGTCGAAGCGGTTCACTTCTTTCAACTTCCGAGGGTTTCTTTGAACAGACAAGATCTCTGGCGACGATTATAACTCTGTGCACCCCACGACCGCGGGCAGAAAGGTGCGTTCAGGATGTCTATGTCCGCGGATTACGGTCGAAGCCGGTCAGGCCAAGGCATTTCCTGAATCTTTTTTAAACGGCTATAGCCGGACCCGGAACCGGGGCGAGCCCAAAAAGCCACGGGTCCCGCGGACTCGGCTGCCGTTACCACGTAATCTGGGCAATGCTACGAAGCAGTGTAAATTGGGCTAGGCTATCGATTAAAAGACTAGTTGAGAAATTAAGCTTGTATTTTCCAAGGCTGCCGGGCAAATGGAGATGAGCGCCTCTAATCGTATCTTCGAGGGTCCCGACCACGTTGAGGCGCACATCGAGCGCGCCGGAAAGGGCCAAGCCGTGATCTACTCGGCCCGCTCGCCGGACAAGGACACCGGGAATGAGGACGCCGCCGCGATTTTCGAGGTGGGCGCAGATCAGGTGGTGATTGCGGTGGCGGACGGCCTTGGCGGTCTTCCTGGCGGGGACAAGGCGTCCGCTTTAGCGCTGAGGGCTTTGCGCGATTCCCTGAACGCGGCGAAGGATCAGAACACACCGCTGCGCGAGGCCATACTTGCCGGTTTCGACCGTGCCAACCAGAAGGTCACGACGCTTGGCAATGGCTCCGCTACCACGCTGGTGGTGCTGGAAATCGACGGTCATACCGTGCGCAGCTACCACGTCGGTGACTCAGGCGTGCTCGCCTTCGGTGGCCGGGGCAAGATCAAAATGGAAACCATCGCCCACTCGCCGGTGGGTTACGCCGTTGAGGCCGGTGTGCTCACACCCCACGAAGCCATCGAGCACGAAGATCGACACATCGTTTCGAACGTCGTTGGCGATCCCGGAATGCACGTGGGCATGAGCTCACCGATCCGTCTGCGGCCGAGAGACACGGTGGTGCTGGCGAGCGACGGCCTGTTCGACAACCTGCACGCTCATGAAATTATCGAATTTCTCAGGCGGGGACCGCTGCTCAAGGGCGTCAAGGCGATTACCGCGGAGTGCAATAAGCGGATGACGCAACCACAGGAAGGGCGCCCCGGTAAACCGGACGACGTGACCCTCATCGCTTTCCGCCGCGGCGCTGCCTGACGGCGTCTTGGCTCAAACTCTCTACCGCTCACCTCTGCCGACGCAACGAAGACGACCCGGAGTTGGCGTACAATGCGCGCCTCCACCAGTGACTGCGCCCGGTGGCGCAATGGAACGACACTCGATGCATTTATTTGAACGCAAGCCATTCAAGATGGCTTCGGGCGGCGTTGCCCGCTACACCATCCAGAGCAAAGCGCTTTCGGACGAGGACATTGCGACGCTGGCCTGGCTCATATCCGAAAAGGGAGACATCCGAGACGTCTACGGCGTCACCGAAGGCGGACGAAGACTGGCCGCCGCGCTGCAGGAGTACCGGGGTAAACAGGGCGTTCGGCTCATCGTCGACGACGTCCTCACCACCGGTGCATCAATGGAAGCGGCGCGGGTCAAGACCGGATGGCACGACGCCGTCGGCGTCGTGATCTTCGCCCGCGGACCTTGCCCCGACTGGGTGCTGCCGATTTTCTCCATGGAGTGGATCAACACCGAGGACGAATTTCCGGCCTCGAAGTTGCCGCAGGCGGTCCAACGATAGCTCAGTGCAAACACGCGCCGCGGACGCGGTCACAAATCCCGGCGCAAAAAAAGCGCTGCATGGGCAGCGCTTTGTAATCTTCCTCGCCGTTGAGAGAGTACGGGTTTTATTCCTGGAACAATCCCCACTCTCCGAAGCCGCCAAGGCTTACATACCAGCCAACGGCAACCAGCCCGGCAAGGACAATCGCGGCAATGAGCGCCGCGTACATCCATTTCCTCTGCGCCTCTGAGGGCGGGTGGAAATGGGGCCATTTCATCTCGATATGCTTCATCTCCATAACTCCACCAGCGGCTGCGCCCTCCCTCAACGCGGCGGTCATCTGTGGGCAGGGTTGATGCACGCAGCTTCTTTTTGCCGGTAACCCCCAGGACCACCGCTCAGTGAACGCTTAGACGATAGTTTTCGGCAGGAGTTTTGCGATCGAGAAAACGAAAGAGCCCGGGGTCTGACGACCGCCGGGCTCTAGCGACACGCTGCGCGCCTAACGATGGTTCCAGTAACCGGGCGGATAGGGCGAATAGCCCTCCACCGACGCCCGGTTGTCCTCCGGCCAGAAGCGGTTATGTGGCTTCGGCGAAGGGATGAATCCGAGCCTGACCAGAGTCTGGCGCCACTCATACTTGAAGTACTGCTTGGCAAAAGGCCTCCTCTGCGGCTTGAAGTGCACGCGCACCACATGGGACTGCTGCCCTTCACCGAAACCCGTGCCGGGCTGGGCGTCGGCCTCTTCCGCCGGCGCCGCCCTCGATGATTTGCCGGCGGCCCCCGGCGAAGGCGCGGCCTCTCCTGCCCGATCACGGCGTTGCTCCTTGCGGTAGTTCTGGATTTGTCGCGGCGGCGCTTTCTCCGCGTACGCCGCCACCGCAATCACCCCCATGGCTGAATGATCGCCGAAGGCACCGGCGTAGGACTCCCCAGACTCGGTGAAAAAGAAACGGTGCACCTGCGTGTCGCTGGTACGCCAGCCGTCGTAGGTGGCGCTCTGGTAGGGATTGAGGATGTACATGGGCTCGCTGCGGCGGAGATGGGATTTCTTTCCAGAAATGATGTTGCGTCCGTCCACGGCGAGCACCAGGCCGATGCGCCCGCCGGTGTGATTGCGCACACGAATCCCGTAACGCTGGCCCTTGGTCGCTTCCAGGTATGCGCGCCGGGTGTTGCGCTCGTTCGCCCGGGTGACGTCGAACTGCCGCAGCACCTGGCCGTCGTCAGAAATGATCTCCACCGTGATTCCGGCAGGAGTCTGCCAGGCGGCGCAGGTCAACGGCAACGCCATCAGCGCCAGCGCGCAAAATAGCCCCCTCGCAAAGCGGTTTTCAGAAATGAACATGGTCTATGCCTCCGATTTGAATTCCCGCTGCCCTGACGAGTCAGGACCCGGGCTCGTTGTCCGCAGGCTACAAACGGGCATAAGGACGTAGCGGGGTTAAGTGAGAGCGGTCGGAAGACGAAGCTAATTCTCCGAGGCCGCAGCCGCCTTGGCGCGGACGCCCTCACCTGCGAGACGCACGGCGGAGTGGATGGCGAGGGTGGCCAACACGACGGTGCCGCCGACCAGGGTGCGGCCGCCGGGCTCCTCGCCCAGGGCAAGCCACACCCAGTAGGGCCCGAGCACCGCTTCCAGCAGCAGCACCAGGCTCACTTCCGGCGCCGGAATGTAGCGCGGCCCCATAAAGATCAGCCCGAAGGAGAGCGGCAGCACCACCAGGCCCATCGCCCCCAGCGCAGCCACGTCGGAGGCGACAACGGACAGCGGTGAGGCCAGCGGCAGCACCAGGAGCGCGGATATCAGACCGCTCAGCGCCATGGCGGGAATGACGTTCTGTTCCCGGTAGCGGCGCGCCAGCGCGAAGCTCGTCCCCAGCACCAGGGCGGTGAGCAGCGCAGCGACGTTGCCGATGAGGCTTCCCCTATCCAAGCCCGCTGAAGCGATGATGCCGATCCCGATCAGGGCGAAGCCCATGGCAAGCCAGGTGCGCCGCGCCACCGGCTCGCGCGTCAGCAGCCAGGCCACAACGGCCGCGAACAGCGGCGACGTGCTGACGATGAACAAGGTATTCGCGGCCGTGGTGTTCGTTATGGAGACAATGAAAGTCACCTTGCCGAGGCCGAAAATCGCGCCGATGAGCAGTCCGGCCCTTCCCATAGCCAGAAACTGTTCCCACACCCGACCCCCGAAAATCACCGCGGCGGCAACGCTCATGCCGAAGCCGTAGAGCACCCCGCGCCAGAAAGTCAGCGTCCAGGCGTCCGCCGAAACGAGCCGGATAAGCAAACTGTCCGGGGTGAGCACCAGCACGCCGAGCGTGGTGATCAACAGCCCCTTGGCGTGCGGTGACAGATCACTCATGCGCGGTGACTGCGTTCGCGCCCGTCAGTGAAAGACGCTCGTCATCAGCCTGCTTAAAACACGACCGGTACCGGGACTTCCTTATCCTTACTTCCATTCAGCTCTCTCCGGTATAAGCGACCAGCGTCTGATGGAGGGATCGGGGAATGCGGATACCTTCTCTTGGCGTCCGCTTACGCGCAGCGTAGCGCCTATCGGATGGCAGGCGCGTGCCCTCTTGCTCGAGAATCCTTTGAAACAATTGCTCCGCATGAGCGAGCTGCTTCTCCCTGTCGCCGTCGCGCACGCAGCGGCCGGGATCGATGGCGATCAGAAATTCCCCCCCGAGCGGCGCGCCGGTACCGGTATCCTTTTTCGCTGCTTCGAAGCTGAACAGATCCCCCACCAGCGCCCCCGCAAGCAGCTCCACCATCAGCGCAATGGCTGCCCCTTTGTGACCGCCGAAAGGGAGCTGCGCCCCTTTTAGGGCCATCTCGGGGTCCGTGGTCGGCTCGCCGTCGGGGCCGATGGCCCACCCCTCCGGAATGGACTTGCCGTCGCGAAGATGAATCTGGATCTCACCCCGGGCGGTCACGCTGGAGGCCTGATCGAAGACCAGCGGCGGGTGATCTCTTCGCGGCCAGGCGAAGGCCATGGGATTGGTGCCGTAAAGCGGCCGGGTGCCTCCCACCGGCGCCATGTACGGCAAAGCGGCGGTAAAGGCGAAGGCCGCAAGGCCCTGCTGGGCGACGCGTTCAAGCTCGGGCCAAAGCGCAGCGATGTGATAAATGTTATTCAGACAAAGCGCAGCAATGCCCTCCGCCCTCGCCTTCTCGACCAGGGGAGCAGCGCCCATCTCCAGCGCAAGCGGCGCGAATCCGAAGCGCCCGTCCACGTGCACCACCGCGGGGGCAAGCTCGCTGACCACGGGCACTGCCGTTGGATCCACATCGGCATTATTGAGCGCATTAAGATAAAACGCGATGCGGAACAAACCGTGCGAGGTGCAAAGGTCGCGCTCGGCGGCGGTGACCGTATCGGCAATTGCGCGCGCCTGCCCTCCTGAAAATCCGTTAGCGACCAGCGTTTCAAAAGCCAGAGCGTGAACCTCATCCAGCGTCAGGTGTACGGTATCGTTCATTTCGACTTTCTCTGCTCAGATCCCGCGAGACCAGATGTCCGCCACGGTGAAGCCCTCGGGAAAAGGGTCGGAGTCGTCGACCACGTACTGCGACAGACCGTAGATCCAGCCGCTGCCGGTGAGCGAAGGCACCACCGCGGGCTGATTACCCACGCTGGTCTCGCGCAGCAGTCGCCCGGTGAAGACCGTGTCCAGAATGCCCTGATGGTGAAACTCTTCGCCGAGCTTGAGCTCGCCGCGGGCAAAAAGCGTCGCCATCCTGGCGCAAGTACCGGTGCCGCAGGGCGAGCGGTCCAGCACCCCGCGCCAGGTTTCCGGCCGCGCCCAGTCGAGCTCGCCGGTAGATATCACTACCGCGTTTTTGCGTGACACGCCGGCCGCCGTTGCCGGCGCCGATAACTGGGCGATAGAGACGTTGCGGATCTCGGGATTCTCGGGATGCGTCACCGGAAGCTGCTCGGCCGCCGCGGCGCGAAGCATTTCCCCGACGCGGGCGATCTCCGCCGCGTTGTCCGGCTCGATGGCTATATTCAGCTGCTGCGCGTCTGCAATCACGAACCACATGCCGCCGAAGGCCACGTCCACGGTCACTTTCCCCAGCGTCGGCACTTCGATCTCCGCGTCCAGATTGGCGACGAATGCGGGCACATTTTCAACGGTGACGCTCTCGCACTTACCGTTTTTCACCGACGCTTCAACTTCAATAAGTCCCGCCGGCGCTTCTAGCTTTAGCCGGGTCACGGGCTCTTTTACCGGCACCATGCCGGTCTCGATCAGCGCAGTGGTGACACAGATAGCGTTGCTTCCGGACATGGCCGGGTATTCCGACTGCTCCATGATAATGAAACCAGCGTCGGCCTCCGGGTGCGTCGGCGGCATGATCACGTTGCAGCATAGGCCCGGATAACCGCGCGGTTCACGCAGCATCCGCCTGCGGATGTGGTCGAGGTGCCGCTCGAAGTGAAGGCGCTTCTCGAACATGCTCTCGCCCGGCACGTCGAGCACGCCGCCGGTAATCACCCGGCCCGGCTCCCCGCAGGCGTGTACGTCTATGGCGGTGATCAAATTGCTCAAGCGCATAGGGAGTGACCTTGAGTGGGTGGAGAATTTAGCCGCTCGATTCGTAGCATACGGCGTTTTGGTTCTTGACTGGATCCCGCTTTAAACGCGCTGCCACCCCGGATCCAGGATGATACTTGCTTCACAAACCAGCCTCTCGGAGCGCAATTGCGTGCAAATTCACTTGCTTTTCCGCCAGATACGGGCCAGTATAATTATGCGATCTACGTTATGGCCTGCCTTCAGCTACCCGCCCTTATCTAGGCGTTCGTTATCAAGACACCCACGACGACAAGATTGTTCGACTCCGCGCCCGATTAGCGCGCGGCTATTTTTTTCCTACGGAGTTACTATGGCTATCGGTACTGTTAAGTGGTTCAACACTGCAAAGGGCTTTGGATTCATCCAGCCCGAGGACGGCGGCAAGGATGTTTTCGTTCATATCAGCGCGGTGGAGCGCGCCGGTCTTGGCACGCTCAAGGAAGGTCAGCGCGTGGAGTTTGACGTCGTCAACGAGCGCGGCAAGAACGCGGCCGGCAATCTGAAAGCGGCCTGAGTCTCCCGAGCAAACGCCTCTTTAGCGTTTGCAAAGGGTTCAAAAAAGGCGGCCTGACAGGGCCGCCTTTTTTTGTATCCGCCCTAAACCCGGTTGTTTTGGCAGGACTGATACCCGACGGATTATGCAGCCTGGGTGAGGGTCGGCTCGTTGGACGGACTGGCGTAAATCACGCCGTGTTCGTCAAAGCGCGCCGCGCCCGCGTAAATGACCGGGGCCTCCGTCTCGCTGTCGACAAAAACGGCGAAGCGCTTCGGATCGTAGAAGGTGGCGCGCCCGGACATCCCGTCGAGCTTGCGCGTCTCGTCAGGGTGAACGAAGTCGACGAGGCGACCAATAGCATAGGCGTGCACGTTGCGCATGCCTTTCTCGAGCATGCGCCGGCGTCCCGACTGGCGCACGCGGAACTCGACGTCGGCGAGCCGCACCTGGCGAGCGGAGGCTTTGAGCCTGCCGTCCTGCATGATGCCGTAGCAGCCGAGCTTCCAGTTTTTGAAAACCCGCACCGGCTTGAGGGGGTCGATCACTGAACTGCCTCGCGTCCAAAGGGCGCGCACTATATATGCTGCGCCGCACCAAATACAAGGGCGTGAGTCACGTTTTCTAGCCCTCAGCCGTCGGGACGGATCGCCCCGGAAACCCATAAAAGTAGACGACGGTCAGGAAATCGGCGATCCCAGGCATTGCGGCAGCATGGCGTCCAGATCGTGAACCGAGGCACCCAGATCCTGGAGTGTCACCACCCCCTCGCCGACCAGATTGTCGTCCCTCATGAGAATGACCTGGTCTTCGGTCAGCGCAGGGCTCGGAAGCAGGCTCAGGAGCTTTGCCTGAGCCGACCATACGGCGAAGGGCACCGGCAGCAGCAATCGCCTGCGGCGCCTGAATGCAAGCACCCGCTCCACCAGCTGGCGGTAGCTGTAAATCCGCGGGCCGCCGAGTTCGCAGATCCGACCCGTCGCCGCCTCCCCGACGATGCAGCGGAATACGGCGTCCGCCACGTCGGCCACGTAGACCGGCTGCAGCCGGGTTTGGCCCCAGCCGAAAAGGGGAAATACGGGAGCCGCCCGGGTGATGGCGTCAATGGTGTTCAAGAACGCGTCGCCGGGACCGAACAGCACGCTGGGCCTCACGATGACGGCCCCTTCGAAGCGCTCCGAAACGAGTCGCTCGCCGTTCGCCCGGGCGCGCACGTAGCTCGATGAGGAAGCCGGGTCGGCACCGATGCCGGACACGTGAATCAACTTCTTGACGCCGGCCCTGGCGGCCAGCAGGGCGACCGTTGCCGCCCCTCGAACGTGGACCGCGTCGAAGGTCTCCGCGCCGTGTTCCACATAAAGGCCGACCGCGTTGACCACCGCGCTCGCGCCCTCAACGGCGGCGGTGACCGACCCAGGGTCCCGGACGTCGGTCTGCGCCAGGGTGACGCGCGCCTCCGGTCCAGGGTTTGGCAGGCGCTCAGGGTGCCGCGCGGCAGCGCGGACCGTCATTCCGGCATCGAGCAGCCTGGCAACGATGGATCCGCCCAGGAAACCGGTGGCGCCGAAGACCGTGACCGTCAGCTCGGACATCTCACCCTCTCGCCCAATTACCGAGGCTGCGCCAAAGCCGGGCCCTAGCCGCTGGACGAGTGATCGCTGCTCTCGCCGGTAATGACGCGG
>JBFHVA010000008.1:0-35036 GCA_041589735.1 Gammaproteobacteria bacterium | reverse complement strand
GCGAAAAGGAAGTTGCGCGGGCCGGAGAGCACGTCATCCACCCCGGTGAAGCCCGTCTGCACCATGGTGGCGGCAGTTACGCCGTTGCGCCCGGCCATGCCGCCAAAGTCGAAAGCTTTTTCGATATGGTCCCGGTCACGCTGCCAACAGTTCACTCCGGAAGTCTGTTGCGCGGTATATGAAAGCAGCCAGCGGCACTGCGTTGCCGAGAGTCCCGCCAGCGAGCCGGCAGCGGCCGCAGCGCCAAAGGTCGGAGCAAAAGTGTGGGTGCTGTGCCCCGCGGCGTAAAGTTGATCGGTACCGAGCGCGTGACACACGCGTGCGCCTATGTCATAACCGAGCGCGACCGCGCGCAGCAGGTGTTCTCCGGAGCTTCCCTCGCGTTCTCCCATCGCCAGCGCGGCGGGCACGACGCCGCAGCCCAGGTGGCTGCGCGAGGTCAGATGGGAATCGTCCGTCTCGTCGGCATGAGCGAGCATGGCATTGGCCATCGCTGCGTTAACCGCGGTGGTCACCGTCGATGTCCCACAAACCAGCGCTTCTTCGGTTCCACCAAGGGAGTCGACGTAACGAAGCACGGGCACCGCTGGAGGCAGTCGAGAGCCGGAGACGACCGCGGCCAGCGTATCCAGAACGTGGTGCTTGGTCTTCTCGCTCACTTCAGGCGGAAGCTTGCGTTCCACCGCGCCGGAGATGTACCCGGAAAGGACTGCGATGATCGGTTCAGATCCACGCATTGATCAAACTACCATGTTTAAATACCGAAATTCCTTGATTAAGACAGGCCGTGAAATGGGTCATTGCCACCGGCTGCAAAAAGCCATTTGCATTGTACGTTTCGAGACAGAGGGAGCGATAGCAAAAAGAAAGTTTGGATTTTAAGCTGAGACTGAAGATAAATTTAAGGAGAGGCGTGGAAAAATCGAATTCGCCGGCTTACGCAAACGCACAACCATGTTTGGAATCAGAATTTTCAGAGGTTCAGAGAATTTCGCCTCGCCGGGCTTGGATATCTCGGCTTTTCCCTGTATTTTCCCACTCCCTTAGGGAAATCGACGCAGTGGCGTCGCGCGAGAATCGAACCCTCGGGCTGATCTTTGCAGGTGAACGCACGCGTCCCGTTGCAGCAGCCAATCGTGAAGTGACCGGATCTGGCTCCGGTCATGAACGGCCGGGGCATGATATGAGGGCGCCTTGTGGTCGTTCATGGCGCAAGATGCTTCAGTTTCTGGTGACCCGCGCCGGTCCCCTCGCATCGCTAGATCGTGAACCCCGTCAGGCCCGGGAGGGAGCAGCGGTAACGGTTGATGCGGGTGCCGGGGTGTGGCTGGTGCGGGTCGCCGCCAGATTTGCGTCCGCCTCGACGAAAAGCTCAACTATCAGCGTGGATTGCTCAAGAAGTAGGTCTTCATCTCACCTACGCCCTTGATCGGCATGTTGCCCCGGTACTCGAGCAGAAAGGCGTCCTTGAGCAACTCATAGCTTGATTCGGAAACCTGAATTTTGCCGGGCACTCCGTCGGTTTCCATCCTGCTGGCGATGTTCACCGCATCCCCCCACACGTCATAGGTGAATCGCTTGCGTCCAATGACTCCGGCAACAATCGCACCCGTATGGATACCTATCCTGAATTCGAGGGGTTCCGGATAAAAATTGTTCAGATCCGCCATCGCGTCGCGCATCTCCAACGCAAGCGTGGCAATTGCCTGAGCGTGATCCGGATTTGATCCGGGCAATCCGCCCACTACCAGGTAGGCGTCACCGATAGTCTTGATTTTTTCTAAGCCATTTTCCTCTACCAGCGTATCGAAACGTAGAAATATCTCGTTGAGCCGGCTGACCACTTCCGCCGCGCTCAAGGTTGCGCTGAACTCGGTGAATCCGACAAGGTCGCAGAACAATACGGTGACTTCGTCAACGTCGTCTGCGATAGTCTTCTCGCCGCTTTTCAGTCGCTCAACAATTGCGGTTGGAAGAACGTCGAGCAGTAGTCGCTCGGAACGCTCACGTTCGATTCGAATCTGTTCCAGATAGTGCTGCTCTCGATCGCGAAGCCGCTTTTTTTCGAGTGAGGCCGCAAGGCGCGCGCGAAGCAGAGCCGGATTGAATGATTTGGGAAGATACTCGTCAGCGCCAAGTTCGATACATCGGACCACGCTTTCGACCTCATCGAGAGTGGAGATCATGATTACCGGAATGAGGCGCAGTTGCCTGTCTTTCTTCATCTCCACCAGAACCTCATATCCGTTGACCTCCGGCATGATGATGTCCAAGAGCACGATGTCGAAATAATCGTTTCGAAGCATCTCAAGCGCTTTGCGTCCATGCTCCGCCACGTTTACGTCATGTCCCTCCTTGATTAATTGCCGGCATAGCAAATCGCGGCTTTGCTCGTTGTCGTCCACGACAAGGACGCGGGCTGGCGCCGTCTTCACCTCCGGGCTTACTTCGAGACCTTCGAGGGTGCGCAGAGCCTGGGTCACCAGTCTGAGCTCGGGATGTATCAGTTCGGCCGTCTTTTCCTTCTTGCTGTCGGTCTCGTGCTCGTGCGTGAATCGGCCGACGACGCTCAGCATGTTGTCGGTGAGTCGATATATACGACGCAGATCCCTCTCCACGCGCGTATCCGCGCGGGTGCCCGCCACCTCCAGCAGAAACTCGACATATCCGCGAATAATATTTACGGGGCCGCGCAGGTCGTGCCGAAATCTCGATAAGGAGTCCAGCCCGTCTTCTGGAGCATCATCCGACTCGATTTCGCCCGGGTTTTCCAGAAAGTAGTCAACGAGGTCGAGTAATCCGTAGCTCGCCTTGAGTATCTCGGCCAGGTCGTTCTCGTACTCATTCGCGCTCTCGTCGCGCAGTACGCGTGTATACCCGATGATGTTGAGGACCGGACTGCGCAGCTCGTGCTGCAGGGTCACAAATAAAGCGCGACGCGGCAGCTGCGGTTTCTCACTGGCTGGCCGCATCGACATTACTCCGACTCCTCGCAGAGTGTTTCTTTTATAAGGGCATTCAGTTTCGGGAACGGGAGGGATTTGGGCTGTACCGAATTGCAGCCCGCCTCCATACAGCGGCGAACGTTTTCTTCGCCGTCATAGTTGGTGAACGCGATGATAGGAATACGCTTTGTTGCAAAGTGAGCGCGGATCTCCTGTGTCGCGGCCCAGCCGTCCTTAACCGGAAGACCCATGTCCATGAGAATCAGGCAGGGCATCTCCGAAATTGCCATTTCCACGGCCTCGACGCCATTCTCGGCGACAACGACCTCAAAGCCCTCGCGTTCCAGGCGCATCGCGTATAACTTCCTGGTCGGAAAGACATCATCGACGATGAGGATCTTGGCCATGCGGTTATACTCGGGTCCGTATCTAATAGCAGTCCACCGGTCTCGATTTGTCCGACGGGAAAATGTTAATTGTTCGATGCGTTTTGATTCCGTCAGGCATACTAGTTTTGTCCTGCGCGGTCGATTAGGGGATCCAGCACAGTCGGCGGTCCAAGATCCTCATCGATTCTTGATCTTTTATCCTCGAGAATTTGGTTCTGTTCCTGCACTAGCTTGATTTCCGGTTCTGGATCCGGTGGACCCGCCACGCGTCGACTGAAAGTATCACCAACAATTCGCGGTGTAATCAGCACTACTGTTTCGGTGTTGACGCTGATCCGCTCTTGTCGAGAAAACAAGGCGCCAAGAACTGGAATATCCCCGAGGACGGGAACGCCGTCCCGAGACTCGGTTAGGCTGTTTCGGATGAGCCCGGCGATGAACACCGTGTTTCCGTCGGGCACCAACACGTGGGTAGTGACCTCGGTTGTGGTTTGAGAGGGGATGCCGTCGGAAACGGTTCCGGTGCTGACCTCCGGATGTATTTCCAGTGTGACACGCCCCTTGTCGTCCACCGCCGGCGTGACGCGCAAAATGACGCCCGATTCGAGGAATTCGATGCTCTCGGTGGTCACCTGATTGATGGTGGTCGTCAGCTTGTATCCCTGCCGGTCGCCAACGATAACGCTGGCTTCCTGGTTTTCGATCGCCATCAGTCGCGGCGTCGACAGGGTGCGAACCCGCCCCCGCGCCCGAAGCGTGTCAAGAAACACCTCGACGTCCGGGCGCAGGAGCTCGAAGAAGAACCCCGTCGCCCCATCGGGAGAGAAACCTCGTGTGCCAAACGCGCCCGTGCCCCCGCCCGTATTAAAAAGTCTTGACCAGTCGACGCCGAAGGTCTCGGTCTCGTCGAGCGTAATCTCCAGAATCTGAGCCTCTATTAGAATCTGTCTCGGCCGGCGGTCCACCTCTTCGAGCAGCTTTGCGATTCGCGCCACGTGCTCTGGCTCGTCGGCGACCAGCAGAAGCTGCCGACCCGGAAGAGACTTAATCTTGCCGCGCTCGGATAGATATTCCCGGAGAACGCCTTCGACCACGTCAACGGGCGAATACTGGATCTTGAAGCTCCGCAGAGTTATCGGCGGAAGACGCTTTTTGTCCGCAACTTCCGCCGGTGGTTTGCGAACGAAGTACACGCCGTCAACCACTTCGACCTCAAAGCCGCCCGCCGTTGCGATGGCTCGAATTGCTTCGTCCAGGGTCATATCGAACAGGTTGATGGATACCGTGCCCGTCACTTCTGAAGACAGGAGGATATTGGTCCGCTCTTTCCGCGAAAGCAGGTTCATGACCTCGGTGATTTCGACGTTGTCCACCGCCAGGGAGATTCTGCCGGGGGTTCCTTCGCTGGGCGGAATATCGAGCTCGCCCGTCACGGTCTGCGCAGAAATACGCTCAACAACGCCAAGGCCAAGCGTTACGCCTAAAAGAACACCCGCAAGCAGACTTTGATATCGATGGCTCCGCGCTAATGTCACTTTGCTTTCCTTAGGTCACTGAGCTTGATTTTGAGCTCGATCATTTCTTTTCCGTTGCTGAAAATTGCGGTGTCTGCTCTCACCGCCTCGAGGCGATAGCCGTTGATTTCCTCTCCAATGCGCAGCGTTTTTCCATCCACGCTGACGAGGGAGTCCGGACCTGCTGCCAATGTGAATCGCAGATTGGTGGGCGGCGCGGTCGAGCGCACCGGTCCGGACGCTCTGGTGGGCGCAGGCGCAGTCGCGCCCAAGTCCGGCCGGAGGAACGGGTTGATGCGTAACGGCGTTCCAGATCCTTCGGACCAGCCGGAGCTTGGAAAACTCAGCGCAGCAATCGCCAAAGCACTGCCGCAGACTCGCAGGGCTGCTTTTTCGACTTTCCAGTTTTTCAAAAATCTCTCAGGTTCCACTGCGATATACCGCCATGGTCATTTTGACCCCGAGCATGGCTTTTTCGTCGTCCGGCCTCACCGGCGCCATCTGGTATTGCTTAATCACCACGAAACCCAACTCTTTGCTTGCGTCCCGCAGCCAGCTGTAGAGATCGAAGTAATCTCCCAGCAACTGAACCTCGAACAGGATTTCCTGAAATTTTTCGATGGGCTCGCCCTCTCGGGGCTGCATTCCCAGGAACTCGACGCTGTTTCTCCAGGAAATGCCTTGCAGCCTTCCGATGATGTAACCCTGCATTTCCTTGGTCGGAAGTGCCGCCAGGTCGCCGTGCAGGCTTTGACGCAAGGTGCGAACTTCGTTCCGCAATGCGCTCAAAGTTTCCAGCAGCCTGTTGTCGTTGGCGACAACGCTTTGCAAGCTATCGCGGGATTCGACGGCCGCACGATAAGCCTTGAACTGAGGCCACAGCAGATAGCTGATCATGGCCACTGCCACCACCAGCGTGATTCCCCCCAGCAATAGGTTCAGGCTGCGGGCATCGAGCCGTTGAAGTAAAGACACGGTCAACTGCCCCCCGCCGCGCTACGCACTACGATTCGCATATCAAAGTCGATGATGTTCGTGTTTTCATAGCTTCGGCGCGCGGTGTTGACTACGCGAACATCCTGAATCTGGGGTTGATCGAAAAGCTTTTGCACGAAGGTGGAAAGCGTGGAGTGATCCCGGGCCTGGCCCTTGATGTCCATGTGGGTTTCGATCTGCCACGGCTCGGAAGACGAGGCCTCGCTGTTGGCGGGGATGACTACGAAATAGCCTCGATTCACTTCGCTGGTGTCGCCCTTTATGACGAAGCCAGCGCGTCGAAATGTCCAGGTGCGGAACCACACGTCGCCGGGAGGAATCGCCCGATCGATGGTGGTGAACATGTCCAGCGCCTGTCCGCCGCTGCGCAATCGACCGAGCATGGTCAGCTGTCTCTGGAACTCGTCCGCGACCTTGCGCAAGTTGGTTATCTGATCGCGCTGCTGGCTCGAGACCAGGGTTCTTTGCTGCAGCGCTTCGACCTCGCGTTCGAGGTCCCAGGTGTAGTAACGCAAAGCCGTATAGAGGAGACCCCCGACGAGCAGCAGCGGAATGAGTATGGAGGCGTACCGCTTTAAGATTCGGACTTTCGCAAAATGAGTCCGATAGTCATTGGGTACCAGATCGATTTCAGCGGTAAGGGTATTGTCATTCATTGGTGACGATACCCCGTAGCGCGAGTCCGGTGGCGATTACCAGATTGGAAGCGCCGTTTCTAATCGAAAATCCAGAATCGTTGATGCCGGTTCCAAAAATTTCCTGGGGACTGGGGAGCTTCTCCACCGGAATGTCGATCATGCGGCGAAGCACGCGGTCCGATCCGCGCCAGTCCGCGAAGCCGCCCATGAGATACAGGCGGTGTACCGGCTCGCCCCGGGTTTCGTAGGTCACGTATCTGAGCGCGCGCTTGATTTCGTCTACGAAGGCCAGCAGATTGGGCTTCAGCACGTCAAGGATGACCTGGGAGGTCTCGAGACCCGTGTTCGACAGATCAGTCAGCTCGGGGTCGAACTTGGCGTCGATACCCACCCGGTGCACCGCCATTCGAACCGCCTCCTCGGACATGTCCAGCTCGCTGCAGAGTCGATCGATCAGCTGCTGCTCGCCGAAGGAGAGCTGCTGATCCAGCAGCAGCCTGCGGCCGGAAAGCATCGTCAGGTAGCTGTGGGAGTGGCCGCAGTTGATGATGAGGACGTTCTCCGGCCCCCGCTTTGTCGACAGCGCGCTCACCAGCCGTTTGATCGCCGCTGGCCCGATCTCTAGGGCCTCCACCTCGAGGCCCGAGCGGCGGAAAAGCTCGAGTAAGCGAATCACTTTTTCCCGGCGCGCCACGGCCACGACCGCCAAGCGCTGCTCGCCTTTAGAGCCGGACCGAACGGGCAGATAGTCGATGACGTAGTCTTCCAGCGTTCCTTCGAGCCGTGAGCGCATTACCTGCAGCACCGCGGCGCCGTCATCGCGGGCGCCACTGGCGTCGTAGGTGATCGACATGATCCGGGTATCACCCGGGGGCAGGCAGGTGACCACACGCCTGCCGGTAAACGGAGCGGAACTGAGCGCGCGCTTGAGCAGCGGCTTGAACCGCCGCTGAGAGGAGAGAAGTTCTTCCCGGGTTCCGGAATAGGGCAGCGAGGCCTGGGCGCGAAATTGCACCTCGCCGTGCGCGTCCCGTTGCAGCTGCGCCAAGTGGATCTGATCGCGGCCGAGCTCGAGCCCGATGGGGCCCTGAGCGCCGCCGGGCGAAACACCGCGCAACTTGTGCATCATCGCGCCGAGCTGCATCGTGCTACGCCTGTTGGGCGGACCGCCGGACAAAGACGGGGAAAGCGCTTCCCACGCAGCTCGCGATATAGCTTGGAGAGCTGTTCCACTTGTCTGATTTTTGTTCGTAAATCATGAATTAAGCTTAGTCGCCGCACCCGCCGAAGACTACGCGAGCCCGTCCGGGGCAATGCCAAATTTACCCATTAAATTCAATAAACTACGGCCTGAACGCGTGCCCCCGGCAGGAGGGCTTGCGATTGGTTCTGTGACCGCGTACGCGCAACAGCTTTTCGGCGCCGCACACGCGAAATTGGCTCGGCCCTGGGCCCGTCTTCCTTCGCCCGCTCGTATGCTTCAATTCTCAGCTTCGGCTTCGTCATGATTGCCTGCTCTAGTACTCGATATGCAGAAGGGGCGCGCCTGCCGCGTCACCGTCGAAGGACTCCGCAGTTCTCCTTCCCGAGCCGCTGATGATCACCACCATGGCGTTGCCGGGGGTCCAGCCAGGCCGGTCGACGATCTCCTGGATCACCGAGGAGAAATCGGGGGTCTGCTGCTTCGGCCCGACCTCGCCGACGGCATTCCACGGGCCCGGTGACCAGGAGACCGAAGCGGTGGTCAGGGCGCGAGAGGAGATGTTGCCGCTGGAATCGACGAAGGTGGGCGCGTCGTCCACGGCCTCGCCCTGGATGGTCAGATTGATGCCGCCGGTGCTGGTCTCGTCGGTCTTGAACTGGATCCAGGCGCTGGTGATGGTGGCGCCGTTGGGCACGGTGATGTTGGCAAAGCGCATGCCGACCGTCTGCGAAAATCCGATGTCTTCCACCAGCTCCAGGTCGCTACTGGCGAGGTCGACGCTGTTGTTGAAATTAAGCTCCTCGGCGTCGTCACTGCTGCTCGCCACCCTGACGTCTATGGGACCGCCTCCGACGTTCAGCGACTTGTAGCGATCGTTGGGGTGGTCGCCGATGACGTGGTTACAGCTCACCGGATGTATCGCCGCTCCGGAGGCGTCGACGTAGCCGAACTGCGTCAGGTCGTAGTTCTGACTGACGGTCAGATCGGAATGGACGATCAGCGCGGTGTCGAGGTCCTTTTCCACCACCAGGAACTTGTCGGTGTTTTTGAGATGGGCAATTCCTTCCGGCTTGTCGAGAATGCTGTCGGTGAACAAGGTCGTGACCAGGTTCAGGGATTGATCGACGATGTAGATGACCCTGTCGTCGCTATCCACAATGGCAAGATGGCGGTCATAGCTACCGCCGTCGACGTAGCTGATGCCCTGGGCATTGGCGGCGAAGGGCAGTGGGTGGACGGTAAAGCTGCTGCCGGCCGGCAGTATCGTCGGATCGACGAAGTAAAGAACGTTTTGCGTGACCACGGCCAGGTGGTCCGCTTTGGCACCGGAGGAGACAAAAGAGATGCCTTTGAGATCATTGACGCCGATACCGAAGCCGTCGTCGAGTATGTTGCCGTCGAGATCGAGCAGCACCAGCCGGTCCGATTCACCCACGGCGATCCAGCCGCCCCCGGCGGGCGCCGGCGTGCCGTTGATGCTTTGGCCTTGCGGAAAGTAGGTAATCCCGCGGTTATAGCGGTAGCTCTGCCCCGCGGTGGAGAACTCGGTCACGCTGGTATTGGGCGAGAAGTCGGCGTCGCAGGCCGGCGGCGGCGGGAGGCATACCACTCCGCACTCGCAGGCGTAGGTGACGATCAGCCGGGGGAGCTCGGAAGCCACGTCGTCGCTGCTGGAAAAATAAACTCCCGTGGAATCGTCGCCCGGCTTGAGCAGCAATCCGTAATTTGGATCCACGCTGGAATGCCAGCCGTTTACCAGCGCAGTGACGTCCCACTGAAACCAGCCCTGAACGCCCACCGGGATGGTTGTCACCGCGAACGCGGCGGGGTCGACGTCGCCGCCGGGCGTGGTCCACGGGACGCCCGGCTCACTTTCGTTCCAGGTGGCGCCGTTGCCGCTGCCGCCGTTCGCGTTCCCCTCCACCCAGTCGCGGGTGATGCGGTGAACGGATACGGTTCCTCCCCACGACGAGAGCGAATTCTGGTAAAGCTCGAGCAACGCGCCGGTGATCTGGGCGCCGGGAGGGATTCCGCTCAGGTCGAAACGGATCAGGCTATGGCTGCGCGAGTTGCTCCAGCCTTCCACCTGGAGGTTAGTGCTTTCGCCATAGTTCCAGTTGGGCTTCCACTCGTAGAGCCGCGTGTCCTTTCCGGCCGCCGTGTCCGGCTCCACGGTGATGCCCGACGACGCCTGGTGGATTCGCACTCCATCCCGTCGAAGCGTTCGCGTTGCCCCGCTCGCCAGGGTGCCGGTGGCGGTGACGCTTACCGGAGAGCCGTTGTCCGGGGTGAACACCACCTCGTAACTTTGTCCGCTGAAGGAAGTTTTCGGAAGGCCGTAGCTCGAGCAGGCCCCGGTATTGGCTGTCCAAAGGGCGTGGCGCAAGCCTGCTTCCGCTATGTAGCGCGCGGCATCGCCCTCTGCGGCGGCGCCGGCGGCGCGGATATCGATGGTGCTCTCGCGGTTCATCAGGAACGCCACCGCCGCCACCACCGCGATCACTAGCACGACAGGCAGCAGCAGATAGCCCCCGGATCGAGCGGAGGGTTGTGGACGAGGGTGCCGAATTCGCCGGCTGCCGGTTTGCGCTAATTTCCGCATCAAGCTTCCCGCGACGCCTTCATCTAGAACTCGATGTGGAGCAGGGGCGCGCCGCCCGCGTCGCCGTCGAAGGATTCCGCGGTGCGCGTTTTGGCTCCATTGATAACGATGACCAGTGCGTTGCCGCTGGTCCATCCGGGCCGGTCCACGATCTCCTGAATGACGGACGAGATGTCTGCGGTCTGCTGATCGGGTCCCGCCTCGCCCACGTTCTTCCAGTTGCCGGGCGACCAGGCCACCACGGCCGAGGTCAACGTGCGGGTGGAAATGTTGGCGCTGGCGTCGACAAAGGTGGCGGCATCGTCGGCGGCCTCACCCTGGATGCTCAGGTTGGAGGGCCCGGTATTCTTTGCGGCGGCTTTGAACTGTATCCAGGCGCTGGTGATGGTGACGCCGTTGGGTACGGCGACGTTGGCAAAGCGCATGCCCACCGTCTGGGTGAAGCCGAGGTCCTCCACCAGCTCCAGGTCGGTGCTGGTTAGATTGACGCTGCCGGAAAAGACGATCTCTTCGGCATCGTCGCTGCTGCTTGCGACGCGTACGTCGACGGGACCCCCGACGACATTCAGGGACTTGTAGCGGTCGTTGGCGTGATCGGCGATGACGTGGTGACATGCGGTGGGATGAAGCGCTGCGGCGGTGGGCTCTCCCCAACCGAGAGGAATCAGGCTGTAGTCCTGATTGACGATAGCGAGCACTGCATCGATGACCAGGCCGGCGTTGAGCATCTTGTCCACCACCAGAAACTTGTTGGTGTTTCTGAGGTGGGCGATGCCCTCAGGCGCGTCGAAAATCGCCGCCGTGGCCAAAGTGGTGACCAGGTTCAGCGACTGATCGAGGATATGAATGACTTCACCGGCGCTGTCTGCCACGGCAAGATGGCGGTCATAGGTGCCGCCGTCGATGTAGGTGATCCCGCCGGCCGTACTGACAAAGGGCAGCGTGTGGGTGGTGTAGCTGGCGCTGGCGGGCGTAATTTTGGGATCGGCAAAGTAGAGGGTGTTCTGCTTGACGAGAGCGAGCTGACCGGCCCTGGCGCCGGCGGCGACAAAGGCGACGCCTTCCAGAGTAACCAGACCTGTATCGAAGCCGTCGTCGAGGATGTTGCCGTCGAGGCCCAGCAAAACCAGGCGCCCCGAGTCGCCAACCGCGATCCAGCCGCCGCCGGCGGGAGCGGGCGTGCCGTTGATACTCTGACCTTGCGGGAAGTAGGTGATGCCGCGGTTATAGCGGTAAGTCTGCCCACCAGTGGAGAACTCGGCCACGCTGGAGTTGGGCACGAAGTCGGCGTCGCAGGCCGGCGGCGGTGGAGCGCACGCGACCCCGCACTCGCAGGCGTAGACGACGGTCAGCCTGGGATGAAGACCGGCGTCAGCATGGTCGCTGCTGGCAAATCGCGCGTGGGTCAGATTGCTGCTGGCGGGGACCAGAATGGCGCCGTAATTGGCGTATGTGCCGCTCACCCATCCCTGTACCAGCGCGGTGAGATTCAACGGATAACGCGCGTCTACGGCCGGTCCTATTGACCCAGTCATCGCCACCGCGGGATCGAAGTCGCCGCCGGCGACAGTCCACGGCTGCCCGGTATCGCGCTCGTTCCAGGTCGAGCCGTCCTCGCTCCAGGGCTGCGTCACCCGGTGAACGTTGACGGAGAAGCTCGTTCCGTCGGCGTTATAGGTCAGCACGAGCTCGAGGGTGGCGTCCAGAATTTTGGCGTTGGAAGGAACTGCTGAGAGATCGAATTCAAGCAGTGGCCGATAGTCGTTGGAAGACGAGGTTTTTCGAAGTCGAATTTCAGTGCTCGATCCGTGATTGTTGTTCGCACTGAAATGATCCAGGTAATTGTCCACTCCGTCGGTCGCGCCGGGCTGAAGTGTGAGCGTCTGTCCCGCCTGGTTCACCGGCATGTTCGACCGGCTCAGCTTGCGTTCCGTCCCGCTCGCCAGGGTGCCGGTGGCGGTAATGGTCACCGGCGAACCGTTGTCGGGCGTGAACACGGCCTGATAGGTATGGTTGCCGAAGGACGTCGCCGGAAGGCCGTAGCTCGAGCACGCGCCGGCGTTGGCCTTCCACAGCGCGTGACTCAAGCCCGCTTCGGCCACGTATCGGGCGGCATCGATTTCCGCCGCGGATCCTGTAGTGCGCAGATCCATGGCGCTTTCACGGTTCATCAGGAACGCCACCGCTGCCACCACCGCGATCACCAGCACCACCGGCAGCAGCAGATAGCCCCTGGATCTGTTGATGCACCGCAGATTTTCGCGCTCATGAGAGACCGCAAGAATTCGGTGCCTCCGGCAACGGGCGTTCGCGAGGCGCCTTCTCACAATCCCGCGCCCACGCGCACCCGGGTATGCAGCTGAACGTTGACCTTGTCGCCGGCAAGGGCCAGGGTGATGTCCACCAGCACGGCACGGCCGGCTCCTTTTGGGATGCGCTCGACGCGAAAGCTGGCGACGTTATCGGCAATGATCCGTTCGGTGAAGTCGTTTCCGTCGACGGGATTCTGATTAGGTGTCCGCTCAATGAGCGTGCTGCCGGAGAGGAAGTAGGCAACAACGTCGAGCCAGTCTTCACTTTTCTGGCCGTCTTCGTCGTCGTCGTCCAATAAAGACGGCATACCTTCGTCGATTAGGCCGTCACCGTCGTCATCGACCCCAGCGACGCCGGGGCTGCCGTCGCGGTTCAGGTCCTTGTCGAAATCCTCATCCACCGCGCCGTCGCCGTCATCGTCGGCGCCGTTTAGCCAATCCTCGTTGCCGAAATCACCGTCTTCGTCGTCATCGACGGAATTGCCCTCGTCGATAGCGTTGTCGCCGTCGTCATCGATGCCGGCGATGCCTGCCTTGCCGTCGTTCGTGGCATCGTTATCGAGGTCTTCGTCGATCCGTTCGGGCTCGCCCGGATCGCGGACCGCATTCTGATTTAGATCGAGAAAGTCCTTGTCGTTGTTGGCGTCGGCCCAGCCGTCGCCGTCGCGGTCCAGGGTCGGGTCAAGAGTAACCGCCAGCACGCCCGGATTGCGCACGGATTCGCTCCACGCTGTGACCGGGTTTTCTGCAAGCGGCACTAGCAGCAGTTTCGTCGCGCTCACGGCCATCGTCATTCGGTCCAGCGCGAATCGCGCCTGCCGCGTGAGGTCGTTGCGCTCGCGGGTGGCGGACTCGGCCCGCAGCGCCTGCTCGAGGACGCCGGCGATGCCGAGCAGAATCAGCCCCATAATCACCACCGTAACCAGCACCTCGGTGAGAGTGAACCCGGCGGCGTTTTTTCCCGGCCCGGTCATCGCGCGGTCAGGGTCTCGAGCTCGCCGGTCCGCGATTCGAACCGAACATGCACCCAGAGGAGGCCCGTATCAAAAGTGGTGAAGCCAGGAATGCTGGCGTCGTAACGCGAGAGGTAGACCAAACGTCGCCTGGTCGCGCCATTAGGATCAGAGTAGTTGGTCGGCGTTTTTTCGGTCCCGGCGGCCACGGCGGCTGCGTCCAGAAGTGCGTACGGCAGCGCCAGAACCTCTTCCATCTTGGCCACCAGCTCATAGTGGTCGGTGGCTGCGTCCTGGTGGATGCCGGCTCCGAAGATTCCGCCACGTAGCGCCTCCACCGCCGGCACCAGGCTGACGGCAACGAGGATGGTGGCGATCAGGACCTCGAGGTACGAAAGGCCTGCCTGCGATCTGTGTCGGGCTCGGGGCGCGCAGATCCTCACTGGTGTTTCGCGACGCATGGGGATTGCTCCGCGAAGTCTGCGACGCTGGCTGCCAGTACATTGACGGTAATTCTCATTGCCATGCCTCGCTGATGCGCGCCGTTACCGGAGCAATGAAAACCCGGCGGGTCTTGGTGCCAAAGCTTACGTCGATGTGCCGGTCCGGTAGCGCGGTGAGATCCGACGCGTCCAGCGGCTCGCCGCGCGCGTTGAAGCCGACGGCTTCTGCCGCGCCGTTGGGGCCGACAGGGAGGTTGGAGCTGGCCTTGACGCCTTCTGAGAAGGGAAGGATGTGGAGATCCAGGTCGTAGATTTCCATGTCCACCGGGTGATGCAGCGGCGGCCCGAGCTTCGGATTGACCGGGTCGCTGACGTCCAGCTCGAAAGCCTGCAGCCTGGCGCTGCCGCTGAGCACGACCACCGTCGGCACGCTCCGGCGGCGCGCCTCGTCGCGGGCGAAACGCAGGACGCTCGCGACCTCCGAGGCGGCCAGCGCGACCTTGCCGTTATCCGACTGAGTGAGGCTGGGTAGGACCGCCGCGGCAGCGATTATGAGAACCAGGACCACGCTCAGCATCTCGGCCAGAGTGAAGCCGGAACTGAGCGTGATCCGTTTGCCGCATATTGCCACCGTCGTTCGACCGCCCGGACGTCATGAAGCTTAGGGTACGTTGTTCGGCAGCAGCTGGCCGGTCACGTTGTCGAACCGCCAGCCGGAGCTGTCGTCACCCGGGGTTACTGTTGGATCGATCAGAATACCGGCGGAGAGAATAGTCACCGTTCTCTGAACCGCGTCGGGGACCTTGGTATTCCTTGGGATTTCGGATAGGTACGGGCCAAAAAGGCTACCGTCGGTGTTGTTGCAGGCCTTGCCGTCCGCGAAGGTGAACTGGGTCATCGCATCGATGAAGGCGGTTTCTGAATTCACCAAACCTCCCTGCGCCGTTCCGCCGACGGGGCAGGTCGCGCCAGTAGAATCCACGGCACTCGGCCAGTGGCCGTGCTCCTGCCGGTAGAGCTGGACAGCCGAGCGCAGGTTCTGCAGGTTGGTTTCCACTGCCGCATCCTGGGCGTCGGTGGTGCTGGAGGCAAACTGCGGCACCACGATGGCGGCGAGAATACCCAGAATGATGACCACGATGAGCAGCTCGACCAGAGTGAAGCCGTGCTGAAGGCTACGTTTCGCAATTGTCATGACGTCTTACTCCAAATGCATCTTTAGTACGTTGGCCAGAGTTCGTTCCCCTGGCCGTGTTGCTTTGTCTCGCTGACGAAACGGGCGTACGCTATCCGGCAACTACCACAATGCAGAGTACCGCTGCTGCCAGCAGCAGGGCCCCCACTGTCCGCGGCTGTCGCCGGAGCCAGTGATCCCAGTAAATCGCCCGCCCGAGCACGGTCCGGTTCAGAACCTTCTCGATCTCCTGCTCCCCGGGAATTCCAGTACGCAGGCTCAGCACCGGGCGCTCGCCTACCGGCCGGTTCAGCGACCGCTCCAGGCCCTCGAGCATGTTCGGGAACAGCACCATCAGCAGGCCAAAGAAGACCAATGCGATAAGTACGATCAGAATCAGGTTCTCGGTCATGGTCGTTCGGGCTCCATCAGTCGCTCTGACACTCGTCCTTTCCAGCGGGCCGTTCTGGCCCCGGAACGAACTCCCAGTCGATATTTTTCAGCGATAAATCAGTAGGTTCCGCGCTATTCGTCAGTATAGGTCGTAGCTCCTGGAATGATCCTTTTATCCAGTTGACCCGGGCGTGACGGCGCGCACAAAATTACAAAAATTCCTCTTAATCGCATTCCGCCGAAGGCCTGCCCGGGGAGAGAAAAAGCCCCGATCCGCCTCTTGCGGCGCGTAATTCGAGGGCATAGCCCTCCCAGTCGGGAACTATCGGCCGGACAACAGGTAACTTTAGTTCGTGTCTGGGGAAAATGCGGGTCAGGAAGGAATTGCCGGGCCCGGCGGGGGCTCAGCCGACGGCTCGGGACAGCTTGAAAATGGGCAGGATAAGCGAGCTTACGATGAGTCCCACAACGAGGCCCATAATCAGCAGCATGGCGGGCTCCATCAGGCGCGCCATCCGGGCGAGCTGGTTCTCGAGCTCCCGCTCGTAGTAGTCGGCGAGGCGCTCCATCACCATGCCGAGCTTTCCAGATTCGTCGCCGGTGCTCACCATCTGCTTGACCACCGGTGGAATGAACTCGGCCTCGTTGAATCCGCTGGAGAACGCGGCGCCTTCCTGCACCTTCAATCGCACCTTGTGGAGGAACCTGTCGAAGGCGCGGTTGCCGACGACTTCGGTCGCCGCCTCGAGCGCATCCACCACGGTGACGCCGTTTTTCAAAGACAACCCCATCACCCGCATGAATCGCGTCAGGTACAGTCGCAGAAAAATACCGCGCACGCCGGGCAGCCTCAGTTTGAGCCTGTCCAGAATTATGCCGCCCGACTCGCTCACCACCCATTGTCGGAAAGCAATCAGCCCCAGGCCGAGACCACCCAGGCACGCCCACCAGTAGCTCCGCAAGACATCGCTTATGGCCATCAGGGCTAGCGTGGTCCAGGGCAGCTGGTCACGGATGGCGACGAACAGGGCGGCGAACCTCGGAAAAACGTACACCAGCACAAAAATGACCACCACGGTCGAAAAGACGATGAGAAAAGCCGGGTAGGAGAAAGCCGAAACCAGCATGTTGCGCGTCTGCGCCTGCTTTTCTTCCAGACGCAGAAGCTGGGCCAGGATCTCGTGCAAAAATCCGCCGCGCTCGCCGGCCGCCACCAGGTTGACGTAGGAGTGTGGAAAAAACTTCGGGTGGCGTGAAAGGGCTTCCGAAAACGAGCGTCCCTCGGAAACGTCCGACAGCAGCGAGTCGATGATCGATGTTAGCGCGGGATTCTGGCTCTCGTTTTTCAACGCCCGCAGCGACGCGTGCAGGCTGCTGCCGGTCTCCAGCAAAAGCGCCAGCTGCTCGGTGAAGAACATGCGGTCGCTGGAACCGACCCTTGAACGCGACAGCGTTGTGTTCTTCAAGCCCGGAGAGCGCGTCGCGGTTACGGTCGAGGATGCCGCTGCTTTCAGGTCCAGTGCCATGGCTTCTGAGTTACACGTTTATCGCGCGCGTGACCTCTTCAATGGTGGTCAGACCCTCGCGCACCGACTTGAGCCCACTCTGCATCAGCGTGGCAACGCCGGAATCGCTCATATATTTCGCGAGCTGATCGCGACTGGGGTTGCTGATGATGACCTTTTGCAATTTCTCGTCGATTTTCAGCACCTCGTGAATGCTGAAGCGCCCCCGATAACCGGAGTCGAAGCACTCCGGACAGCCGCGGCCCTTGGCAAGACGTACGCGCTTCTTCGTATCCCAGCCGTATGACTCCACAAGCTCGGGCGGAGCGATGAAGGTCGTCTTGCACTCCAGACATATGCCCCGCAACAGTCTCTGGGCAATCACCCCGATCAATGCTGACGACAACAAATAGGGTTCGACGCCCATGTCGATCAGGCGGGTAATGACGCCTACGCTGTCGTTGGTGTGCAGCGTGGAGAGGACGAGGTGGCCGGTAAGCGAAGCCTGGACGGCGACCTCCGCAGTATGACGGTCCCGGATCTCCCCGACCATGACGATATCCGGATCCTGACGCAGCACGTGCCGCAGCATCCGGTCGAAGCTGAGCCCGATATTCACCCTCACCTCGTTCTGGTTGATCAGCTCCATCTGGTACTCCACCGGATCTTCGATGGTGACGATGTTTTTCTCCATGCTGTTCAGATGGCTGAGCGCGGCGTACAAGGTCGTCGTCTTGCCGCTACCCGTCGGTCCGGTGACCAGAATCAAGCCGTGGGTCCGGCCGAGCAACTGTTTGAAATCGTCTAGGTGCTCTTTTTCCATTCCGAGCTTTTCGACGTCCAGAATGGCGCGCGTCTTGTCCAGCACGCGTAACACAATCTTCTCTCCGAACATCCCCGGAAGTGAGCTGAAACGAAGGTCCACCGACCGTCCGCCTGTGCTGACTTGTATGCGGCCATCCTGGGGAAGCCGCCTCTCGCCGATGTCCAGATTGGCCATGACTTTCAGTCGCGAGACTACGGCAGCATGGAGCTCCATTCGCAGGGTCATGATTTCGTAGAGCACGCCGTCGATGCGAAATCTCACTCGGGAAAGATTGCGGAAAGGCTCGATATGGATATCGCTGGCGCCTTCCCGGACCGCCCGCTGAATGATGGCGTTGACATGGTTTATGACCGGACTGCCGGCGGCCAGCTCGTCGATGGTCGAGTAGTCGTCGATAATCCGGGTTTCGACCAGCTCCAGGTCGTCGGCGATATCCCCGATAAGCTCATGTTCGATACCGTCGTCCGCGTTCGCCTGGCGCAGGGTCTGTTCGATGTCCTCACGGAGCGCCAGCACGGGTCGCACCTTGCACGAGACCTCTTCCTCGACCTCCGCCAGCGTTGGAGCGGACTGTGCGTCGGTGGTGGCCAGGAGAACCGTCCCGCGCACCTTGAACAGCGGCATCACCCGCAGCCGAAGGCACGTTCTCATGTCCAGCATCGCAACGACCGTCGGGTCGTAAAGACCAGTTCTAAGCCGCACAAACGGAACCGACAACAGTTCCGCGAGCGCAGCGGAAATGTCTTTTTGGGACGCAAGACGCTGGGAGACCAGCACGCTTCCAAGTCGCTGGTGCGACGTGGACTGAATTTTGAGTGCCTTGTCCAGCTGTTTCTGATTGATAACACCGCGATTGATCAGAATTTCGCCAAGCTTCAGCGGTGACGCGTTGTGGAAAACACTGGTTGCAAACGGCTCCGGGGGATCACCTTTGTCATCCAGCATCGACACGAACTGCGAGACATTGGTGATACGGAGGACTTCTTTGAGCAGATCGTTGGCATTGGCGATCTTGAGCCAGCCCCCAAATTTCAGGAGCCTGTCCTGGAGGTCGAGAATTTGCTCGAGAGCGGCGCTGTTGACCTGGGGCGACTTGATCAGATCCAGCACCAGCTGGAACTCCCGACGGCGTACGCACTCTTCGGCAGTCTGAGACAAATCCGCCAGGATCTCGTCGTCGGTGAGTGCTCCCGCCGGTGCCAGATAGGTGACCATCCCCGTGCGGGAGTGAGACACCCGGCTGGATGGAGATTGTGCGGTAACGCTCATTTAAAGAACCCGGCGGTGATTGCGGCGAGAATTTGAGGTCTGCAGAAAATCATTTACCCCGATTGAGGAACTGTAGTCGAAAACCGGCGGCTCATTTGCCGTGGCGATCGTTTTGACAGCTTCGAAACCACTCGTTTATTTCCAGCGGTTTGCTGACACCGTACCCCTGGAGGAAATCGGCGCCCAAATTCATCAGCTTTTGTTTTATTGCATTGTTCTCGACCCGCTCCGCAGTTACCTGCATCCCGAGGACGTGCCCCAAATGGATAATGCTGGAGACCACCGCTTCGGAGGTTCTGTTCTGGTGGACGTCCTGGACGAAAGAGCCGTCGATCTTAATTTGGTCGATTTGCAAAGACTTGAGATAACTGAATGAGCTCAAACCGGTGCCGAAATCATCCAGGGAGAACTGGCAGCCGATGGCGCTCAGCGAATCAATCAGACGTTGGGCGCGGTCGATATTGGTAACCGCCGCCGTCTCCGTGACTTCGAAACAGATGGTTTCGGGAGGGACCCCGTGGGCGTGAAGCTCATCCGTCACGAAGCCCAGAAATCCGTCGTCACTCAAGGTCTGGCCCGATAGATTGACCGACCAGAGTTGGCGGTAGTTTTGGAGATCGTTTTGCGCTTGGCTGAGAAACCGGAAAAGGTTTCTCACCACCCAGCGGTCGATATCCGGCATCAGATAAAACCGTTCTGCTGCCGGCAGGAATTGCCCCGGAGTGAAAACATCGCCGGACTCATTCCGCAAGCGCAAGAGAATTTCATTAAAGACGTCGACAGGGTCGGCGCTATTTACTGCTTCGATTTTCTGACAGTAAATCACAAACTGATCATTTAGCAGAGCCTCCTGAATCAACCCGACCCATCGCATGTCCTCCCGCTTCTCGAGAAACAGCGGGTCGCTCTCCTTGTACACCGCTATCCGGTCTGGATTGAGTCCTTGAGCTACTTCACAAGCGATTTCGGCGGTGTAAAGGGTATTTTTTGCACGTTGCGTCTGTCTATCCATGACAGCAATTCCGCAGCTGGTGGTAATGTTTCGTCGCGATTCTCTCCAGCAAAACGGCGTGGACGCGATCGCTTTCGCTAGATTTCTCGCCACACGCCGCCCATCGTTTGTTGAGTAACCTGGAATGGCGATTGCGAAGTGGCCGCCCCCGACCCGAGCAACCACAGTTTTTTCTATCTCAACTTGTCTCCTTAGGACATCCGTAACGTAGCTTATCAGCGCGTCACCAGCCTCGTGTCCAAACGCATCGTTAACGATTCGGAGATGATCTATCTCCATCACTAAGACGCAGAACTGGGAGCCGCGGGAACGAGCCGTCGCCAAGGAACTCTCCAAGTTCCGGATAAATTCATTGCGATTCATTAATCCAGTAAGCGGGTCGTAGCTCAACTGGAGAACCTTTTCCGCTCTGGTGGCTACCACTTCGAGCAACCGGCGGTCTCCGGTGGTGAAGTCGGCTTGTGTCACCGGTCTTATCGCCGAAATAATGCCGTACGCTTTTCCAAGCTCATTGAGCACCGGGCAGGCCATCAGCTTGCCTTCAAGGCTCGGCGCAACGGTAGCCTGCAGCGATTCTTTACTGTCGTTTATAACAAGCTGGCGGCGGTTGGCGGATACCCATGGGCAGATCTCCCGCTGCAAAATCTTCAGTGTGACAGCTTGGCTTTCAGGCGGCACTGTCGCAGGCGCATATGAAACGGCGATGTTCTGCTGGGGCAGAATGATGGCTGTAACGCTTGATTCGAGATGTTGTCCGCAAGCGCGCACAAGGTCCTCCAGAATTTGCTCACATTCGCTTTGCTCAGCTTCATTATCGTCCCTGACGTTATAAAGGAGGTTGAGCTCTTCATACCGTAATGCGAGCTCTGCGGCCATCGCGTCAAGCTCTCCGATTAAGTCTCGCTCACGCCCTACGCTTTCCGCCATCGCGCAAAGCATTTGTTCCAGCTTATTGGCACTACGTGTCACTACCTTGAAATTGGATGGAGTCAAGACACCGATCAAGCCGACCAGATCGCCGGAGCCTCCATGAAGCTTCACTGCGTGAACAAAGTGACGTTCGTTGCTGAGGCAAGTGACTTTCTCGCCATTTTTCTTGAAGGAATTGTCGAGAAGGGGCCCGAGAAGCGATGCTGCTGAATCACGCAATTCGTCTGTCAATTCTTCGTTTGCCCACACGACATCGCCGAATTCGTTGCAGACTATCATTCCAGTTGGCGACGGGCGCAATAAGCCGAGCTGACGCCAGTAGCTCGAATAGCCGATTTTTGAAAGAGACCCGGAAGCTAAGCCGGTCATCGTGTTACTTGTCTTCGAGCGCGGCAAAATGCGCGTCGAGCAGCTTGCAGAGCTTACGCAAGCTCAATGGCTTCTCGAGAAACGTTATTCCCGGGATCTCGCTCGACCATATTCGATGGGTTTCTTCAGGATGAGAGGTAACTACGATGACCAGGAGTTTCAAATCAGACTTTTCTTTCTCGATTGCCTTGCAGAGCTCTTTTCCGTTCATGCGCGGCATCTCGATGTCCGTAATGAGAACGTCGGGCGCAGTCTCGCGGATCTGCGCGAGCGCTCGTTCGCCATCGTTTACTGCGTTCACTCTATAGCCGGCTTTTTCAAGCCCCAGTCGAAGGACCCGAATCAGGTGGGGTTCGTCATCGGCGATGAGTATTTGCTTCAATCGGACAGCCCCTGAAGAATCGCGCCCGATTTCTTGCCGAGAACGATGGTGAACTCCGTTCCCTTGCCCGGAGTGCTGTTCACAAGAATGCTGCCCTGGTGCAGGGCGATAATTTCACTCGTCAGCGCGAGTCCTAGTCCATGACCGGGCTTGGATCTCACCTCCTCAGACTCAGAGCGGTAGAACTTGTCAAAGATTCGGGCTTGATCTTCGGACGCGATCCCGAGACCGGTGTCTTTGACCCGTATGTGGACCGAGTCATCCACAAATTCTGCGGAAAGGACGACGGTTCCACCTTTCTTGCTGTACTTGATCGCATTGGTCAGCAGATTATTTATCGCGACGCGAAAGAGATTCTTGTCTAGCGCAAGTGCCGGAAGCTCACGTTGAAGATCCAGTTGGAAATCGATGTCCCCGTCCTTATCGCAGCGGGACACGTTTTCCAGCGCGTCTTTCAGTAGATCCCCTATCCGCACGCGCTGCCTATCGATCACCATGTTGCCCATTTCAATCTGGGTGATGCTCAGCAGGTTGCTGATGAGCCCGGAAAGTCGTTCGACTTCGTCATGGATAACGTTGTAGGCCTCGATCCGGAAGCTTTCATTCTTGCCTTCCCCTTCCTGAAGTGCCTCCGAGTAAGTGGCGAGGACGTTCAAGGGCGTCTTCAGTTCGTGAGCGATGTGAGCCACGAATTCACCCTGTCCGCGTTTGACGACGATCGACTCCGTCGTATCACGAAAGATTACGAGCGTACCGAGCACGATGGCCTTGTCCTTCGGCGAGAATAAGGGGTACGCGCTCACCTCGATGGTTCGTTCCGGCGCCGTTTCGGGGGCAAAACCCATGGTTGCCGAGATATAGCCAGGTGCGTTCGTATCTCCGCAGCGAAGTAAAAACTCGGTGACTGCTGGGTTTTTGCACCAGACCGACGGCCGCTGATCAATCACTGAATCCCGCGATAGATCGAGAAGTCCGAGCAACTTGTCACTGACGATAGCGGGAATACCCGTTTCGTCGAGGACGAGGAACATGTCCGGGTGTGCCTGCAGCACGGCTTCGACACGCTCCCGCTTGTAGCTGAGCATCTTCTGGGAGACTTCCGCCTTTGATTTGCTTGCTTCAAGCTCGTTGATCCGGGCCTGGGCGCGATCCATAAAAACATTGAATCGCTGAATAAAGTCTCCAAACTCACCCGAAACCTTGACCTCGAGCTGCTTGAAATGCCCATCCTCAATCTGATTTTGAAGCTCTAGGCTCGCTTTCTTGAGCGGGGTTATTTCCCGTTTCAGGAGAAGATAGAAAAACGGAGTCAGCAGAAATACGGGGAAGGCAAGGGAAGCCAACAGCGGAACTTGCGCCATCGGAATCGTTCCGGAAGGCTGATAGTACCCAAGGCGGACGTGGCCGGCGACCTTGCCTTCCGACCACAACGGAGCATAGAACTCAATCACGCGTTTTCCGCTGCCCGGCAATGAAGTCAGCCGTTCACCGGCGACATCTCCGGGCGTTACCGGCAGCATCGCCGGAGGGACCACCACTCCCGGTGACGCCGCTGCCGACGCCGGACGTCCGGCCCTGTCTGTCACGGTAGCGTAGGCAAACTCGTCGGTGCGCTGACTTTGATATACAACCTGGATCGGTCCCATGCCGGTTTTTGGAGACGTCAGCTGCTCGTACGAAAGTCGAGACAGTACGCCCGCCAGGCTGAGACCCTGGGAGCGGATTTGAGCCTCGGTCAGGTTTTGCTGGTAGCGGACCATGGTCCCGACTACCGCGGTGATTGCCAGCAGCGAAGCCGCGATCATGGCCAGCCCCAGTTTTTGGCTGGTCGCGGTTCTGGGCTGCTTATTGGTCGATGCTGTCAACGTATGCTCCGCTGCCATAGTTCTTCACCGTACGAATCGAAAGCGAGTTTGCAGACTATTTTTCCTGCGATTCGATGCTCCGGCGCCGTCAAATGAGTATAGATACTGGGTCCAGCACGGACAGGCACCTACCTTGCGAGGCGCCGGCCATCGACGGCCCGATGTGGCCCCAGCGCCACGAGCTGTCCACCACTAAATGACCCGCGTCGCAAAGCTGCCCCTTCAACCGATCGGTGTCGAGCGTCGATGCAGGCGCTTGCCGCTATTTGTGACCGCCGTCTCAATTCGATTTACCGCGCGGCTTGCCCATGCCGCCGAGCCGCCAATCGATCGTGCCTGGTTCCTAATCCGGGCTTTCTTACGCGCACAAATAAAAAGGTGCGCGTTTCGAGGTACGCGAACGGTGGCGAAGCCCGTTACTGCTGGTATAGTCTGCCGGCATTCACCATCACGCTGCTCCCAGGTGGATATCGGCCGGACGATGAATATCTGAATGGCTCCAACCGGTTCTGAAGTTCGCGTAATAACCGATGCAGGAACCGGGTCGGAACGATTGTTCACCCGGCGCCCGCCGATCTCGCGCCGTGCGGGCTTGGTGATGAACAAGTGGCCAACTCGGCTCGCGCTCCGGGAGCGAAGGCATAGGGAAATTCGTCGCACGGCTCTCGAAGTCCGGGGGGGCGGGACATGTGTTTTTTAGCCGGGGTCTGGCGTTGAAATATTCGGTCTTCAGCCTCGCGCGAAATGCCTTCAGTCACCATGAAAGGTGGCCTGAAGCCTGGCGCAGCCCAGATCCGAAAACCGAATACGATGTGATTATCGTCGGCGCGGGTGGTCACGGTTTGGCCACCGCCTATTACCTGGCCAAGGAGCACGGGATCAGCAACGTTGCGGTGCTGGAAAAGGGCTGGTTGGGCGGAGGTAATACGGGACGCAATACCACCATCGTGCGCTCCAACTATCTGCTGGAGGCCAACGCGCATTTCTACGAGTTTTCACTGAAGCTCTGGGAGGGACTCTCCCAGGATCTCAACTTCAACGTCATGTTCAGCCAGCGCGGTGTGATCAATCTGGCCCATTCGGATCCCCAGCTGGATGCCTATGCGCGGCGCGGCAACGCCATGCGCTTGAACGGCATAGATGCTGAGGTGCTTTCGCGAGAGGAAATCCAACGTCGCGTTCCGCTTCTGGATTGCTCGAGAAAAGCGCGCTTTCCGATAACGGGCGGCCTGCTGCAGTCCCGGGGTGGCGTTGCGCGTCACGACGCGGTGGCCTGGGGATTTGCCCGCGCCGCCGATGCCAGGGGCGTGGACATCATTCAAAACTGCGAGGTCACCGGCATTCGCAAGCAGGGCAATCGGGTGGTGGGAGTGGAAACCACCCGCGGCTTCATCGGCGCAAGAAAGATTGGCTTAGCCGTCGCCGGCAACAGCAGCCGGCTTGCAGCCATGGCCGGCGTGACATTGCCGATCGAATCCCACGTGCTCCAAGCCATGGTCACCGAGCCGTTGAAGCCCGTGTTGCACACGGTGGTGACTTCGGGCGCCGCGCATCTTTATATCAGTCAAACAGACAAGGGCGAGATTCTCATGGGCGGTGATTTGGATTCGTACAACTCTTACGCCCAGCGCGGCAACCTGCCGCTGATTGAGCATGTGATCCAGGCTGCGGTGAGCCTGTTTCCGTTTTTGAGCCGCACCCGCCTCATGCGTACCTGGGGTGGGGTGATGGATATGACCATGGACGGCAGCCCGATTATCGGGCGGCTGCCGGTGGAAGGGCTCTACATGAACGGCGGCTGGTGCTACGGGGGCTTCAAGGCGACCCCGGGTTCGGGCTGGGTGTTCGCCTGGACGCTGGCGAAGGACGAGCCGCACGAGCTCAATACGGCTTTCAACCTGGATCGTTTCCACAGCGGCTGGCTGCTGGACGAGAAGGGCGCTGGAGCGACGCCGGGGGCGCATTGAGCGCGGCGCTTACGCGCCGTGAGTAACATGTAACAAGTAAGACGGCATATTTAACGACTGTGTTAGTAGCTCGACATGTCACATGTCACTTATCACGTGTTACTAACACCCGCGTAAGTCGAAGCCAGATTTCGAAGAGAATGCAGAAGCCAAAATGCTACTCATAGATTGTCCCTACTGCGGTCCAAGGGCGCAGATCGAATTCACCTACGGCGGTGACGCGACGGTTTCCCGCCCCGCGGATCCGGATGCGGTGGAAACGAGAGAGTGGCTGGACTTCGTTTACCTGCGTAAGAATCCGCGCGGCCCTCACATCGAATGGTGGCATCACTCTGCCGGCTGCCGCTGCTGGTTCAAGGTCCGGCGGAATACTTTGACGCACGAGATATCGGCGACGGGTACTCCGGAGTCGAATCTGGGGGGCGAATCCGAGTGAGCCGGCAACCGTTTCGTATTCCGGTTGGCGGCCTGGTGGATCGCGCGCGCTCGTTACGCTTCACTTTCGACGGTCGGACGTTCACCGGGCTCGCGGGCGATACGCTGGCGTCGGCGCTGCTTGCAAATGGCGTACGGCTCGTAGGCCGCAGCTTCAAGTACCACCGACGCCGGGGAATTTTTGGTGACGGCGTCGAAGAGCCCAACGCGCTGGTGAGGATACGTCGCGGAGACCGCGCCGAGCCTAATCTGCGCGCCACCTCGGTGGAACTCTTCCACCGGCTGGAAGCCGCAAGCCAGAACCATTGGCCTTCCCTCGAATTCGATATCGGCGCCACTAACAATTTGGCTTCTCGATTTCTTCCTGCGGGTTTTTACTACAAGACTTTCATGTGGCCAGCCGGCGCCTGGCTTTACTACGAGCGCTTCATTCGTAAGGCGGCGGGACTGGGAAGAGCGGCCGAGCACCCCGATCCGGACCGCTATGAAAAGCGATACGCACACTGCGACGTTCTCGTCGTCGGTGCCGGACCGGCCGGACTCGCCGCCGCGCTGGCCGCGGCCCGCAGCGGCGCGCGGGTAATGCTAGTGGAATCGGATTTTCGACTCGGCGGCAGCCTGCTCCGCGACCCGCGCCCCATCGATGACGAATTCGCTCCGGAGTGGGTGAACGGCGTTGAAGCCGAACTCAAATCGGCGCCGAATACGCGGGTTTTAAGGCGCGCCACCGCTTTCGGATATTACGACGGAAACCTGGTGGCCGTGGCCGAGCGAATCACCGACCACGAGGCGAAGCCGGAAAGATTTCTTCCGCGCCAGCGGATCTGGTGGGTGCGCGCCAGGCGAGTTGTGCTGGCCACCGGCGCCATCGAGCGGCCGCTGGTTTTTGCGGATAACGATCTTCCCGGGGTGATGCTCGCCTCTGCCGTGCGAGGTTACGCGGTTCGGTTCGGCGTGCGCTGCGGCAAACGGGCGGTACTTTTCGCCAACAACGACGACGCATACGCTACTGTCGCCGCGTTCGTGGAAGCCGGCGGCACCGTCGAGGCGGTGGTGGATCCGCGGGCCGGCGGGCCGAGCGACCCGATCAAGCGGCAGATTCAAGCTCTAGGCGTGCGCATGCTGGAAGGTCACGTGGTCACCCGGGCGGAAGGCGGAGACAGTGTCCGCGGCGCAACCGTCATGCGATACACCCGGGAAGGGTCGGTGGTCACGGGAGAGCCCGAGCGTATCGATTGCGACCTGTTGTGTGTTTCCGGGGGTTGGAATCCGACGGTGCATCTGTTTTCCCAGTCGCAGGGCAAACTTCGTTTTGACCAGGCCAACGCATGCTTCCTGCCGGACGTATCGCGGCAGGCGGAGCAATCCGCCGGCGCGGCGCGGGGTTGCTTCGGTCTGCAGGAGGTGATTTCCGACGGCGTCGACGCGGGCCGGTCGGCGGTAAAAGCCTGTGGCCTGACGCCCGCTCGATTCCGTGTGCCTACGGTGAATGAGGAGTTCACCGAAGCCGCTCCGCTTCTGCCGCTGTGGGCGGTACCCCTGCCGCAGGGACGGCGAGGGAAACGTTTCGTCGATCTGCAAAACGACGTCACCGCGGACGATATTGCGCTCGCGGTGCGGGAGGGTTACCGATCGGTGGAGCACCTGAAACGCTACACCACGCTGGGGATGGGCACCGACCAAGGACGCACCAGCAATGTCAATGGCCTGGCGATTCTAGCTTCCATTGTGGGCAGCGATATTCCGGCCGTCGGCACCACCACCTTCCGGCCGCCGTTTGCGCCCGTGACTCTCGGCGCGCTGGGTGGTCGAGAGGTAGGTCACGAGTTCGCCCCGACGCGTCGTACCCCGATGCACGCCTGGCACGAACGTGCTGGCGCCCGCTTTGTCACCGCGGGCTTATGGCTCAGACCTCAATTCTATGCCCACAGCGGCGAGTCGATGATGGACGCCATATACCGTGAAGCCCGGGCCGTGCGATCGGGCGTCGGCATCGTCGACGTTTCGACTCTGGGAAAAATCGAAATCCAGGGTCGCGATGCGGGTGAATTTCTGGAACGTGTTTACATCAACCGATGGAAGAATCTGAAGGTGGGCCGTTGCCGCTACGGCATCATGCTGCGGGAGGACGGATTCATTTTCGATGACGGCACCACCACGCGGGTGGCCGAGAATATCTATTACATGACCACCACCACGGCGAACGCGGGGCCGGTCATGGGGCATCTCGAGTTTTACGCGCAGACGGTATGGCCGGAGCTGCACGTCCATCTAACCTCCGTCTCCGATCAGTGGGCAGCCGCGGCTGTGGCGGGCCCGAGAAGTCGCGACCTGCTGGCGTTGGCCTGCGACGGCGCGGACTTGAGCAACGAGGCGCTACCATTCATGGGCTATCTGGAAACCACGGTCGCGGATGCGCCGGTACGCATCTTCCGCATGACGTTTTCCGGGGAGCTGGCCTACGAGGTTCACACGCCGTCGAATTTTGCCCTGCACGTGTGGAAACGACTGCTGGACGCGGGCAGAGAGTATGAGGTGACGCCGTACGGCACCGAGGCCATGAGCATTCTGCGAATTGAAAAGGGGCACGTGGTTGCCGCCGAGCTGGACGGACGCACGGTGCCGTCGGACTTCGGATTCGACGCCATGCAGCGAAAGGAGGGCGACTTCATCGGCAAGCGGTCCCTGGAACGTCCCGCGCTGAAGAAATCCGCGCGACGGGGTTTCGTCGGTCTGGTATCCGAGGACGGCAGACATATCCCCAGGGGCGCGCAGCTTGTGTGGAACCCCAACGCTGACAGACCCGTCCACATGCTCGGTCACGTGACCTCCACCTGTTACAGCCCGAACCTCGGAAAAGAGATCGCGCTGGCCCTTCTCGAGGATCCCAGCGAGCACGGCGATGAGCTGCTCTATGCATCCTCGCCGCTCACGAACACGCACGTGCCGGTGAAAGTGACCCATCCGGTATTCATTGATCCTGAAGGTAAACTCCCCCGTGGCTGAAGTCGTCGAAAGAACCGCTTTAAGCGACCACCCGAAAAGCAGGCTGCGCACCGCCGGTACCGGCGGGCTTCCGGGGGCCGTGCTGGAGGAGCAAAAACCTGCGACCATCGCCCAGATCAACGGCGCGCCAAAGGAATCCCGTCTGGCAACGGCGCTGGGCTATTTGGCGCTGGAGTCCACGCCCGAACCGCGCCGCGCCTGTACCGGTAAAGGCGGCACCTTGCTCTGGAATGGTCCCGGTCAGTGGCTGGTCGTCTCGCCGTCGACGCCCGCCAGGGACTTTCTGGTGGATTTGCGTCGAGCGCTTGAACCGAGCGGAGCCACCGTCACCGACTTGAGCCATGCGCGCACCGTCATTCGGATTGCGGGCCCCAAAGCGAGAGACGTGATGCTAAAAGGATGTCCTCTCGATTTGGAAGGATTCAAGGTCAACGAGTGCGCCTCGAGTCTTCTCGGTCACCTCAACGTCCAAATCCATTGCATAGGCGATCAAACCTTCGACCTTTACGTGTTTCGCAGCTTCGGTCTCGCCATGTGGGAGTGGCTTATCGACGCGGCCCTGGAATACGGCGTGGAAATGCTCTCCAGCGAATGACAATCCCCTGATAATTCAGCCGGATATCCGGAAATCCGCCCAGATTAGGCTACTATCGATAAAGGGCGCGCCGAGCGCGTGAAACGAATTCTGCGCGCCGAATTAGAACCAAATTCTTGGACCGGCCGGGCGGGTAAGTTGACTAATCAAGTTCCCAAGCGCGTTCTCGTCATCGAGGATGACCCCGACTATCGAAACCTGCTGCAGCGCTTTCTGAACAAGGCGTTTCCAGACGCGGGGGTGGATCTGTACGACCCGGCGGCCAAAGGCCGGCCGGACGCCGGCTTCGACTGGTCCGCCTTCGACGTGCTCGTTCTCGACTATCGCCTGGGCGAGAACGAGAACGGACTCGACTGGCTTAGAGAATTCAAGAAGAACGATAAGAAGTTTCCCGCCACTATTCTGCTCACTGCGGCGGGCAGTGAAGAAGTAGCGGTGCGCGCTCTGCGTTTTGGTGCCCATGACTATTTGAAGAAACAGAATCTGAACGCAAAGCGGCTGGCGGAAAGCATTGCTGATGCGTTTAACGTACGGGCGGAAGAGGAGAATATCACTCATTCCCTTACCATCAACGCATCGAGGTTCAGCAAGTCTTATTTTTACGGCCAGTTCGACCTTGCATTTGAGGAAGCGGAGAAAGGTGAAAACCGCGCGGTCATCCTCATCAAGATGGACGGCTATGACGCATTGCAGAAATCTCTTGGTGTGCTGGCGACGGATGAGCTCGCGCGTTTTCTTGCCAATGTCGGTACAGAGCTTTTCAGGATCGGCAGATACTCTCCGCGGGCGACTCGATTCACCGACTCTTCGATTGCCTTTCTGGTCGGCGGCTACGACGGTGAATCAGGACTCAAGGGTTTGATAACAAAGCTGACCGAACGTATCGATCAATCGCCGCCTCTGATCAAGGATTCGGCGGTTCCCATCACCGTCAGCATCGGCGTGGCACGAATCCTGTCCCGAGAACCGGGCGTGCCCGGATTATTGGAGCAGGCAGAGAAGGCAGCAGCGGAAGCGGCGGCAACCGAAGGCAACTCCTTCGTTATTGCGAGCACCGGGGCCACGATGAAGATGAAACCCGGTGCGGTACCGCGCGACGACGTTTTCGACGCCAAGTCCGCGATGCGGGAAAACAGGATTCAGGCCATGTTTCGCCCGATCACCGCAGTCTCGGGAGAGAGTGCCGCGCTCGGATTTGACGAATTCTTCGAGGTCGCCCCGAACTTCATTGCGCTTACGGGGGAGAGTCTTCCCGCTGGTCCGATTCTAGCCAAGCTTGCCGACGGCACCCTTTCCCGGCTGGTCGACCGTTGGAAAATCCGGGAATGCGTGGGCCGTCTTCTGGCCGGAGACCTCCCCGAGGGCCAGCTGCCCGGCTTTCTCATCGGGCTTGGCGAAGTATCGTACAACGACATCAACTTATCCCGCTGGATCGGAGAACTGATTCGTTACTACGGCACCAAAAAGGAGTTCAAAGAGCTCGTGCTTTCGGTGACACCGGACGTGCTGATGCGCAATACCAAGCCGATAGTGGCGCTGATGCAGCACCTGAAATCCAAGCACGCGTTCAGGTTTGCGCTGGATGGCGTGGAGGACCCCGCGCTTTGCAAAGTCTGTTTTTCAAACCATCCGTTTGACCTGGTCGTGTTGACCGAGGCCCTGGTTCAGAAACTGATCAAGAGCGGCCCAGAGATTGAAGAGCTTTCCAAGCTCGCCTCGGTGAAGGGGGACGCCCTGACGCTCTCCCGGGGCGTTGAAGATGCCAACGGCCTGCATACGGTGATCTCTGCCGGCATCGACCTGGTCCAAGGTGATTTCGTCGCTCCCGAGCAGGAAGAGATCGAAACCGTATCCGGAATCGAGTCAGTACAGCTCGGAGAATAGAGCCAGCGAACAAACCTGTTTCATCGGCATTTTTTCGCTGCGCTCGCGGCCCCCCTTCGGCGATGGTGCGTCCGTCCGTTTAACGGGGCAGTGACATGCGCAACAGTAGACAGATAGAATCTCGCTCGCCTTAACTTAAGGGGTCATTGGACTATCATTAGGCAGGAATCGAAGGTGTTTGAAACGATCAAGTAATGCGGACAGGATTCGTCGCCTACCGTACACGGAGCTTCGCGAATTAGATTCTAATGAAGGTACTGGTCATCGAGCCGGATGCAGAGTTCCGAAAGAAAGTCATGAGCTTTCTTTCGGAGGCATTTCCGCACGCCGAACTTCATCCCTACGATCCAACGGCATCCGGCAGGCCGGATGTTGACTTCAACTGGGCCCGATTCGACGTCCTTATTCTCGACCACCACCTGGGGCCCGAGGATAATGGCCTTGATTGGCTGAGGACTTTTAAGCACGAGAACAGTCGATTTCCCGCAACCGTGCTGCTCACCTCCGCGGATAACGAGGAAGTCGCGGTAAAAGCATTGCGCCACGGGGCGCACGACTTTCTCAGGAAGCAGGACTTGAGCGCGCACAAGCTTGCTGAAGGGATTGCCGACGCGCTGAACGTGCGCTACAGAGAATCCAGCGCAGAAACTTCGCTTACCCTCACTTCAGCGAAATTCAGCAAATCTTTCTTTTATGGCCAGCTTGACCTGGCATTTGACGAGGCGGAAAAGAACGAAACACGGGCCCTTGTGCTGATACGCCTTGACGGATACGACGGACTGCGGAGGTCCTTGGGACTGCTGACCTTAGAGGATGTGACCCGGTACTTGGCCAACATTGGGCTGGAACTATTCAGATTCGGCAGCTACCGCCCGCGGGCCACTCGCTTCAGCGATGCGTCCATCGGCATCATCATTGGAGGGTACGAGAACGACAGCGCGCTGGAGGCAGTTCTACAAAACTTCTGTAATCGTATCAGCACATCACCACCTACTGTGGACGACAAGGAAATTCCAGTCACCGTCAGCGTGGGTGCAGTGGTTATCAACTCCCGCGCGGTGAGTGTGTATCGCCTGTTCGGACATGCCGAAACGGCGATAAACAAGGCGTCTGATAAGGAAGGCAGCACCTTCGAGCTTGTTCACCCGGGTGCCGACGTCGAAGTAGCGGCCGTGCAACAACCTGGAAGCGGCGATTTCGACGTGCATGGTGCGATAAATGACAATCGTATTCAAGCCATGTTCGGAGCTATTTCCGCAGTATCGGACCGCGGTTCGGCGGTGCATTTGGACAATTTTTTCGAAATCGATCCGCACTTTGTTTCGCCCTCTGGTGAACTTGTTCCGGTTAAGAACGTATTTGATTCGAAGTCAGATGAGATCCTGGCAAAAGCGATTGACCGGTGGAGCATTAATGAGTCCGTCAAGCGACTTTTTTCGGGTAGGCAGACGGCCGACCGCAGGCCGGCTTTTCTAATCTATATTAGCGAGGCGACCACCCGTGATTCCGAGCTTTCCTCGTGGCTGGATGACTTGGTTTCCGAGTATGGCGTCAACCAGCGGCTTGGAAGGATATTGCTGGCTATTTCTCCGGAAACGTTGATGCGGCATACAAAAGAAGTGGTGCCGATATGCCGGAGCTTGAGCAACAAGCACGGCATCCGATTCGTGCTCAAGGATGTTGAAGGTCCGGCCATGTGCAAAGTGTGTCTTGCTCAGTTCAGCTTTGACCTGATCGTGTTGTCTGATGACTGCACCGCGTCGCTGATTGGTAAAGAGAAGTCTTCCATGGAAAGCCGTAAGCTTTTGGAATTCGCCTTCAGGAAAAACCTGATGACCATTTCGCGCGGTATCGGTGACGCCAACGGTTTGCACGGCGTTATTTCCGCGGGTATCGACTTCGTTCACGGAGAGTTCATTGCTCCGGAGCAGGAGGAAGTGGAGGCCGCTACCGGCATAGAAACCGTGTCCCTGGACGACACTGCCGACTGGCGTCTGTAAACGCGAACCCCGACGCTTCCACTTGTCCGAGGTATTATCGACGCCCGCTGTCAGAGCAGCCTTGTCCGCGACGCCTTGAATCAGGCGGACCGGTAAGCAGGGAATCCCGCTTTGTGACTCTTCGGAGCGCCCCGCGCGGCGGGCAGCTCGCGTAATCTAAGGCTCAAGAATCGCACCTGAACCCGGGGACGCGCCTGCGTATAATGTCGTGATTCAATCGGCCCGCGGCATCTTGCGGGCGATGTTTCCAGGCATCGCAGCAAACGGAACTCGATTTCAAATGAGCTACCAGGTTCTGGCGCGCAAATGGCGGCCGAAAAACTTTTCCGAGATGGTGGGGCAGGACCACGTGGTGCGCGCGCTCAAGAATGCTTTGGACGTGGACCGGATGCACCACGCGTTTCTGTTCACCGGTACCCGGGGGGTCGGCAAGACCACCCTGGCGCGCATTCTGGCGAAGTGCCTGAACTGCGAGAAGGGCGTGACGTCGACGCCTTGCGGAAGCTGTTCCAGCTGCAACGAGATCGACCAAGGCCGCTTCGTGGACCTGCTGGAAGTAGACGCCGCCTCGCGCTCCAAGGTCGACGAGACCCGGGAGCTGATGGATAACGTGCAGTTCGCGCCGACGCGCGGCCGCTACAAGGTGTATCTCATCGACGAGGTGCACATGTTTTCGGACAAGAGCTTTAACGCGTTGCTCAAAACCCTCGAAGAGCCGCCGCCCCACGTCAAGTTTCTGCTCGCGACGACGGATCCACAAAAGCTGCCCATCACGGTGCTGTCGCGCTGCCTTCAGTTCAATCTGAAGCGTCTCCCGCCAGAGCAGATCTCGGAGCATCTCGAGACCATTCTCAAAGACGAGGGCGTCGAGGCGGAGCCGGAGGGCGTTCGACTGATCGCGGCGGCGGCGGACGGCAGCATGCGCGATGCGCTCAGCCTGCTGGACCAGGCGATCGCCTTCGGAGGCGGCCAGCTCAAGGCGGCCGAGGTCAGGGCCATGCTCGGGGCGTTCGATTCGGGGCAGGTACAAAGTCTGCTGGAGGCGCTCGCCGAGGGCGACGCCAAGTCGGTGATGGCGGCCGTGGACGCGCTCGCCAGTGAGGTGACCGACTTTGCCGAAGCATTAAGCGCGGTACTCTCTTTGCTGCAGAAAATTGCGCTGGCGCAAGCCGTCCCCGATGCCCTGGAAGGTCGGCCCGAGAACGAAGCGGTAAAGGAGCTTGCGGGTCGAATGCCGGCGGAGGACGTTCAGCTGTTTTATCAGATTGGATTGATCGGGCGGCGTGATCTGCCCCTGGCGCCTGATCCTCGCGGCGGCTTCGAGATGGCGTTGCTGCGAATGCTCGCATTCCGACCTGCGGCTGCCGGTGCCGGCGGTGCGGCGCCCGAATCGCCGATTGAGAAACCAAGGCCGGCGGACGAAGCGAG